>MEQK01000044.1 GCA_001770175.1 Bdellovibrionales bacterium RIFOXYD1_FULL_55_31 | reverse complement strand
GACTACTTGTGAGACCCGGCAATCCCTGCCGAACTCTCACAGGACCTATCGGAGCAATTTTTGCCGACTTTAAAAAATGTTTTTGAAAGCAATGACTTATACTCGATAAAGATAATCAACTATAAGTCTGACCTAATTAATCTAATAAAATTTGTCGTGAGATTCGGAGCAGCTAGACTCAACTCACCCTTCCACTACAAAGACCAGCCGATCCCCGCGCCGCCGCTCATGCGGCTGTAGGAGAAAGAATTGGCGATGGAAGACGTGTTCGTTGTGTAGCTCACATCCGCGAGAAAGGACCATTTTGGGGTGAAAACGTGGATCAGGCTCACACGGCCGGAGATGTTTTTGTCCGCGCGAAGCAGGGCATGCGCTGGGTAAGTGCTGGCGAGGTAGTCCAGGGACGCAGTTACCGTATCGCTCGCACTCAGACGAAAACTATTGGAAGCGCCGATTCCCGTAGAGTTGTACTTGGAATCGGGATTGCTCGCGCGATTGCTTTCGTAGCTCACGGTTAAAGCGGGATTGAGAAGTTTGCTCGACGATGCTCCACGGATATTCGCTTTCGCAAGGAGAGATGTTCCGGTCAGGCCGGGATCAGCATAGTTTGTCTGCTTTCGCATGCCGAGATCGAGTTGAACGAGAAATCTCGTGGCCGGTTCGAATCTCAGATAGGTGCCCGCCTCGTATGCGGTCGAATATTTCGTGAACCGGTAAGTTGCGGTGCCATCATTGGCGGTAGCGGTGGACGAGGTTGGCTGATTATTGAAGGTGAGATTTCCTTCCAGCTTGATTCCTCCGGTTACGGGCGAGAGGGGCGACAGGTTCAGGAACAGAGAAGGCGTGTTGCTTGCGAAATCGTAAGCTTTCGTTTCGGCACTCAGGGTCTTGTTTCCAGAAAATCGGTAACTCGCGACCCATTGAACATCATCGACCGGAGGACTCATTCGCCCGAATCCCGCGTTCAGGAGAGTGTTCGGCGTTCCTTTATTGGAGGCTTGGGCCGAAGCGAGTCCCGACGGGATCAGGGCGATATTGGAATCGTACTGCCCGATCGCGGTGATGCTCGCGAACCATTGGGAGTTTCTGAAGGGCGCCAGGACTTTTTCAGCGGCGAGCTTGATGTCTGAAGCCATTTTGCTGTCCGGAGAATCTTTTGCGGTGGTCCGTGCCAGGTTCATTTCATGTGTGCCGGACGAACCGTTGCCTTCTTTGAAATGGATCATCCCGAGATAATAATGGGCAACGGTTTGCATTTCGGCGTTCCCTTGAGACTCGACGGCTCGAAAATGAACGCGTGAGGCATTCAGGTCACCGTTGCTGAAGCCGATCATTCCGAGAAAAAGATGGCTTACTGTTTCATTGAAGCCGAGGGCGAGCGCCTTTTCGAACTGCACGCGAGCGATGTCGCTCTTTTTCTGACGATTCAGAATGACTCCGAGTTCGAAATGGTACGGACCGCGTTCTTTGTCCGGTTTCAGACGGATCAGCCGATTGTAAACATCGAGGGAATTTCTGTCGTCCCCTTGGCTCTTCAATGTGAGCGCTTTGAGCTCGAGTGCTTCGACGTGGTTGGGCGAGGTTCTCAGGAGCTCGTCAAGAATGCGAAGAGCTTCGCTGGACTGTTTCTTGTTGAAGGCCAGAACGGCTTCAGAGTACATGGATTCGCTGCTGATCCCGGGATGCGATTCGATGGCGTGAGTGGTTCGAGAGACTGTCGCACAGGTGAGGAGCAGAAAAGAAAGCGCCCACGGCATCTGTAGGCAGGCTAAAACGCGCGAAGGCCGACGACGATATTTTCGAATCATTAAGATTAAGCTTACCTTCGAAAAAGAAATGACTCGCACAGTCAAAACCCCTCATCGTGGATTTCATTTCACTTTTGCTCGTTCAGGGGGTTGCTGGAGAGGGGTCAAGGCTGACACAATTTGTCAAGCTTTCGAGAGGGCGCTATCCTGTATCAGATGCAGTACGTCGGTCGAGTGCCTCTGGGCATGCTTATCATTGCGCTGATTTTCGTCTCGGCTCGCGCCTTCGGCGGCGAGGTCGCGGGCGAAGTCGTGAGCGTCCAAGGAAGCGTTTTCGTGCGCCCCGATGGCCGAAAAGCCGGGCATGAGCTGAAGCCCGCGAAGGCCGGCGACAGCGTTTATGCGGGTGACGTCGTCAATACGCCGAGTAACGGCAAAATCAAGATTTTAATGAAGGACAAGAGCATCATCGACCTCGGGTCGTCGGCTCTGTTTAAAGTGGAACACTTTTCCGGCAATAGCGGCTCTGATCGTCAGGCCGACGTCAGCATGATGTACGGCACGATGCGCGCGGCGATCACGCAGAAGATCACGGGAAAGGGGAGATTCAACGTTCGGACTCCGGCGGCGACCATGGGTGTTCGCGGGACTGAGTTCGTCGTGAAGTCGGAAGTTCGCAATATGAACGAGATCCGGCATGTCGTGATGAATCCGGGCAAGCCGCTCCCTGTCGTTCCGGCGATTCCGGCGGGTTTGGGAAAAGGCGCGCTCGGGCGGCCGGACGCGCCCCGAGTACCGGGACTAAAGGCCCTGCAACCGGAGGCGGCTAAGACGGAGATCACGGTTCTTCAGGGCCAGGTCGACGTGAAAAAAGGTTTGGAGAAGCCGAAGGATGGACGGGCGCCGAGTGCGGTTACAGAACCGAAGGTCGTCAGTCTGACGGCGGGCACTCAGCTCGTGGCGAAGCAGGGTGATGTGGCGCCGATGAAGGCGGTGACGCTGAACACGAAGCAGCTTGCAGCGATCACTCAGGAAGTGCGGGTCGCGGATAACACGTTCCAGAAAGCGATCACGATCGATCCTGCGGGAATGGGTGGGGCGATCGGAGCGGAGACTCAGGCGGCGGTTATCGCGATGATGGCGGCGGCGCCGCAGCCGACGGTTTTGATGAGTGACGTCGGAGTGGCGGGAACGTTTAGCGTGGAATCGAGTTTCACGCATAAAGATGAGCAGACGCAGACGACGAACAAGAACGTCAAGGTTCTCGTGAGGTGGCGTCAATGAGAACATTCGCGTGGCTTGCGCTTTTGACAGGATTTCTAGCGGTAGGCTCGGTGATGACCGGCTGCTCGATGAGTACACCGGATTCGAGGGTGATCCGCGTCGCGTTTCCGCAAACTGCGGAAGCGGCGCGCTTTGGCGCTTTTGCTGAAGGGCGACTCTTACCGAATATCGGGG
Source organism: Bdellovibrionales bacterium RIFOXYD1_FULL_55_31 (assembly GCA_001770175.1). Lineage (GTDB taxonomy): Bacteria > Bdellovibrionota > UBA1018 > UBA1018 > UBA1018 > XYD1-FULL-55-31. The sequence goes on along the minus strand of MEQK01000044.1, from coordinate 26,850 downwards.
TTTTCGCACTAACGCCGCCAGCGCCGACGAGCGCGGCTGATTTCAGGTGTTTTGGTCTGAATGTGACGGCGGGCGATATCCTGCCTGATCCGAGAATGAAGTGTTCCACGGCCACCGATTATATCGGCAGGGCCGGGGGGCTTGCGCCGGTTGAATACGGTGAGGTCTCGGTGAGCGTGCCAGCCGGTTCGGCACGCCGAATTCAGCTTTTTGCGATGAATAGCAATATGGGCTGTCCGTCGCTGGAAACGCTTTTTGATGAGGTCGCGAAGGGAACGGATAAGGCCACTTTTGAGGGGCTCGGAGATCCCTATCAGATTGCCGAAATCACGGTAGACGTTTTTGAGGACGTGACGATCTCGATGGAGGCTTTCTTTGATCCGGCAAATCCGAAGCGGATCTTCAGAGGCTGCGGTGATGGTCTGGAGGTGCCGGTTGTCGCCTATAAGGGAGTGCAACAGGTGATGCCGATTCCGTGGCCGACTCCGGTCACTTCTCCGATGCCGCCGACGTTCAAGGATTTTGCGAATTATACGCCCGATTTTGCTGAACCGAGCCCGGTCAGGATGAATGAGGTAACCGAAATTCCGCTGATTCAAGAAGGCGAGGAGACCGGGACCGGGATTTCGATAGCGCCAAGCAGCGCGAACTCGGTGATTCATTCAGTCTACGGTGATTCGGCTTCGCACGGATATCGCTCGATCATTCAGCTTCAATGGGACGTGACCGATCAGATTGCTCAGTCGCCGTACATGAATCTTCAGATTCAGATGGCCGGCGGGGCAACGATGCGTGGCTCAACGGCGGTTTGTGCCGGGGCCACGGGGGCTTTCGTAACGACCGCTCTTTATAATCCGATTGCGGGTGATTGGATGATTGGCTCGACCGGGGGCTGGGATCACCTGGACGGCACTTCGTTCGCTTATCGGGCGGAGGATTTTGCCGTAACCAAAACGGACGGACGCAAATACATCATCGCGAACGTCGCATCGAATTACGTCGCGAGTTCCAGTTCCACCTGCGACAGCACGGTCGCGCTCGCGGGCGCGCAGCTCAAGCTGCTCACTACGCCTGAAGCTTTAAGTCTGTATATCGAGGGTGGAGGCCTGGATGTCCCTTCTGGGGCGTATCGGTACCTCTCCGCGCATGGCGGAGTCGGGCCGTATACATATTCGATTTCTGTCAATAATTCCGGGGCGTCGATCGTCACAGGTTCTATGTTCGGGCAGAATTACAGGGCTGGAGCGACTGTTGACACGACGGATGTCGTTCGCGTGACCGATTCGCTGGGAAACATTAAGGAGGTGTCCGTCACTGTCTCGCCTCCAGCAATTCATCACATTAACTTCACCGGGCTTCCCAATCCGCTCAGTGCCTGCTCGCCTATTCAGGTGACCTCCGTTGATTCGTTCAATAATCCGATTCCGACTGACGTCGCTACAACAGTGAATATCGATGTTTCCGGTTCAGCTTCGATTCATTTATCGTCTGACTGCACTGATACCTCGATGAGCAGTGCCAATCTGTCAATTCCGGTCGCGATGGCGACTTCCACGACGACGTATTATGTCAAGGCGACAGCAAACGGTTCAGCTACTTTTAACGGGAGTTCGGCTTATCCGGTGACTTCGCTCACCGTTCCGACGAATGCGCCGATCACGGTGGACCATCTCTCATTTAACGGCGCGACGTCGTTCGCCAGTACTGTCTGTTCGTCGTTTTCAATCACCGCACAAGATTCCAGTTATGCTCCCGTGGTGGTTCCCGCCGATCTTGCGGTTACCGTCGGTATTTCGGGAAACGCGAATATCTACATGGATGCGTCGTGTACCACTATCCTTTCTTCAGCGCTGACAATTCCTGCTGGCACGACGACGACCTCGCAATCCTTCTATGTGCAGGCGATCACCCCCGGTGTGCCAGGATCGGCCATGCTGAGCGCGACCGCCGGCGCGATCGTGGCGAACCCTACGGGTATCGCGATTAACCCTTAGCCTCGGCCGGCGAGTTCTCGGCAGTTGACCTGACTATCGCCCGCAGCTACCATCAAAACCATGTCATCCGGCAGATTGCTCGTCATATCTCTCCGCAAAGAGGACTTTGAATTGGGGGAAGCTCTTTCGGAGAAGCTTGGGTTTTCATTCAAGCAATGCGCTGATCGAAATCACGTGCGGAACTGGCTGATTGATCACCCGGATGCTGTCGTTTTCTGGAATGCGGATTCCTCCGGTTTATACGAGCCTGTGATCGATATTTTGCCCAAATACGCGGCGACGAACCGGATCTTCGCGGTGACCGAAAGGGAACTCGTTCACTATCCCCATCTCTACCGAAACCCGACTTTTCGACATCAGGTGTTCCGCCGTGATCTCGATTCCGTCGTGAAGATCTGCCCGGCGTTGGTACGGTGCGCGCTTACTCGAGACCCGGTGAGAATCGAGCGGTTTTTCCCGAAAACCACGGTACTGAAACGGATTTTCATTACCCGTTCGGCGCATCGGGCGGCCGCGATCGAAGCGATTCAGAATTCGTTGACGAAGCAGGGGGTACGCGGGCGAATCGCGGCCCTCGTCGCCGAAGGGGTCGACGAGCTGATCATGAATGCCGTGTTTCACGCGCCCGTCAATCCGGATGGGTCACCGCGCGTGATCAATCGCGTGGCGGATTTCGAACTCGATACCCGCGAGCAAGTGGAAGTCGAGCTTGCGGAATCAGAGCACTATCTGGGCTTCTCGGTCGGTGATCTCTTTGGTTCATTTCGCAGCGGCCATCTTATCAGCGCTCTTCGGCGGCAGTACGATGAAAAGAAGACGACTCAGCTGCATCTGACGGCCGGTCTGGGTTTTCATAAAATCATGGCGGGCGGCCTGAGTCTGGTGATGGCGACGGAGCCGAACAAGTCCACGCGGGCGATACTGTTATTTCCGCGCACGGACAGTTACAAACATTTTCGCACCGGGTTTCGTTTTTTGAGTATATTTGCCGAGTAGTGAAGTGGTGCATTTTTATAGCCGCAGTTGTTTCCTTCAGTGTGGCTCGCGCGGAAGTTTCAGCGCCGAAGCCGCGGGCAAGTCTGCAACTCAAGTGGCAAAACGAACAGATCCCCCTTGCAATTGAATACAGTCCCGGCAAACCCGTCTTGGCCCGAATAAAACGTCCTTTGGCGCTTTCCGGTGAACGGCTTCCTGTTCTTCTGGTTTTCGGTGGATTCCAGAACGCAGCGCGCGTTCTGGAGCTTGTCGCACCGGATCGTCCAGTCGTGCTCGCAAGCTTCGATTATCCCTTTGATCCTCCAAGAAAGTTCGCCTTCCCGGGCAGCCTCCGCTTCGCTCCCGACGTAAAGCGGATGATCTCTGATACTGCTTCCGGGATCGACGAGCTTGTTTCGAAACTGAAAGATCGGGACTATGTAGACCGTGCGAAGTTGACGATTGTCGGCGCGAGTCTGGGTGCGCCGTTCGCGGTTTCGGCCGCGGCTCGTAATCCCGAATTCAGCAACCTCGTCGTGGTGCACGGATTCGGCGATATTCCTGCAACGGCGAAGCACCAATTGCTTCGGTCTTGGCGACCGAAGTTCGGCTGGGTTGCCGAGCCGCTTGCCTGGGGGTTGGCTCATTTTGGATGGTGGTATCTTGGAAGTCCGTCTCCGGAGCGCGATGCGCTTCGATTACGTTCTTCACAGCGCGTTCTGATGATCAGTGCTGAGGCCGATTCTTTTATTCCGAAAGACGCTGGCGAGGCCCTGTGGGAGGCCATCCAGAAATCTCCCGCTATTCAGGAAAGAGTCATCATGCCGGGCGATCACCTTCAGCCAGGCTCGGAAAGCCTGATATCGGAGATAATGCGCAGAGTTAATGCATGGTTGAGCTCTCACTAGAATTGCTCGATTAAATAAACGCAAAATATCCACTACTTATAAGAATATGCACCGCAGCAAATAAATTTGAAAAGCGGACCACCTTAGATTATACATGCCGCATAAAAAGGGGGTTCTGGATGTTTTCGAAAACTATGTTTCAGGTGTTCTTGGTCCTTTTCGGTCTAACAGTCCTTGCAGGTGGCGCTTCGGCTTTTGCCTCGGGTGATCAGCTTGATCCCAGGTATTTTCAGATCACTTCGATGAGAATTGAAGAGACTCCGTCTGAGTCAGACGGTCTTGGAGATTTCTCTTCGCCTTTTTCGATGAATGCGTTTTCAGGAGCCCCGAGTTCTTCATTTTCCGTCGAGGGCCTTGGGACAGCGATCCAATGGGATACGGTCATCAATACGGCGAAACAGCTCTGGACCATCATTGAAGCGAATCGGCCCGTTGTAAATATCTCGACTGACCACGCGAACGCGATTCCGACCGGCATTTCCACCCAGGCACTCAGCAGCTGGCAGGCGCCGATGTCGAAGACCTACACCGTGGTGTATGAAAACGGTTTCGGGGCCAAGGTCGTTGAATTCTCCTTCCGCGTGATCTTCCTTTACGGCGGATCTTACAAAGGTAAAGGCCGCTACATCATGAATGCCACGATTGTGCCCGCGAACGTGAGTGTCGCCTGGGGCTTTACCTTCAATGCCAATGCAAACGTCGTATCGACGAGCAACGCGGGATCGGTTCGAAATCCCTTGGCCGCGATGCAGCTCCAGCTCCATTGGAGCGTCGTGACTCCGATCAAACACATGGAAAGCACGGATGACTTCTATATCCGCGGCGACGGACTCTTGAACAGCTACTCCGAACTCCACTGAGCGCGGTTTGCGAGCACAAAAGAGATTTTTCGTGCCTGACCTCTCTCCGGAGGCCAGGCACGAACTCCGTGATCTCAAGGTAAAAGTTATTTTCGTCGCTGAATCGCCTCACACAAGTGAGGTGGAACCAGAGGAGCTTGCCGCGAGACGGCCCCTCTGCGGCTCGGCCGGGCGGCGCTGGTGGAGCGTGCTTGGCGATGTTTTGGATGCCGATCCATCTGAAGATGTTTCGCTGTCCCGCCTGCTCGACATTTGTAGTCGTCACGGCGTGGTCGTCATGAATGCGATTCAATATCCGCTCGATCCGAAGATTGTTGGCACTTATCCGGCCGCGGATCCTGCCCTGAACCTCGGCTTTTATAAAGGGCCCGGTGAGCTGTCGTTCAAGAAGAAGAAAAAAACACCCGAACTTCAGGGAGCCCTTTCAAGCTTGCGCGCCCGTCTCTCGGCTCCGGCCCTTGAAAAGGCCTCGGTTTACTGTCTCGGTAATGACGCTCTTTGGTTCGTTTCCGAGGCCCTAGGGAAAGATGGCGCCCGCGGTCGGATCGCCGGAAAAATCCCGCACCCTTCAGCTTGGTGGCGCAAGGGCGGTGTTTTCAAGACGATCGCGCGCAAGGAACTTGAGCGGATATTCAAGACGCTTCGGTGCTGATTTCCAGGTGAAAAACGCCGCTGTCGGTTTCGAATGGCAGAATGACGGCGACATTGCGGGTCAGGTGATGGACTTCGAGGTTTGTTCCACGGACAATCGTCGGAATAGCCTTTTGAATCTGGTAGCCCGCTTTGTGATTTAGCTCGGCCTTAGCCTGCCCGAAGATGATATTCAGGATTTCACCGGCCGCATCTTCGATTTCCTTCGTGATGACGTCGTGCTTTTCCCCGAGCAGGTTCGAGTAGATGGCAAGAAAAACTTTCGCGGGGAAACACAGGGCAATTGAGCCTTTGAAAGCGTTGCTGGTGAGGCTGATGACGCCGGCGATATCGAAGGAAATCTTTTCGTCTCTTTTCAGATAGGGCTTCCCGATTTTCACGGGGGTATTCGCCTGTGTTTCGAGAGTGACTTGCGTGGCTCTGATGAAGGGATTGATGAACTCCACATCGATTTTCTGTCGCGAGACCTGAATACCCGCGTGGCTCATCGCTTCTTGAAGGTCTTTTTTGGGAGACAAAGCGGAATCGAGGCCGTTTGCCTGAAGAACGGCCAGTATTTCAGGAGCGGCATTGATCGAAGCGAGAAAACAGCCGCTATTCTTGAGTGCCTGATGGAACAGCACGAATGCGCGGAAGACCGGCCGTTCCAGGCTCTTCACGCCCGCGAAGTCGATAAGATAGAGCTTGGAAGGGTTTTGTGTCCAGGCCTGAGAAAGGATCGTGAATTCGGCTGCCGCGGCGCTGTTCAGCGCGGAGGGGCATTGGACGGTTGTGACGTTGTCTTTTTCAGTAACCGTGAAGAGGCTCATTTACCCGGGAACCTCTTGGCCGCGACGGATTTGATTTTTTCCTCAAAAGCCGCTGGCGTGAACGGTTTCACGACATAGTTATCGACTCCGGCGACGAGCGCTTCTTTTACCTGATTCGCCTCAGCCTCGGCTGTGACCATCAGGAAGGCGATATCCTTATAGGTCGCGTGGGCACGGCATTTCTTCAGGAGGTCAATGCCTTTCATCTGGGGCATGTTCCAGTCGCTGATTACAAATTGAATGGGCTTGGAGGCTGCCTCTCGCTCAAGGATCTCCCAGGCAGTGGTGCCATCGTTCGCCTCGACGATATTGGTGCTGGCGCCGAGAGCCTTTAGCTGTTGGCCGATGATTTTTCGCATGGTCAGCATGTCGTCAACTACCAGAAAACGTAGATCTGTAAAAATGGACATGTCGAATCCTCCACTGGCAAGTTTAATTCGTGAAGCCGCTTCTTACAAGCCAACTCTATTCCTATTGAACTGAGATGGGAAGGGAATGGCCATCTGTCGCGGGGAAAGAAATCCGCATTTGTTCAGCAATGGTGGGGGCAATGTCAAGGATATGAACCTGACCTAGGTTCTTTTTCGGCACGATTCCAGCGCCATAGACCACCAGCCCGGTTGAAAGCATGGGGCTGGCCAGGGCGCCGTGCTGGCCTCGGAGTTGCCCAGGTTTCGGCTCAGCGCTAAGCCCAAGGAACCCGAGCGAATATCCTTCGGCGGGATCAATCGCGCAGATCGCGTCCGGGAAGGCGCCGTGCTCCTTCAGTTGAGCGGCAGTGATTACCCTGTAATGACCTTCGGCGTGCTCTTGCAGGTGGGCTACGATCGCGTTCGCCTGTTTCGGGTCGCCGTAGATGGCTGCTTGTCCCGAATTTCCATGGGCGATCGCTTGCCATTCTCGAATTTTGCGGCCGTCAGTCGTCAGCCAGCCACCCTTCGCGAGCACGGCATTGACGTCGATCGTTCTTTCGGCGTTTTCGAAACCGTGGTCACCGGTAATGATGAGGACCGTGTCTTTGAAGTCGATTGCCGCCACTAATTCGCCGATCAGAGCATCAATGCGTGTGAGCGCGGCTTTTGCGCTCTTTGAGGCGCGTCCGGTATGGTGCTGCTCATCATCGAGGGTCCGAAAATGAAGGAGGAGAAGGTCAGGGTGATATGCTTTCAAGACATGCAGGCTTGCATCGGCGGTCCAGCGATCGTAATCGAGATTGCTGCGGATGGTTTTGACCCGGGAAGCGCTGATCAGCTCCGCCATTAGCCTTGGATCCGTGTGGCGCAGCATGAGCTTCCAGTTTTGCACGTGATCGATCCCTTTTGCCGAAAAAACCTCGGGGACCAGCCAATCGACTTTCGCTCCGACGCTCACGGGCCAGGCGAATACGGCTACTTTTTTTCCAGCCGCTCGGGCTGCGTCCCAGATCGCGGGAACTTTGAGGTGCTTTGAATCCCAATACCAGTCGCGAGTCGGTCCTTTCTTCGGAACAAAAATCGTGTTCGACAGGATTCCGTGTTTTGCCGAACGCACCCCGGTGACGATCGAGGCGTGATTCGGGAAAGTCATCGACGGATAGACCGGAATCGCGGCTGAGGCGTACGCTCCCCCCTTGACCAGTGATTTCAAGGTTGGGGCGTTGAAAGAGTCGTCGAGATAGAATTCAGGAAGGAGTCCGTCGACGGAGATCATGACGACTTTCCTGGGTTCTGCTTTTCGGGGCTGCATCTGACTTGAAGTCGTGCTGCATGCCGAGAAAAAGAAGGTCAGGAGAATGCAAAGGCCGATGCCCTCTTTTCCCGTCATGCGGCGGCTTTTTTGCGACGTGCGCTTGTCTTGAACCAAAGCACGATACCGTACAGGACTGCCATCGCTAACACGGCTGCGACGAACCAGTGGAGCTTGTCTTTCATGACTGCAACCATCGCTTCGGGCGATTCGATGAGTTCAGGGCGATTCCCGATGACTTCCTGGCCGAACCAGGCGAGTACCCAGCACCAGAGGCCGGCTCCCACGGTCGTGACCAGACTGAATTTTCCAAACGGCATTCGAAGAATGCCTGCGGGAATCGAAATGAGATGGCGAACGACCGGAAGAAGGCGTGCAACAAAGATCCCCGGCATTCCGAACTTCAGGACCCAATCCTGCGCGAGTTCCAGTTTGTCTTCTGGAAGCAGGACGTACTTTCCATAGCGCTTCAGGAGCGGCAGGCCGAGCCACTGGGATATCCAATAGCTGATTGCCGAACCGAAATAGCTCCCCAGGGTGCCCGCGAGGACGACGCCTGAAAAACTCATCTTGCCCTGCGCTGCCCAGAACGCGGCCGGCGGCATGACGACTTCGGAGGGAACCGGAATGATCGAGCTCTCCATGGCCATCAGTACGAAAACGCCGGTATAGCCCCAGTTTTCAACCCAGCTGAACCAAATACGCATCCATTCGTGAAGCATACCGCTAGCCTAGCACAGAACGGGCTTATTTTGGGGTACTTAGATCTGAGTGCGCCCATCCTTATTGGGGCCTTGCAAACCCTTTTTCGGCCGGGTATACCGGGTTCTCTGACCCATCTTGGATGCGAGCGTAGCTCAGCGGCAGAGCACGCCCTTCACACGGGCGGGGTCACAGGTTCAATCCCTGTCGCTCGCACCACTTACTGTGCAGAAAGACCGGTTCTCTTCGGCTCTTCTGGCTCCCTCAACGCCCTTGCAGAAAACCGACACCCCATTCACGAATCTCAAACCCCATCGATGCGGTTGCGCGTTGAACGGTCGATGGAGGAGTCCACTTCATCGTTGGCTCCCTTGTGAACTTCCCCTTTTTGCCTGTTAATCTCTCCTTTGTAACAACAACGAAAACAACACGCGTCACGGAGGTTGGAGCAGGGGTAGCCCGAATTTTTGATACTCGGTCTAAATCGGATTTAAGCTGTGGATAAACGCAATAGTAGCTGGAGCTTGGAAGTTTTATTGACCAATGATCGTTGAAATCCTTGATTTCACGTTCATTAAATCTGAGTTTGGATAGGGCTTCCGCCATTAATGGTACGATTTTTTGAGGCTCCGCACAGAACCCCTTCTTGTCCTGCAGCTCCGATTGTTCGGCCCGATAATCAAAAAACAGATAATCGTAGCGCGCATTTTGCGAAACAATCGCGCCATCCGGCCCTATTTTAAAACGCCATCCCGGGTCGCCATGGGACGGAACGGCCATCCACCATGTCGAGCTCTTTGCCATATCAACGTTAATACTTCCTTCGAAGCCGCTTGGGGCTGTTACATAGATATTCGGCTTTCCAATTCCTACGCCTCCTCCGTGGATGGCAGCGCCTGATGACATCGGATACATGGCTGGATTAAAACCGCCTCCAGACCATGCGGAAGGCGCATAGAAATTCGAATAGGACATCGCGCCGTATCCCGCCCACCATGGAAATGCTGTCGGGAAAAAGCTTGGCGTCGAATAAAAACCAGTGGAGTTATAAAACGGTAAAGCGGAAAAATTATTAAAAGGGCCTCCGCAGTTTGGACAGTATTGGTCGGCGAGCGCGAGTGAGCCGGGAGTGAGAAATGACAGCACGACATCCGGGATTTCTTTTCGATTCCGTGAGGCTGTTTGCTGAGGCGATCTGTTCAGAGCAATTGTAATCGTATTTGTTTCAGAAGGCTTAATGTCTATCCTTTGCTCAACGAAGCAGCCGCTCGAACTCGTGACTACAATGGAGAATGTTCCGGGAATAGAATGAATTTCGAAAGTTCCGTTGGGAGGAACTTCGGCGTCGTAGAGAAGAGTGCGTGCTTGAGAATACCAGAGATGGGCAGCTCCCGTGTTGCAGCCAGCCGTTGGTTGAATACGGCCCAAAATGGTTCCTGATCCACCTGCCAATGCTTCCGCCGACGAAAAGACCATAGCCACCAGAAAGAACAGTGCCCGTGAATTGAGAGTCATGTCGATCCCCTTCATATTCTGTTCGGCGAACTCAGCGAAAATTCAAGGCTTATTGCGTAATCGATTTACCGTCATCAGGGTTCCCTCAACACAAGGCAGCCATCAAAGGCATCACTGCTCAGCTCACGGCCGAGCCATTTCGCTGGACCAGCTCAACGTCCAAACGCCCAAAGGCCAGCATCTTGTGCGGCCGGTTGAGTAATGGAATTTTTTTCGCTGGATAAACGCCTGTAAATCAGCCTTCTATCAAAGGCTTACGCTGCTGATAGATTCCGTTTCTTTTTTATTTTCAGTTTTTACCGGCATGCTTCAACCTATCATAAAGGCGGTGGATATGGATATCCGAGGACTTCTTCAAACGGCGGTGCTCGCGCCGTCCGGTGATAATTGCCAACCCTGGCGTTTTGAAACGAAAGAAAACGAAGTCAGAGTTTTCAATCTCCCGAACCGGGATACTTCGGTTTACAACCACAATCAGATCGCGTCCTATGCGGCTCATGGCGCTTTGCTCGAAACCTTGAGCATCGCGGCCGCGCAGAACGGCTACGCTGCCGAAATTTCGTATTTTCCGGATACTTCCAACCGTGATCACGTTGCCACAGTTGTTTTCTCGGCTACTCAGGCCGCCGATCAACCTCAGTTTGGAGCAATTCCGCTGAGAACGACGAATCGCAAGCACTATCTCAAACGCAAGCTCGAATCCGCCCATGGAGAGGCTTTACGCGCGGTGGGCGTTGCTTCCGAGCTGGGCCGAGCAATGATTTTCGAAGCGGGACCCGCGCATGCTGCTCTTGCTCATGCCGCTCAATTGAATGATCGGATCGTTTTCGAAAATCAGTGGCTCCATGCCTTTCTTTTTGAGCACATCCGCTGGTCGGACGAGGAGGCTCGAAAAACCCGTGACGGAATGGATGTCAAAACTCTGGAACTCGCCGCGCCCGATCGCGTCGCTTTCACGTTGTTGCTCCGGCACTGGAGCGCGGTTCGCCTCATGAACTTTCTCGGCGTTTCGCGAATGATCGCGAAACAGACTTACAAGCAAGTGCTTTCGGCTTCGGCACTTGGATTGATCACGATGCCCGGGAATCGTCCTGCGGATTACGTGAGAGGCGGTCGTTTGATCCAGAGGGTTTGGCTCGAGGCAACGCGCCACGGTCTCAGCTTTCATTTGATGGCGGGGAGCGCGCTCCTGATGCAGCAGGCGCACGAGGGGAGTGGGCGGAAAATCGCTGAGCACCATCTGGCTGAGTTAAAGTCCGCCGACCGTCAGGTCAGGGAGACGTGCGCGATCAAAGAGTCTGAAGTTCTTCTTGCGGTCTTTCGCACGGGGTACAGCAGTCCGCCGACTGCCCGCGCTTTGCGGATGGACCCTGTGGTGGAGTGATTCATATGACCGAGGCTCATTATTCCTTGGCGTTTTCCAGAAACATCGGCTTGGTGAATGAAGAGGAGCAAAACATTCTCAAGCAGTCCCGTGCCGCGATCGCCGGCATGGGAGGGGTGGGCGGTGCCTATGCTGTTACGCTCGCTCGGGCGGGGATCGGGAAATTCCACCTGGCTGATTTCGATAAGTTTGAGGTCGGTAATTTCAATCGTCAGTACGGAGCGACTCTCGCCAGTGTGGGACGACCCAAGACTGAGGTCATGAAGGAGCTGATTCTCTCGATCAACCCAGCGGCACAAATAGAAACCTTTCATGAAGGTGTTACTTCGGATAACGTCGCGCGATTTCTTGACGGGGTCGATATCGTCATGGATGGTCTGGATTTCTACGCGCTTCCGGCACGAAAGGTCCTGTTTCCGGCGAGCGAGCGGCGGGGAATTCATGTCGTCACTTCGGGTCCGCTCGGGATGACGACCACGCTTCATGTTTTTGGTCCCGGGGGGATGCCCTTCGAGGAGTATTTCGATTTTGCCTCGTGTCGCTCTCCCGAGGAGGAACTCGTTTCTTTTCTCGTCGGAGTCGGGCCGGCGGGGCTTCATCTCGATCAGATCGATACAAAGCGGGTCGACTTCGCCGCAAAAAAGGCTCCCTCTTTCGGGACCGCGATCCAGCTTTGTGCCGGTGTGGCCTGTACGGAAGCCGTTCAGATTCTCCTGAAGCGGCGCCCGGCATTTCTGGCGCCTCGATATTTTCAATTCGATCCGGTCAGACTCAGGCTGAGAAAGCGATATCTGATGTTCGGAAACCGGCATCCTCTTCAGAAGCTCAGACGCTGGCTCGTCAAAAGACTGCTAATTCGTAAGTTCTCCGCAAGGGAGTAAGCGAAATCAGGGGTTTTTATCTGAACGAACGCGCCTACATCTGAGTGAATAAGTCTTATATGAATGACGCTCGATGTCGCAGCGCTTGGGTGATTTTGGGGTTTTCAAGCATAACTTCCTGATATACAAGCGTTTTATTTGTAAAGTTAATAATACATCTTATTGTTAAGCATGCTATCATTAGCTACAGGGAGCCATCGAATGAGCGAAGCACCAATAGGTCGGAAAGAAATCCCCATGCCTGTCCGTGAGGCGGGGATGCGGCGAACGTTGAGAATCACCCCGGTTTCCAAAGACGATTACTGGATAGGGATCGCGCGAACTCAAGAGGATCTGCGGGCCGCGTTTTCGGTTTTGCATGATTCCTATGTGGGGCAAGGCATCATGGACCCGCATCCATCGGGTTTGCGGTGCAATCTCTATCAGGCGCTTCCGTATACGACGACCGTGATCGCTAAATACCGGGGGCGTGTCGTTGGTACGCTCGCCTTGATCAAGGATTCGCCGCTCGGCTTTCCCTCGGACAAGAGCTTTAAGAAGGAAAATGACTTTTATCGCCAGAAGAATTACCGAATGGCCGAAGCATCAGCGCTCGCCGTTCATAAGGATTTTCGGGGATATGGACACCAGGTCAGTTTGCCGCTCATGAAGTACCTCATTCTTTATGCGATACGCCACATGGATGTCACGATGCTCATCGCGACCGTTCATCCGAGGTCGCGCGACTTCTACGGCGGTTTGCTCAATTTTCATCAGAATGGCGAAATCGTGAAATACACTTTTGCGAAGGGCGCTCTGGCCACGCATCTGACGATGGATACGCGGAGCCTTGAATCCTGGATGGAAAAGACGTATCGAGACCTTCCGGTGAGTTCCAATTTTCATTGGTACATTTTTGAGTTCGACGATCCCGTCCTGAACTTTCCCGAACGTCCCAAGGAAACCGCGCTGGACTTCGTGATGACTCCGGAGCTGCTCCGTTACTTCTTTGTAGAGCAGACGGACGTCTTTAAGGCGGCCGCACCGAATGAACTCGGTTCGGTACATGCGGCCTATTCGCCGTTTTTTGATTTGAGTCGGGTTCCATTCGTCGGTCAGGCTTTGCCCAATAAGGATTTTCGCTATATGACGCGGATCCCGGCGGTGTGGATGACGGAATCCCGGGTGGTCCTCGGGACGATTTATGATCTGACTGGCGGTGGCGCATTTTTTTCGACCGAGGAGAACGTTCCTGACGGCGGAAAAGGCGAACTCGTTTTCAATATGGGATCGCGCTTGTTTCGGATATCAAGCCAGATTGCCTGGGCGAATGGTTTATCGAGACTTCATTACCCGCGAGGCTACGGGATGCGGTTTTTGGGGTCGAGGCCAGAGCTTGTGAATCTTCTCGTTATCGGAGATCAGGATGAACTCCACGAAGCTCGGCAGGCCGAGGTGATCTCTCTCGATGTCGCTCGCGAAGCGAGGAGAAAAAAGATCGCCTGAGCCGGGCGCAAGAGCGTATTCAGAATACAATCTTCGACAGCAAGGATTCGACGCTCTGAACGGCTGAAAGCTCCCGCGAGTCGGTTTGCAGTTTCCGGGCGGCAGCCCGGTATTCCGGGGCTTCGAGCAGCTTCGCAACGGCTTCAAGGATGCGCTCCGGCGTGACTTGATCCGAGCGAATCATGAGACCCGCGCCGGCTTTCTCGGTGTAGTGCATGCTCAGGTATTGATCCAGGTTTCGCGGGATTCCGAGCGCAGGGATGCCGTGCGCGAGTGCCTGTTGCACCGATGGACTCCCGCCGTTACAGATGACGAGCGCGCAACGATCGAGCACCGCATCGCCTGGAATCATTTCGGAAGTAAGGAGGCGGCCGTTTTTTAATGTGCCGGTGGGTTGTCCCGACGCGATCACCGTGATCGGGAGAGTGCCGAGAGAGTCGAGAATTTGAGGGAGAAGTCGCGCGGGTCCCGAACTTCCGAGACTGACATAGACCACCGGTCGATCGTGGTGAAGTGTGTTCCACCAGGAAGGAAGCGGCACCTCTGGTGACCAGGGTACCCAGCCAATAAACTCATGATTTTCGGGAAGGGATCTGATCGGAACAAAATTCGGCAAGTCCGTATACCAGAGGTAGTCGGCATCACCGTAGACTTTCCTGAGATCGAGCTCCCACCAAGGCAGTCCGAGGCGCTTCTTGAACTGGTTCATTTTCAAGCTGTGAACCGCGAAGATGGAAGGCACCATAAACGGTATGATGGCTTGAGCCAGTTTCGGCCCGAACAACCGTGTTACCGGAAGATCAGGAACAATGAACTTCGGTTCCGCGGCGGGGCTCCAATAAGCATTTGTCATGGCCACGTACGGCACTCTGCAGCGTCGCGCGCTCGCGGCGAGGGAGATCCTGAAATCGCCGATCACCACATCCGGACGAAATTCAGCGATCAGGGCTTCATCTTCGCGAACATAGGCTTCCAGTTCGTCAGTCGAGTAAACCGGCTCGCCCTGATCGAGCCTGTGCATGAAGGTGGTCGGCGAAATCGAATGAATGGTTCTGCACCAGAGATCGTGCGGCCCGAGGAGCTGATTCCAAACCGTTGCTGATGCGAAGCCGATTTCGAATTGATGGGATCGGCGGAGTCGCCGAGCAAGGGAGAAAGAACGACCCAGATGGGCCAAGGTGACCGCTTCAGAGAAGACGAGAACGCGCGGAAGGGGCATATATTGAGTAGTATAAGCAAACTTACGTTGAGCGCCAAGCACCGAGTCTCATCGGCTGAATGCGCTTGAACTGGGCCTTCATTTCCTTCATTTTTATAAAATGAGAAAAATCCGATTCGTTCCGATGATGATTTTTTACGCGATCATGGGTATCAGTGCTTTTTTGGCGCTTTTGATGGCCGTTCAGAGCTATCGGGTATTCCCGTTTCACGAATTTAGAGCGATCTTGAGCGTCAGCGTTGCCGCCGTTTTTTATGTCGTTTTCATGTGGCTCGCGCACCGCGCCTGGATTTTCTTCTTTCCCCTCAAGGAAGGCGAGATCCGGGCCGGATCGTTTGAGGAGACGACCTGGATGGTTTACATCTGTTTTTATCTCATGCTCTTTTATCCTTTTTTAATGCCGCACTGGATCCCGATTCCGATGTCGGGTTGGATTCTTCGCAGGCTTGGTTCAAAATGGCGGGTCGGGAGCTACTCGGGGGGGATGATCTATGATCCCTCCCTGGTCGAGGCTGGTACCGGGGTTCTCGTCGGGGCCCATGCCATGCTGGTTCCCCATGTTCAAGAAGGGCAGACTCTGGCGCATTATCGCATCCGCATCGGGGATGAGGTGACTATCGGAGGACGAGCGATCGTTCTACCGGGGGTGACGATCGGGGCTCGCTCGATGATCGGAATCGGCTCGGTTGTCCCGAAACACACTCACATCGGAGAGGACGAAATCTGGGCGGGTGTTCCGGCGCGATTCATTCGTAAGCGCGATCAAAAAAAGAGCGATTGATTCGTTAGCGGATCGTGCCCCGGATTGTAAACGATTTCGACGAACTCCATGGGCTTTCGCGGTTCCGGTAAACGCCGCGCACTCGCCAGAAGAACGTTCCCGGGGTTCGCGCCGCAATTGAGTAAAAGTTCTCCGGAATGGCTTGATCAAAAACGACGTCCGAGAAACCCGAATCCTTCGCGATCTGCAGTTGGTAGCCCCGAGTGAGGAGCGTCTTTTCCCAGGTCAGTAGAACGTCGACTTTATCGGTGAACTGTTCACGATCAGAAGGGGATTTGAGGAGTGGAGCGGAATGTTCGATGTTCAGCTCCATTGGCCGGCTCCGGATGATATCGCCCGAGCGAAGGGTCGCACTGATCTGATAGGAATAATCGTTTTCGGTCAGTGAGTTGATATTCAGACTCGCCATAGGTTTTGTGACTGTCCGCTCGAAAACAGTTTCGTTTCCTTTCCTGACAGTCACCTCGTAATTGACGGCGTCACTGAAGCCCTGCCACGCGAGCTGAACCGGAATCTTCTCCAAATTCCTCTCCGAGACGAGTCGGGTTGAAATGGAGGTGTTTTTTACTGAAAGTGACCTGGGCGCGGCATCCGCCGAAAATTTCACGGTGGGGATCAATTGGCGGGCGTTCGAGGTTTTGCTTTTTTGCTTCGGCAGGGGCTTGGGTACGGCTTGCGGCAAAAGCGAGGGTGCCGCGGACGGTGTCGAAGAAGGCAGTGGAGAAGGTGAAGACGGTTTAACCGGTGGAAAATCGGGATCCAACTCACCGATGGTAAATCGATAAGGGCGGCTCCAACCGGAGCGCTTTTCATTGGAAGTTTCCGGGGAAGTTCCCTGGGAAGTTCCCTGGGAAGTTCCCTGGGAAGTCCCGTGCTTCGCGAGCGAACGTACGCGCCACCCGTACTGTCCGCTCGTTAGCTCCAGATCGAGCTGTGATCGGCTTTCAGAGATAAAAACAACCGGGGTGGCCTGCTCGTTCGTGAGTTCGACTTCTGCTTTCAAACCGATGGGCAGTTCGTTCCAGGTAAGGGAGAGACGCTGCTTTTTTGAGAGCGCCGGGAGTACGGCCTCGTTTGACGGTCCGATGATTTCGGGGGTCACGAGCGGGACAATCCTGAAGGTTCGCCAACCGGTCGTGATCGGCTGTTTCATCGCGTCCGCGCGTGATGATGGCGCGAGTACCGCACGCCAGGCGTAGGTTCCGGGAGAAAGGTTGAACGTTGCTGATCTCGCTTCAAGATCCGGCAAATCCTCGGATCCGTTCCGAGCGCCGCTGAATTCGATTCTGAATCTGGAATCGCGCGGGATATCGCCCGTTGCGGTCCAGGTGAACGTAACGGGGTGCTTGGCATCCTTGTCTGAAGAGAAGAAGGCGGCGCCGTCGCCGGGCGCCACGTTTTTGAGCGACGTCCTTTGGATCATCGCTTCTTCGGCCAGGAGAACGGCGGTCTGGCTTTTCGAGATCAGGAGGGGGGCTTTTTGAGAGCCGGCTGTCAGTTTGACTTCTGAAGCGGAATCCGCGGCGATTTTGAGAGTTCCGGAATCTGAAGGATCCACGCTGATCTCAATCGAGCTTTCTTTCGAAACCGACTCAATCTGATATTGGCTCTTATTCGAGCGGACTTTGATGCCGGAACCTGTTTTCAGGCGAACGTTCATCTGTCCTTTTTTGACATCAATAAAGCGTTGGGGAACTTTCTGTGTGAATGATCCCGCGAGGTCTTGAACCCATTTCGCGGCGCTGGGCTCGGCTGGCTTTCGCGACTGTTCGATCATGACGAGAGAATTCGGCAACACCGTCGCCGAAGCGCCCTCATCGAGGATGATTTTCGCGATTCCGTCATCACCTGTGAAAACCGTGTCGCCGGCCGCCACGGGTTGCTTGCCAGTTTCGATATCGCGCCACGCTATTGAGCCGTTCGGCTTATGGCGTACCGCGCCCTGATCGCGCTGCAGGGTCCCGATCTGGATCCACGCGCTTTCACCGTAGATTTTTTCGTTCCAATATCGGGCATTGCTCATCAGCTTAAGACCAGCTAGACCCGCGCCAAGGCAGGCGAGTACGATCAGCCAATCCCATATTCCAAGCTCTGGGCCGAGACGTGAAGGTTTCAACCGCTTTCTCCAAAATTCTTATCGGAAGCTCAGGAATTTACTGAAATTTACCGATCAGTCACAAAGGGCTAAAAAGGAGACTCTTCTTGCGTGCTTAAATTGCGCTTTCCAATTCGGCTGAAGATCGTCGCGCTCATCGTAACAGCTCTTACGGCGAGTCTGTTAAGCTACATTTTTGTCGGCACCTCATTGATCATCGAGGACAAGACTTCTTACATTTATGATTACAATGTCACGGAGGTCCGCGCCGCGAGCGATATTATTGGTGGGCAGATTGAGCGCGTTCAGTCGATGGTCCGCGCTCTCGGAAGTCTTGTCCGCGCCGGAAATCCAAATTCCGCCACTTTGGTCCGGGACTTTTACAACGAGCACGAGCAGAGGCTTGCGCTCGACGGTCTCATTCTGGCTCGAGCCCCGGACGGCCAGCAGTTTCGGATAGAAAGCAATCTTTCAAAAGATCCGAAACGGATGGAATCGGCTCTCGCGCAGTTGGGGTGGACCCCGGCTCACTATGAAAAAAATGAGATCCTGACGGGACCCAGCATCGCCGACAAGATCCCCGTGGGTCTTCGGATCAAGGATTCGGAAGGAAAGCCCCTTGCCGCCGTCGCCCTCCTCGGGATCTCAGGGGATGTCTTCCAGTCCCGCGGAAAATTCAGATTACATGTGATTGACGCCGGTGCGAAGCATCTCGTCGGTTCCGTTCAGTTCTTCGAAGGTTTGAATCCGGAGAAGGTCCAGAGTTTCGAGAAGACGCTGCTTGATTCGGGTTTTTCGTCGGGTGCGAGGGACTGGAGTTCCGGCAGCGACGATTTCATTGTTGCCTACCAGAGACTGTCTTCCGTTCCCCTGACCGTTGTCGGGATGATTTCCAAAAAGGAGTCATTCCTGGCCGCGGAACGGCTCGTCCAGCGCTCGACGATTCTCGGGCTCAGTATTCTCTTCCTCGCGCTGGCGTTTACCTGGATTTTCGCAAAGAGCCTCACCCAACGGCTCAGAAGGACTTGGGATGCCACTCAGAAGGTCACCGAGGGTGACTTTTCGGTGCGTGTGGATGTCGGTGGCGGAAACGACGAGGTGACCGGATTGGCGCTTTCTTTCAACAAGATGGCTGATCGGATTAACGAATTGATGGCGCAAACGGCCGAAAAGGCCCGAATGGAAAAGGAACTCGAGACGGCTCAGGCGGTGCAGAAACGCTTTTTTCCGGTGACTTCCTTCAGTCACGGGAACATCTCCATTTCAGGAAAGGCCCTGCCGGCATCCGAGTGTGCCGGTGATTGGTGGCAGTACGCCGAACAGGGAAAGTATCTGATCGTGGCGGTGGGCGATGTGACGGGGCATGGCGTTTCATCGGCTCTGGTGACCGCGGCGGCGTATGGGGCATTTTCCATTTCAATCCGTTCCTTCACGGGGCTCGAGTCCATTTCTGGCCTGGTGAAAAATCTCGACTGGGCGGTCCGCGCGGCAGGCGGCGGTCAAACGAATATGACCATGTTGATCTCGGTCATTCATATCGAAACCGGAATGATGCATGTCGTGAATGCCGGGCATCGTCTTCCTTATGTTTTCAGGAAAGGGGGGCGGAATGACGGACATAAGTCATTCGTCGTCCTCTCGGGCGGGGAAATGCCGCCACTTGGAGACAACGTCGAGATCACACCCGAGCCGGCGCTGTTCCAGCTTCAGGCCGGGGACGTGATCTTCTGGTATACCGATGGTCTCGTTGAATGCGTGAACCCTGCGGGCTCCTGCATGAATAAAACGGAACTCAGGGCGCACATGGCCCAGCTTGCCGCCTCAGAGTTGTCGGATTCAGCCGAAAAAGTTTGCACTGATCTTTTCCAAAACTTCGTCCAATTTCTGGGAGTGAACGCGAAAAATCCTGATGACGATACCACTCTGGTGGTGGGAGTCGTTCCGAGTACCGCACGGCTTACTCCTCCTCAGTCTTGATAAACTCATCGGTGATCGTCTGGATCTCTTTTTTGATTTCCTTTCCGGCTTTGATGACTTTCTGCTGAATCTTTTTGGGAAGGCCGAGTCCGATCCGGATCGGATTGATTTCGGGCCCGTGGGGTTTCCAATTTTTGACTAGGGGACGGGACAGGCCTACGTCAGAGATACCGTCGACGTTCGGGAAGGTTCCTGCGGGTGAGGGGGACCAGGGTTTTGGAATCAGGTCCATCTTCTGCATGACTTTGAAAAGATCCAGACCGGCCGTGACCAGGTAATTCTTGTAACCCGCCGAGGCGTCAATCCCCCAGCCGATCGTAAAGATCCACGGCTTTGTTTCGATTCCTCCCGTTGCATGCACGCGACTGGCGGCCTCTGAAATTCGCGTGACTTCATAGTAGGTCCCGAGAAAGGCGGTTCCGCTGAATTCCTTGTAATCAGCAAACTGGTAGGCTGCCCCGAGCCGGGGCTGCACGGTCCAGTGCTGACCGACAGCGATCGCCTGGTCCCGCATCAGTGCCGCATCCGGAGTGGAACCGATGAAGAAAAGCGAAAAACCAGCCCTGAAGAATCGATTCGGAATCCAACCCACACCAGCCGCGAGTTTCGGCGGGACTAAAACGGGTTGAAAATAATTCGTTATCCCGGGGAGCGTCTTTTCCGGATCTCCCGCGTAGCGCATGGGAAGGGAGTAGCTGAGCCCGAGAAGAATCCGGTTTTCGAGTTGGACTATGCCTCCGAAAGTGGCGCCAAGCGCGTAGGAGTGCTGGGCCGTATAAAGTTCGGTACCGCGTATGCCATACTCGGTTTCAGATTGACCGAGAACGAGGCTCACACCCAGCGAAAGACGATTTCTCAGGAAAACCCGCGCTGCCGAGGCTCTGAATTCCCGTACCCCGGTGTTGAGATCGATTGCTCTGAGGTTCGGGTCGGCGGGAATACGATAGCTTTCACTTTCGCGGTAAGGATTCAGATATCCGAGGCTGATGCCCCAGGGATAAGGATTGAGCGCGGCGCCGAAATTACTTGTCTGGATTGAGCTTTCGAAAGTTTGCGGGCGGTTGTCGTGAACCCAGTTGCTCGTATAATTGAAGTCGCCGTTATTCAGCGTCATCGCGAGTCCTGCCGGATTATCTGAGGCCGCAATGAAGGTGTCAGCCAGTCCGACGGTAGCCCCGGCCATCCCCACGGTTCGGATATCTCCGTGCACGGTCGTGCTCGTTCCGTTGTAGAGTTGAGTCCGCGTGGAATAGGGCAGATCCAGTTCGGCCGCCGCGTCGTGAACGAAAAAGCCCGCCACGCCAAAAAGCATGAGCACGAAAATTTTGCAGATGAGGTGTGGTGTCCTGGATTTCAACGCTAAAACCTGAAGCTGGTGAGTTCCTTCCAGAGGCTCTCGGGGAGAATATCCGCCGCGAGTAAAAAAACGATTTTCTCGCTGCTCGAGCTGGCGTTCCTCGGTCTTCGGACCTCGCTAGGTAGCATGCCTTTTCCGCCATAGGTGCTCAACCAGTTTTTTCGAACGGCGAGGGAATTACTGACGAGCATTCGCGCCGGTTTGGCTCCTTGCTTCGTGTCCTCGGCCAGTGATCCCGCGCCGAACTCGAACGAACTAAGAACTTTGAATTCGCCCGACTTTTCGATTTTATCGAGGGATTGGGTCCCCAGGACGCGGCTGAACTTGAATTTCTTTTTTCCAGGTTCCCGTGACGTGAAAACAAGATTGAGTTCCCCCTTCAGGAATAGCTCCTCCAGATGGTTGAGATCATGCACATCGAGCTCCGCGACTTTGATCGTGGTATTCGTGAGAAGGTGGTGGACAAAGCTCATCGCAAGCGGCATGAGTCCTTCCAGGCTTCCGATCCTGACATGCGAGAGCTGTGTTTTCCCGATCAGGTGCTGAATTTCACTTTCCAAATTACGAGCCGATTTCATGAAACATTCTGCCATTCGAAAGGCCAGGGGAGTCCAGGAGGAATTTCGGCGCGAGCCGCGGTCGAGGAGTGAAATACCAAGTTCGCGTTCCAGGCGCGAAATGATCCGGGAAAGCTGGGGCTGGCTAACCGCCACGTGAGCGGCGGCCGAGGAGAGGTTCGGGTACCTTACCGACCTGCTTAAAACGGAAAGTTCCCATGAGAGTTCCGAAAGCAGGCGCTGCATCCTAAGACTCCTTGATTTTCTGGTGGCTCAGCTCTTCACCGGCCGCGACTCCGGCTCGGATGCGTCTTGCCGGAATCCCGACGACGGTGGAATTGGCGGGTACGTCTTCGATCACGACGGAATTGGCTCCGATCCGGGTTCCGGCACCGATCGTGATATTGCCGAGGACTTTTGCTCCGGCTCCGACGACGACACGGTCTTCGAGCGTGGGGTGACGCTTGGCGTGCTTCAGTTCGGTGCCGCCCAGCGTGACGCCCTGGTAAAGAATGACGTCATTCCCGATGACGGCGGTTTCGCCGATTACGGTTCCCATTCCGTGATCGATAATAAAGCCGCGGCCGATCGTGGCTCCGGGATGTATGTCGATGCCGGTGACGAAGCGGCTCAATTCAGAAATCATTCTCGGGAAAAACGGGATGCGGAGATTTGACAAAAAATGCGCGACTCTGTGAAAAGCGACGGCCTTGATGCCGGGATAGAGGAGCGCGACTTCAAGATAGCCTTTGGCGGCCGGATCGTAATGGCGATAACGTTTAAGGGTATAGAACATACGTTCCTTTCATGTGAGGTCTTGTGAGGTCATGTGAGGTCAGTAAAGCAGGAACTCTCGTCGATCCTCTTTCCAATGGGATTCATCCGCTGCAAGAATTCTTTCGAAGTCTTCCACGGACGCCGCCGGGTCGTCAACCCAGCTTCGCAGGCCGGGACCGCCGTCGATCAAATCGATCGCCAGGCGCTCCGTCTCGTATTCATATTCGAACGATCGCCAGATCCGGTATTCGGGGTGGACGAGTCGGATGGCTTTAAGCCAGAGCGCGACGAGGCGATAAGGCTGGAATTCCTCGTGTCGGTACTCGGGACCATCAAGATGAATCTGAAGACCGTTGCACATTTTTCCGGCGTGCTTGTGGAACGTCGGTTCAAAGTGCGCGTTACGAAGTTTACAGCCCCGCAGCCAGTGAGGCGCGAGCTGTTTCATTGTCCGGAGAATTTCGAGCATCTCGAGTTGGGGGGCGCCGATCATTTCGAGAGGTTTGGTTGTTCCTCTTCCTTCGGATAAATGGGTCCCTTCGAGCAAAACAGTGCCTGGATAAGCTCTCGCCATGCTGAGGCTCGCGGCATTGGGACTCGGATTTACCCAGGAAAGCTCTCCGAGAGGCCAGCCGAAACCGGGACCCTGTTCCGGGTGGTAGTTCAGCATTTGAATGACTTCGAGATCCACGTCAAGCTTGTGCTTCGAAACAAACCAACGGGCTGCCTCGCCCATAGTCAGACCGTGTCGCATCGGGAGTGTCGAGGCACCGACGAAACTTTCCCAACCCTTTTTCAGGAACGGCCCTTCGACGGGACGTCCCGCCGGATTCGGTCGGTCCAGGACCCAAACGGATTTACCTGCCTTTGCGCAGCCCTCTAAAACGTACAAGAGGGTGGTGAGAAATGTGTAAATCCGGCAGCCCACATCCTGCAGATCGACGAGGATCGTGTCGAACGTGTTCAGCATATCAGCGGTTGGGCGGCGCACTCTTCCATAAAGACTGTAGACGGGGATACGGTGAACGGGGTCGACGTAGTCCTCCGATTCGATCATGTTGTCCTGTTTGTCGCCTCTCATGCCATGCTGAGGGCCGAATGCCGCGACCAAATTGAGGTCTGTGCAGGTGGTGAGTGCATCCACGCTATGGACGAAGCCGCGAGTCAGGGATGCCGGATGCGCGAGTAGCGCCAAACGTCGATTTTTGAGCTTCGCCCGGAGCTCCGGGCTTTCGATTAACCGATCGACACCAAGGAGTCCTAATTGCCTGTTCGGCGTCATTGAACAATACCTTCCTTCCGGAGCCGGATCGAAAAAGCAGCCCGATCATGAAAATCCGGTTTCGTTTGGGGGTGGGCGAGTGCCCAGTAACTCATTTTTCCGTCGTTCTTCTCGACAACGGCGGTAATGCCCACGACCAATTCGGCCTCAGGTTTCGACAGGTGCTCTCGGATTTCCGAGATATCCTGCAACCGCGCCTCGAGCTCGATTCCCAAAATGCCGGTTTGCGCTTTCCGCGAAATCCGCAGTGATGAAATCCCCGCTTCGTCCCGCATCCCCGTCCGGTAGGAGTCGAACCGGTAGGCGGCCCAATCTCCCGATGGTGATGCATTGAATTCCCAATAGCTCTCCTGGTTTTCAAGTCCCACGAAAAATTCGAAACAGGTGTGCTCCCACAGACGAGCCGTCCTGTGACCCGCGGCGGATGGGGCTGCTGGAAACTTAAGCGAAGCGAGCGAGCCGCTGAGTTCATAGTCGACCCGGAGCAGGCCGGCTTTGAAATCAAGTTCTCCCGTCAGAGCAAAATCCGGCTCTCTTGCGAATGCCTGAAGCTCGAATGGCGCGCCTTGAACGAGGGACATGCATTCCATCTTGCCAGGAGTCTTCCGGTTCGGCTAGCCTGAACGCGCCAATATTTCCGGCCTAAAACCGCGAAAGCTCGCGCAAAAAGCCCAAATCTCACGGCGTGCTCGCCGATTCTTAAACTCACAATACGTTCAGTATTGTTCCGTTTTAAGAACGGCTGCGCTTGCCGCGATCTTCGGCCTTTTTGCGCGTTTTATCTCGGAAATATTGGCGCGTTCAGGCTAGTGCTTGTGACGATGTTCCAGATCCGGCCAGTGCGGGTGTGAATGCATCAGGTCACCATGATTATGCAAATGTTCATGACGTTCCCGACTCAAAAGCCAGACGCCGAAAGCAATGATCGCGGAACTCGCCCACTGAAAGGTCGTCGGTTGTTCCCGCAGGAACCCTATTGAAAGCAGCATCCCGAAAAACGGCCCAGCGGCAAAATACGTTCCGACTCGCGCGGCTCCGAGCTTTCGAAGGGCGAGGATGAAAAGCACGAGGCTAAGGCCGTAGCAGAACGCTCCGATGACGAGTGTCCCGAAAACGGCAGGGAGGGGCGGTACTCTTTCGGTGAACGGGATTGCGATCAGGAGATTGAACAGACCGGCGACCAATCCTTTTAGCGCCGCAAGGACCGATGGCGAAATCATCTCAAGATTGCGGGTCAGATTGTTATCGAGTCCCCAGAGCATGCAGGCGGCCACCATCCAGAGCGCGGCTGACGAGAGCCGTCCTTCTGGCGTCGGGCCGACAGACAGAGCAACCGCGCCGAGCAGGATCAGGCCTTTGCTCAAGAGGACATGGCGGCCGACGTGCTCCCGGAAGAGTAAGAAGGCGATCGCCGTCGTAGCCACGGTTTCGAGGTTGAGCAGCAAAGAGACCTCAAACGCCGAAGCCGAGCTGATGGAATAGGCGAAAGCCAGAGGTGCCAGAATGCCTCCGGCGATGATGCTTCCCGAGAGTTGGGAGAGAGAGGCTGGCGCGAGCCTTCGAATTTCGTGAACGGGGTTGATTCGTTGAGCCGCTAGCATCAGGGCGAGTCCAATTCCTGATCCTAAATACAGCAGTCCCGCCAATAAGATGGGTGTCATTTCGGTTGAACTCTGAATCACCACTTTCGTGAGCAAGGGGGATGCGCCAAATAAAATCGCCGATAAAACCGCGAGACTTGGCCCTGACGTCATTGGCTTAACACCATTCTCGGTACTCGCAGTAGAAGAAGTCCGGCGAAAAAAGCGAGTGCTGCTCCGGTCATGAAAGCGGCTTGGTAATTCCAAGTTTGCCAGATTGTACCGAAAAGGAGGCTTGCCGGAAGCGCTCCGATTCCGATCACGAGATGATAGAAGCCGAAAGACGAGCCCCTGACGTTTTTTGAGACGAGTTGCGCGACCAAGGCCTTTTCGGCCGGTTCGGTGAGGCCGAAATAAATCCCGTACGCCAGGAAAACGGCGATCAGGGAAACTTCTGACTGCACAAGCGCGAACGCGAGGTAGATCACGGCGTAGTAAATCCATCCAGTCAGGATCAACTTGCGATGGCCCCAGCGGTCCGCGTAGCGTCCTCCGAAATACGTGCTCACCATTTTGACGACGTGATGAAGAGACCAGAGGCCTGCAATTGCCCCGGCTGAAATGCCCGCGTTCGAAAGTCGCATCAAAAAGAACGCATCTGTGGAATTGCCGAGAGTGAACACCAGGACTGCGAGGAGGAATCTTTTAAAATCCTGCCCGGTCTCGTTCCAATGAAGTCCCGCATTAAGAACTGGCCGGATCGGCCGGCGATCGCTCGGCGCTGATTCACGCTGACTCGGCGGTTCCCGCAGCCCGGCGAGAAGGACCAAAAACGCCAGAACTGCGGGAACGGCAGCCCACCAAAAAATTTCCCGGATACCGATTCCGACCGAGAGGAGCAGCCCCGCGACAAGGGGCCCCAAAACCGCTCCGGCATGATCCATCGCGCGGTGAAACCCGTATGCTGTTCCCCGGGATTCGGGAATCGTCGCATCCGCGATCAAGGCGTCCCGAGGAGACGTGCGCAGGCCTTTACCGACCCGATCCAGCAGCCTGATCATGAGAACGACAGGCCAGCTTCCGGCTAACGCGATGAAAGGCCGTACGAACCCCGCTAGTCCGTACCCGGCCGTGATCAGGGGTTTACGCTTGCCGATGCGGTCGCTCCAGACGCCAGAAAACATTTTCAATACGGAGGCGAGGGCTTCTGCCGCACCTTCTATGGTACCCAGGGCGATGGCGCCCGCGCCCAGCACGGTGGAGAGGAAGACCGGCAGCAAGGGATAGATCATTTCGCTGGATAAGTCTGTCAGGAGGCTGACGATTCCGAGTACTA
>MEQK01000043.1 GCA_001770175.1 Bdellovibrionales bacterium RIFOXYD1_FULL_55_31 | reverse complement strand
CCTGGGGACGGTTCCTGATTTCGCTTTTGCGGGTTCAGGAGTTCGGGTCGCCAGCGTAGTTCCGGATTCGCCGGCAGCAAAGGCCGGTCTGGTCACGGACGACGTCATTATTGAAATGAATGCGGCGGTGATCCGCGACCTCAAGAGCTATGCGGAATTCCTGAAGACCCTAAAGGCGGGGGATCGCGTCACGATCGGCTTCCTGCGCGCGGGACTCCGTCAAAACACGACGGCGACCGTCATCGAGCGGTGACCCTTAGCCCTTCTTTTTCGCCGCGGCTCTCTTGTTGTATTCCTTTTCGACGAGCTCGTAACGATCGATGACCCCTCGGACGTATTTGCGCTTTTCAGCGTAGGTGCCCGGAAAAAAGCTTCGTTTAAAACCGTAAACGAGGAGATCCTTCAGCGCGTCTCCTTTCAGGTTGAAGTTCTTCATGGCGAGGGTGATCTCTTTTGTCACCGAGGTCTTGCTGACCGTGCGATTATCGGTGCATAAAGTCGTGCTCAACTTCGCTTCGAGCATTTTCGCGAACTGATGTTTCGAGATATCCCCGATCGAGGGATTTGTCTGCAAGTTGCTCGTCAGGCATACCTCAATCGTGATTCGGCGATCGGCGATATACTGCGCAAGCTGCCGTACGTAGGCTTTCGGATTTTTGATTTCGGGATCAGTGACCTTGTCGTCCGCGAAAAGATAATATCCGTGCCCTACGCGGTCGGCATAGAGATCGGTGATGGCTTGGAAAATACTCTCCGGGCCGTAGGCCTCTCCGGCATGAACCGTCGCGTGCAGGAAGTGCTTGTGCGCGAACTGGTAGGCCGGTTTATGGTCCTCCGCGGGATTTCCGGCTTCGGCTCCCGCCAGGTCGAAGCCAACGATCGGGATACCGAGCTTGTCACGCGTATGGACGCAGGCTTTCGCGAGTTCGTAAGACGCGAGGGCATGGATCATCTTGGGTTCTGAATAGACGTGTGCGTCGAGGAAGGTGTCGAAATATTGCGAAAAGCCCCTTCCGAAGGCGCGCATCGCGCAGACGATTATCCCGAAACAAAAGGGCGGAAGTTCACCCGATTTCACCTTGGGGTTATTGTTGTATTCCTTTTGGGCGCGTTCCATGCCCTTGGAGACGCTTTGAAGCGTCTTCTCGAAATCCATTTTCTTGCCGACGTGAAACTGCGGCGCGAACCGGACCTCGACGTAGCAGACACCTTCGTTAATATTATCCTGCGCGAACTCGTAACTGATCCGCTCGAGATTCTCAGGAGTTTGCATGACGGGAATCGTCGAGCCGAAGCACTGAAGATAGTCCACCAGGCTTTCGTATTGATCCTTGAACAGAAGCTTGTTCAATCCGTCAACCGTATAGGAAGGGAGCTTCAGCTTTTGTTTCTTGGCGAGTTCCGCGAGAGTACCAACGCGAACCGAACCATCGAGATGAACGTGTAAATCGCTTTTCGGGATCTTTTTGAGGAATTCTTTCATTATTCCAATAAAAGCCGTTTCCAGGCTTTTGTAAAGCGGCATTCTGCCGGATCCCGAGCGGCGGATCTCCGATCAAGCCGCTTCTTCAGCCCTTGGCGACGATTTCGGCCATCTTCTTGACGGCCTCCACCAATTCGCCCGAGATTCGGCCAAACTCGCCGCGAGCGCTGAGCAAATCGTGCGCTCCCCCCTTGTCATTCGAGTCGGCGGCGCGAATGATCTTTCCGAGAAGCTGGTGGAACTCACGATGGGCCTGGCGCAGAGCCAGGTGGCTCGGCTCGGCTGAATACTTCGCCCCGCGACCCGAGAGCCACTTGCCGAGAATGCAGCTGTCGTCCTTCTCGGCCATTTCCGGTTTCAGCGAGCCGTTCGGGTTCAGGAGGTACTTGGCCAATCTGAACTTCCAACTCAGGTGAGCGGATAATGCCGCGTCGAAGTCGAGGCTCTGGAGCAGCTTCCGGGAGCCATGCACCATTTGCATCATTTCACCGATCAGACCGCGCTGGTCGTCCGATTGCTTGGCGAGTTCCATCGTGGCGGAGGAAACACTGTGAGCGATACCGGAGTTCTCCTGGTTCGTTTTTTCGAGTTCCCCGACAGCTTTGGAAATTTCTTCGAGGCCGTTCGCCTGTTCACGAGTCGCGACGGCGATTTCGCCAACGGTACCTTTTACGGATGAAGCATTCTGAACGACTTCGGTCAGAACCTCTCCGCACCTTTGCGCGACGTGAATGCCCGACTCGACCTTCTGCTTTCCGGAAACAACGAGCGACTGGACATTGGTCCGTGATCGATTCACGATCTCATTCACTTTTTGGATGCTGCCCTGGAGCATGTCCGCGATCTCTTTGGCCGCGTTTCCGCTCATTTGCGCCAGATTGCCCACTTCTTCGGCGACGACGGCGAAGCCTTTGCCTTGTTCGCCCGCACGTGCCGCTTCAACCGATGCATTGAATGAAAGGAGTTTGGTCTGAAACACGATGTCGTTGATGATTTTCGTTTTCTCACCGATCTCGCCGATAACCTTGACGATCGAGGAGATCTCGTCATTGTTCTTCTCGATTTCCTGGGTCATGGTTTTATTTGTGGCATCGATCTCGTGGATGGCTTGGATCGTTTCTTCAACGGCTTGCTGGCCGCGTTTCGCGGCTTCATCACTCTGGGTAGAAACGGTTTTGGCTTTTTCGGCGTTATCGGCATTGTTCTTGACCATGGCCGAGAGTTCGTTGCCGGCGGCGGCCGTCTGCTGGAGCGCGGCGCTCTGCTGGATGACGCCTGACGAGAGAGTGTCCGCTGAATCGTAGACCAGCAACGCGGAACTGTTGACTTCATGCGAGACTCGGCTCATCCGGTCAAGGATT
The DNA here is from genome assembly GCA_001770175.1 of Bdellovibrionales bacterium RIFOXYD1_FULL_55_31. Lineage (GTDB taxonomy): Bacteria > Bdellovibrionota > UBA1018 > UBA1018 > UBA1018 > XYD1-FULL-55-31. The sequence continues at coordinate 10,698 of MEQK01000043.1, read as the reverse complement.
GACTGAAGACTGTTGGTCAAGGTCTTTGAAAGGAAAAAACCGATTAAAATAACGGTTAGAGTTGAGACGATCATAAGAATGGTCCCGAAGACCTGGAGCCATTTTCGTGAGCTGTTGGCTGAATCCAGCCATTGATTGGCTTCGGTCTGCTGAAACTCAGATAATGCTTCGATTGCGGCCGCCACTCTGAGTCCGATTCCAGGGGCGACTTTGAATAGAACTACGTCAAGCTGTGCATGGGCTTCAGGTGTTTCGTTCCGGACGAGCTCGGCACTTTTGTTTGCAACTTCTCTTTCGTAGGCCTGCCATTCCTGACCGATGACCTCCAAAAGCTTTTGTTCTTCCGGGCTCGATTCCAAATCTGCATACGCCTTCTTTGCCTCGATGAAACCATGAATGGCGGTCACCGCGTTCGCCGCCTCACGTTGTTTTTCCTCGCGGCTGAAATTGTCGACCCCGATTCCTCGAAGCGCCAAACGAACCTGAAAAAATCGCGTGAGCATGTCACCCACGATTGCCTTCTTGCTGAGAGTGATCGAAATCACCCGGCCATAGTCCTTCGATATGCGGGTGACAGAGCTGATCCCTGCGATCCCGACAAAGAGGACAATGATGGAAAACAGGCTGCAGATCGCTAGAATGCGCTGATTCAATGTTAGTTTCGAGAGCATGGGGACGCCTCCTTGATGTTTTCTTGATAATAGCGGAAACTCGGCCGGCTTAAAAGGTTATTGGCCTTTTCCAGCCCGCTTTTTCGAGGTGAGCCAGTTCCTGAATGCCTGGTCGACATCCGGAATTCTGCAGAAAGTTGATAGATAGGCTTCCAATTTTTTCCCGACGGAGAGTTGGAGAAGATCACTCAGGCTACAGCGGGCTGCAATCATCTCGGCTAAAGCTTGGGATGCCATGTAGTGGTATTTCGAACCTTCCACCGAAACGCTTTGGGCTGAGAGTTTTGTATCAAACGGATGGACGAGACTTCTCACATTCCGTGGAGCCTGCGAAGAAAGCCAGACGTAATCGACCGTCCCGCGTCTCGCGGCGTGATTGGCAAGGCCTTCTTCGAGCCATTTCGGGACGGCATCGTGGTACTTCTGATACAAAATCACGTGCACGAGCTCGTGACCAAAAATTCCATCAAAATTCGAGTTGGTCACCTTTGGTCCGAGATGAATCGCATTCTGACTCGCCCGCGCGAATGCGAGCACTGAAGAGCCATATCCGTGGGCGTCGGCAAATTGTTTGGCGTCAGCGTACCACTGGACGTTGACCCTTCGGATATCCCATTCGAGCACGCGTTGGATCCGATCAACGACCGCGTTTACTTTGCGTTCGGTCAGCCAGCTTGGCGGGTTGGGAATGCTGATGGAATTGGTCCTGATCTCCCGGGCCCATAGATCGCCTGGAACCGCCGAGCAAGACCATAACGCCGCGACCAGCACTGAAGAGAGGTACTGGCTCATTCTTTTCTTCGTCACGCCAGAACCCAGAAGCAAGTCATCGCTACCAGCGTCGGCAAAAGCGCCCATACAAAAAGCTTGAGCGGATTGATGCCCTCAGGACCGAAACTATCCCTTAAGATAGAAAAACCGGCCGGATTGGGCGCGTTCGCGATTACCGTCAGGCCTCCACCCGCCACCGCGCCGGAGACAAGCGCGTACTTGAACGTTTCGGTGACTTCGGGGATCTTCGACCCAAGGTAGGTCAGGGCGGCATTGTCGGTGAAAGCGGTCAGGAAAGTTGTACCCACGAACAGGGTGCCCGCATCGAGTTTCCCGATGAGCGGGGCGAGCCACCAGCTCTGAAAGCCGCCTAAGACCACCAGTCCCGCCAGAAAAAAACCTACCAGCAGGCTTTCCCGAAGCTTCAGTTCATCCTGATATTCCTTCGTGATCCCGGTGAAACCCAGGAAGAATAGAAAAAATCCGACAAATGCGGCGGGAAAGTGTGACGTGAGGACGATGAGAGCGAGAAAAAACAGATGAATCCCTCGAATCCAGTAGGGGGTAGCGGGTTTTGCGACGGCAGCTTCGGACCGAAGTGCAAGCTGGTGGCTGACCCGGTCAAAGTTTTGAAGCTCGCGAAAGAAAACGAGCGTGGCGGCGGAAGCGTTGATGAGGGTCGCGAGGATCGCCTTCCAACCGAATTGCGAAACCATGTGCTGGAGGTCCCAATTCCAGGTTTTTGCGACCATCAAAACCGGCGGGGCCGCGAAAGGCGTCAGGACGCCACCGATTGACACGTTGACGAAGAGTACGGCCAAAGTGGCATACATGAAGGCGTTTGAAGGGTGGCGCTTGAAAAATCGATCACGAAGAATCAGTGCCGTCACGGTCATTGCCGCGGGTTCGGTGATCAGGCTGCCGAGCAATGGGCCGATGACCAGCGCGGTAAAATAGAATCCCACTTCACGTGCGATCGGGAGAACCCGGCTGATGGTCTCGATGAAGTTTCGCGCGAAGTCCAGGATCGGGCGAGTGGCCGAAACGGTCATAATCGCGAAAACGAAAGCGGGTTCCGTAAAATCGAGCCCGTCCAGATACTGAAGCGCTGTGGCCGAGCCGGCTGAAAGGGTGATGACGATCATGAGAATTCCGGCCCAAAGCCCGAAAACGATCTCGACTTCACCGATGAGGTGAAAAAAATCCCTGTGAATTGATCCTGCGGGGAACCGGAACGCAATGTGCTCGAAAGCCTTGATTAAAAATGTGTGGAGCACGGCAAGCGTGAAAATTCCAGTGGCCAGGTGCTCAATGAATGGCAGGTGCACGATTCTTCAATTTAAGCAGAAGCTCAGTGCTAACGCAATGATCCGGTCGTTCTTTAATGCAGCTAGGCCGCCGCCGATCTCGCTTTCGCGGCGTTGAAATTCTTTTCGGCGAACTCCCAGTTGAGGATGTTCCAGAATGCCTGAATGAACTTGGGGCGTTCATTCCGGTAATCGATGTAGTAGGCGTGCTCCCAAACATCGAGGGTCAGGAGCGGCGTTGCCTCGTGCCTCAGCGGATTGTCCGCATTCGAGGTCGTTTGAATCGAGATGGAACCATCTTTGTTGTCGCGCACCAGCCAGACCCACCCTGACCCGAACAAGCCGATCGCAGCTTTGTTGAAATCATCCTTGAGTTGATCGACTGACCCGAACTCTTGATTAATCGCGGTGAGGAGGTCGCCGCGAGGGTTGGACCGTTGCGCTGAGAGGCAGTTCCAGAAAAACGAATGGTTCCAGGTCTGCGCTGCATTATTGAATATGGGCCCGGTGGATTTTGCAATGATCTGGTCCAGGGACATGCTTTCGAATTCGGTGCCCTGAATCAACGTGTTGAGCTTCTCAACGTAAGCGCGGTGATGCCGCCCGTGGTGATAATCGAACGTTTCAGCCGAAATATAGGGCTCTAAAGCGTTTTTTGGAAAAGGGAGATTCGGTAATTCATGTTTCATATGCGCACCTTTCGACTGAAGAGTTGAAGCTTAAGTTCTGGGCCAAAGCGTTAAATTGCAATGATCGGGCCTGCCTTCCTTTCCGGCGGGGCTTGTTTATGCAAAACCAAGTTTAACCGGAACAGAGGAGGATTTCATGTCAAAAGCTAATGCATCGGAACGCCTAGAGCGTGGTGAACCCGTTCGGCGGGAAGCGCCAGCCCGTGAGTCTCGTCCTGAAGCTCCGCGCAGGTTGACGCAAGAGGAAGAAACGCGGCGCAGGAATGAAAGAGCCCGTTCGTTGAGAATGAAAAATCGGAGCCGGCGAATTCGAAAATTCGGATAAAAGAGGTCGAATATGGGAATCCAGAAAAGCCAAAAAGGCCGGCAAAGCGCCGCCCAGCAGACTGGGAATATGACGCGGAGAAAGGGGGGGCGCTCGGACAGGACGCACCAGGGACGGCAGCAGTTCGGGGGAGTCGCTCACCGCACCGATCGCGATTTGGATCAACTCTCGAACCAGGCGAAACGCGCGATTTCTGAAAAACGGCCTGCGCCCCGGAAAAGGCGCTAGGCCCGAGAGCCGCGTTTTGATTTATTGAGCTTTACAGCCGGAAAGCGAGTACAGCATCAGAATGCCCTTTTCGTTTTGGGCATTGAAGTAACCAACGCTGCCCAGATAATAATCAGCTTGGCATACGTAGCGTTTTTTGAAATCCAACTTTTCGAGCGCGCTGGCGACTTCCGGGTTCGCGGGAAGGACGTTGGCATCGTGGAGGCGGGGTAAATCGAGCCCGGTCCAAACGGTATGCTTATAGTCGGTGGAAGCCGTAAGCTGCAGTGGCTTTGCGGCAAAGGCCGGCATCGCGATCATGGCGATCAAAACAGAGACAAATAAAAAATTCTTCATAAAAATACCCTCAAAAGAAAGACTGCGTCTCTCTTACCCGAAGATACTGTTTTCGTCAACAATTCGCCGTAATCGCCTGTCTTCTTTATCGTATTTGAGCTAAGTTTTCGCGCATATGGATGAAAACCTGAAGGCGGCGCTTGGGCAAGCTGAGAGAGTTTTAGGGCGTAAACCTGAATGGCTGGGGTTTCGCAAAGTACGGGAGGTTTCCACGACCCGATACGTCCGGGACGGACACCCGCAAGCGAACCATAGCTCACTCTCGGAAGGCGTGATGGTCGAGGTTCTCGAAAACGGGCAGTTTGGGTACGCTGCCACGACCCGAACCGATTCCGAAAGTCTGGTCATGGCGGCGCAAAAAGCCCGCATTCATGCTTCGCAAGGTTCACGTTATCCCATTCATCGGTTCACCGTTGCGCAAAGGCCTACCGTTCAGGGCGAATTCGAATCGAACTTCGGGAAGTCCATTCCTTCAGCCGGAGAATTGAATGACTTGCTGGTGGAGATCTGCCGAAAGCTCGATCGCCCGGGTCCAAGCACCCAGAACGCGCCAAGGCCGAAGATGATCCGTCGGAGCGCGCTTTTCGAGACTGTCGATACGGAAGTCCAGTTTGTCAGTTCGAACGGATCGGATGCGAGACAGAATACCCGCCAGCTGGTCGGTTGGTTCCAGGCCACCGCTCAGGCCGGCGATGTCGTTCAGAAGCGCTCGGATGAGCGTTGCGGTCAGGGGGGATGGGAGCGTTTCAACACTCCTGATCTTTGGAATCGTGTTGAACGCGTGGCCGAAGAAGCGCTTGAACTCACGCAGGCTGAAGACTGTCCTTCGGAGAAGCTGGATCTCGTTCTCATGCCGGATCAGATGATGCTTCAGATTCACGAAAGCATCGGGCACCCGCTCGAGCTCGACCGCATTCTTGGCGATGAGCGGAATTATGCCGGCTGGTCCTTTGTGAAAAAGGAAGATTTCGGGAGCTTCGTTTACGGCTCTCCGCTCATGAACGTCACGTTTGATCCGGGAGTCGCGGGCGAACTCGCGAGTTACGCATTCGATGACAACGGCATGGCAAGCACGCGCGAGTATCTGATCAAGGACGGGATTCTCGTTCGCCCCCTGGGGGGCGTCGAAAGTCAGGCCCGATCCGGACTCCCGGGCGTGGCCAATTCCCGGGCGTGTTTGTGGAATCGTCCACCGATCGATCGAATGGCGAACCTCAATCTGGAGCCCGGAAATGATTCTCTTGCTGAGATCATTGCCTCCGTCGATCGTGGAGTCCTGATGAAAACGAACCGGTCATGGTCGATTGACGATTTCAGGAACAAATTTCAGTTCGGCTGTGAGTACGCGAAACTGATCGAAAACGGCAAGCTGACCCGCACCTTGAAAAACGCGAATTATCGCGGAATCACGGCTCCCTTCTGGCGCAGTTTGAAGAAGGTCGGTGATCCTTCCACGGTCGAGATCTTTGGGGCAACGAATTGCGGCAAAGGCGAGCCGAACCAGAGCATCCGGGTCGGTCATTCGTCGCCTGTTTGTCTTTTTAAGAATGTGGAAATATTCGGAGGTGCTTCGTGAAAACATCTCTCGTTCCAGCAATTGATCGGGACTATTTCGAAGATCTCAGTAAGCGAGCGATTGGAGCGCTCGGTCCGAACGAACATCTCTTCCTGGTTCTTGAGGCTGAATGCAGTCAGTTTGTCCGTTTCAATCAGGGCGTCCGTCAAACTGGGGTTATCGATGACGCCTCGCTCGAGGTGACCCTGGTCCTCGAGTCATCACCCGGAGTTCTGAAACGTGCTTCGCGAGAGATCTCGCTTTCCGGGATTTCGTACCAGGATCGCGAGGCGATCCGGGAGGCGGTCGGGGTTTTGAGAGCTGAAGTTCCCGCCTTGCCGCAGGACCCTTTTGCCGAGCTTCCAAAAAACCCGGGTTCAAGCATGACAACAAAGACCGGGAATTTGCTCGCGACGGAGAGTGTTCCCGCGAAGATTCTCGATGCTGTCGGAAATAGCGTTGACTTGGCCGGCATATACGCCGCCGGTCCCGTGATCCGAGGCATGGCGAATTCCGCCCGATTGGTTCACTGGTTTTCGAGTGAGTTCTTTTCGTTCGATTACTCGCTGTACACTCCGGCCCAGCGCGCGGTCAAAGGCGTCTATGGCGGATCGGAATGGAACGATGATGAATTTCGGCGTTCGATTTCTTCGGCTCTTCAAAAACTGAAGCTGCTGGAGAGGCAGCCCAGGAAAATCGGACGCGGGTCTTACCGTACCTTTCTCGAACCCGCGGCTGTCGGAGCTTTGATTGAGATGTTTTCGTGGGGTGCGATCGGGGAGTCGTCTATCCGTCAGGGTGAAAGTCCGTTACGGCGGCTCCGGGGGGGCGAAAAGAAGCTTTCGCCACGCTTCAGCCTGGCCGAAGATTTTTCGGGCGGCCAGACACCACGGTTTAACCAGGTCGGCGAACTCGCTCCCGAAAAGCTCATTCTGATCGATAAGGGTGAGTTGGCGCATTCACTCGTGAGCAGCCGCTCCTCGAAGGAGTATGGTGTTTCGGGAAACGCGGCAGAAATGGACGAAGTCCTTCGGGCCCCCGCGGTCGAACACGGTACGCTGGAGCAAAGCGAGGTTCTGGGACGGCTCGGGACCGGTTTGCACATTTCAAATCTGCATTATTTGAATTGGAGCGACCAAAACGGCGGACGGATTACCGGGATGACCCGCTATGCCTGCTTTTGGATCGAGAACGGAAAAATCGTCGCTCCGATCGAGAATATGCGATTTGATGACAGCATCTTTCAGCTCTTCGGCTCGAACCTCGAGGATCTGACCCGCGGGTGCGAATTTCTTCCCCAGACGGGAACCTACGACAAAAGAAGCGTGGGCGGAATTTGGGTTCCCGGGATGCTCGTATCAGGAATGCAGTTTACGCTTTAAAAGCGGAGCTGAATCTCCGGCCGTTCACAGTGGGGCACCCCATAATGGTGCTGGTGGAGAACCGAAGAGGATATCGAGACCGTCCTTTTCGAGCCGTGTCACGACGGTCTTCGTGCCCCGTCTCTGAATGGAAAGGTTCAGGGTAGCGCGCCCAAAGCGGATATTGCTGATTTCGAGGTTGGGTAGCCAGTCCGGCAGACATGGCGAGAGATAACAGCGTCCGTGCGGGAGATCGGGAACAAGACCCAGGAAGAGTTGGACGGCGAGTACGGGAACGGCCGCGGCCCAGGCTTGGGGGCTGTTGGCGCGCCGATAAGGAACGGGGAGTCCGCGGGCACGTTCAATTCCGCAGAAGAGTTCCGGGAGCCGCTCCTGTTCGAAAGAACACGCGGCCTCGAGAATGGCTCGGATCAGGATGTCGGATTGCTCTAAGAACCCGTATCGCCTCAGCCCGGCGGCAGTGATCAGGGTGTCGTGAGGCCAGACCGAGCCGCGCTGATAAAGCAAGGGATCATAGGCCGGATTGTGCGAAGAAAGGGTACGTAGTCCCCAACCGGAAAACAGATCGGGTTTCATCATCCGGTCAGCTACTGCTCGCGCATGTTCCAGTGAGGGAAGTCCGCACCAGAGGAGGTGACCGGGGTTTGACGAAATGCTCGCGACCGGTTTCTTTTTTCCGTCGAGCGAGAGCGCGTAAAAATTCCGAGAACGCAGCCAGTAAGACCGTTCGACCGCATTCCTTAGCCGGTGTGCGCGAGCAAGAAGTTCGCGGCCGTCGAACCTGCTCAATGACGGGCTCGAGTTGGGGTTTTTCCGAAATTCAGAAACCAGCTCGCTCATCGCCAGGTAAGCGCAATAGAGATAACCTTGCAGCTCAACCGTGGCCAGGGGAAGCGGGGCGATTTCACCGGTTTCATGGACGATTGCGTCTCCCGCGTCCTTCCAGCTTTGGTTGTAGTAGCCGAGGGGGCTTCGCGTGCCGTATTCCAGAAAGCCATCTCCGTCCCGATCACCGAGTTCAATGCACCAGGCGAGCGCGGCTTCGGCCGTTTCAAGGTGTTGCGTAACGAATTCGCGATCGCCGGACCATCGCCAGGCTTGCCAGAGCGCGATGCAGTAAAGTGCCGGGACATCGTGGGCTCCGTAGTAAGGCGTATGCGGGATCAGCTTGGCAAGGGCGAGCTCACCGCGACGGATTTCGTGGGGAAGTTTGCCGGGCTCCGCGTCCCGCCAGTCATCGCGCTCGGTGGCCTGGAGTGCTCCGACGGCCGCCAGTGCACCTCGGAGGGACCATTCTCCGGCGAGACCGGACATGAGAGCTGTCGTGAGGCTGTCCCTTCCGAAGAGGGTCAAAAACCACGGAGCACCGCCTGCAAAATAGGCTTTATCCTGCTCGTGCCGGATCGTGAGCGCCTGCAGATCGGCCTGCCCGCGCTCAAAGGGGCCTTGGAGAATCGAATCGCATATCACGGCAATCGAATCGGGAGTCTTTTGTCGGGAACTCGATCCTTTTTCGAGTTCAGGAATTACTTCAACGAAACAGTCCCAGTCGCGTTGCGGTTCGAGTTCGAGGTCAAAGATGATCAGCGAACCGACAAACGCCGGAACGGCTTTTCCCGCCTTGAATCGAACGTCGACCTGCCTGTGGCACGCGGCCTGATCGTAGGCGAGCCTCATTCTACCTTCACGCGCGAAGATGGCGCGAGTGATATTGAGGCGTGGGCGGAAGGAGCCTTCCTTCACTTCGAAGATGTCCGAGAAATCAGAATCGATCTGCAGAACCATCCGAATGCGAATGCGCTCCCGGGCGAATGAAATGAGTCGTAGGTGATCATAAAGGCGGTCCTCGAGCTTCCGACTGAGACTCAGGAGAAGCGAGCCTTCCTCGATTTCCCCGAACGTAGTTCGGAGCGAAGGGTTCTGGAATTCCCAATGGGCTTCTGTCTGTCCTGTTCTGGAGCGGCTGAGGAGTTGAAACATATGCCCCGAGACGGAGATGCGATACGTCGAGAGGACGCGCGTATCCGCGACAAAGTACCCGTGAAGCTCGTTCGCCATGATTTGTCCGTCGAGACCACAGGTGAGTGCGGTATTACCCGCGTGAAAAATTTCGACCGGGTGGGGAACTCTTATTCCGGAACCCCTGGAGTCCACGGCTTCAGTGCCCCTGCCAGAGTTGCGGAACGGTCGGGACGTAGATAAACCAAATGACCAACCCCCAAACGATATGAACGAGAATATTGGTGGCGGCAAAGCGAATTCCGCCGCGTCTTCCCATGAAACCGAGGCCGGCAAGGGGGGAAACTAGCGAACCGGCCAAACCGGTTGCGAGGAAGAGCGACCATCCCATGGCCAGAAGTCCGGCGGAATGCGGGGAGTTAGCCTGCTGAAAGCTCGGTACAATGAAGCAGGCAAAGACCAGAACGAAGGCGACGCTGTTTGCGAGGTGCGACGCCATCCCGAAGAACCATGCCGAAGGTCGGTCAGAAACCATATAGCGCCGCCCGAAGTCGGCTATGTCGAACGCCACGAAACCGGGAATTTTGCCGGCCCAGAGTCCGGCCAGCGCCATGGCGTATCCACCGACCAGGCCGGAAAGTACCACCGCGCCGAAATCGATTTCCCGCCAGGATAGTATTTGCATGTCAGAGCGGAATTCAGCAATGCCCATGCCCCGGAGAATCCGTTCGGCGGGCGTTGTCATTGTGCGCCGCTATAAAGATCGTGAAGTGCTCTTTCTTGTTCTTCGCGCTTTCGGTTATTGGGATTTTCCAAAAGGACTGGTCGAGGCCGAGGAAGAAGAAACTGAGACAGCAAAAAGGGAAGCGGCTGAGGAAGCGGGGCTGCATGATCTGAAGTTTTCGTGGGGAGACTGTTTCATCGATACCGAGGCGTACGGTCGCGACCGCAAAATCGCGCGTTATTTCATCGCTGAAACCCGGAAGTCCGAAATCAAGCTGCCAATCAGCGCGGAATTGGGCCGGCCGGAGCACGACGAATGGCGCTGGGCGACTCTTGAAGAGGCACAAGAACTTTTCAAGCCAAGATTGATACGAGTCTTGCTTTGGGCCGATCAGGTGATTCGGGATGTCGGGACAGGTGATCGCTCGAGCTGATTACCAGCTGAGGTCCAGGCGAAAATTGCTCGAGGTCTCATGTGTCTGGAGCCAGGTTCCGCTGACGACAACCGCGAGTTCTTGCCGGAAATTGTAGCCGTACCCGATGCGTCCTTCGAAAAGACTGACCGGTTCCCTGAGGCAGCCGGTGAAGCGGCCGTCCCCGACGTAATTCAGGTCGAGGTACTGTTCGCTTTTCATGTCATTCGGGGCCATTCCGGAGATTTTGAAAAAATTCAGAAACACGACCCGAATCTTCTCTTGGCCCGTGAAAGCGGGATAGCTCACGGTGATCCAGACCGGAGATGCGACCGTCGC
>MEQK01000042.1 GCA_001770175.1 Bdellovibrionales bacterium RIFOXYD1_FULL_55_31 | reverse complement strand
GGTTGCAAATAGGCGGATTCATAACAAGGAGATTCGTATGAAAAGGTTGATCGCAATTTTGTCCACAGGTCTTGCCATTGGATTCGCCGTCGCGCTCGCGAATGCCCAGGACACCTCGAATACCGGGAGTTCTGACGCGACTACACAGGGTACGATGACGCAGGATCAGGCAGGGACCTCCGGTGAAACGACAACTCCGCCCAGCAAGGAAGGCACAACCAGCAGCGACATGAGCGGAAAGAGTGGAGAGAGCAGTGACATGAGCTCGGCGGACACTTCGAAGAGTGCCAAACAGGCCCGTTCGGATCGCTGGCGCACGGCGAAGAGTTGCACCGATGAAAGCGGCGTCACGCATCGCAAAGGCACGAAGTCGTTCAAAGAGTGCGTTGATGCGAAACGCCGTCAGGAACAGCAGATGGGCGGCCAGACCGGCAGCGAGATGAGCCCCCCGGCAACCAGCCCGGATCAGAGTGGCACGGACAGCCCCACCTCTGGCGACACGGCCGGCCAGAGCGGCCAGACCGGCCAGAGTGACTCGACATCGTCCGGGTATTGATCCTCCAAAACTCCAAATGACCTGACTAAGCCGATGCATTTCGAATGCATCGGCTTTTTTATTTTACTGTGCTATGAACGAAACCACCATGAAACCGCAACAGACCGCTACTTCTATCGCTCTATCCACCTTGCGCCCGGACGGCGGGAAACTGATCCGCGAAGCACGCCTGCAACGATTTCCGAACCGTACCAAAGTCCGGCGGTATGAAGTCGAGTTCAGCTGTCCCGAATTCACGTGCGTATGCCCTGCTTCCGGTTTTCCTGATTTCGCGACACTGCACATCAAGTACATCCCGAAAAACTGGTGCGTCGAATTGAAGAGCTTGAAGCTCTACATCAACCAATATCGCGATCGCGGCATCTTTCATGAAGACGTCGTCAACGTCATCTTGGATGACCTGATCCGGTTGCTTGACCCTTGGGAAATCGAAGTAGTCGGGGATTTCAACGTCCGCGGCAATATCAAAACCGTTGTTCGCGCGAAGCATAGCCGGAGACGAAGAAGCAAACGATAAGTTTCTTGCCTCGTTCAGTACGGTATGAAAATATTTTTGCATGTCCAAAATCAGGAATCTTCAGGTTCGGGAACTCTTGGATTCGAGGGGTATTCCAACAGTCGAAGTCGAGATCGCGGTTGATGATCCGAAGCACGCGGGTGAAATCGTCTCCGGACGAGCACTGGTCCCTTCTGGAGCTTCGACGGGCGAAGGCGAAGCACTCGAACTTCGGGATGGCGATAAAAAGAGATTCGAAGGCAAAGGAGTCCTCTCGGCGGTCCGCAATGTCCGGGAAAAGATCGCTCCCGCCATTCTGGGACGCGACTTCTCCCTTCAGTCCCATTTGGATGATGCCCTGCGGGATCTCGACGGTACGCCGAACAAGTCAAAACTCGGGGCTAACGCGATTCTGTCCGTCAGCATGGCTTTTTTGCGGGCCCAGTCAGCCGCTCAAAGAATCCCGACATACAAGCTGATCAGCTCTACCTTTGGCACGCACGGAACGACCCTGCCCGTTCCGATGATGAACATTCTGAACGGCGGCAAGCACGCCGCCAACGGGCTCGCAATCCAGGAATTCATGGTCGTGCCCGCCGGCTTTGAAACCTTTTCCGAATCGTTGCGGGCGGGGGTCGAAATTTTCCATCGACTCAAACACATTCTGAATGAAAAAGGACTTTCCACCGGCGTCGGTGACGAAGGCGGGTTCGCGCCCGTTTTTGAAGATGAACTCCCTCACGAACAGGCACTGACGGCGATCATTCAGGCCATTCGCGATGCGGGATATCGCCCGGGGAGCGACGTCTTTCTCGCGATTGATGCCGCGGCAAGTGAATTTTCCGACCACAAGGGGGCTTACCGGTTCGAAGGAAAACGCCTGAACGCGGATGAAATGGTCGATATTTATCGACGTTGGACAAACACCTATCCCGTCATTTCGATCGAGGACGGCCTGGCCGAAGATGATTGGGATGGCTGGGCAATGCTCAGCAAGAAAATGGGTTCCGAGATCCAGATCGTCGGAGACGATCTTTTTGTCACGAATCAGGCGCTCCTGAAACGAGGAATCGATTCCGGAATCGCGAATGCAATTCTCATCAAACTGAACCAGATCGGAACGGTTACTGAAACCCTCGAAACCATGAAGATGGCAGGACAGGCTGGCTTCGGAGCCATCGTTTCGCACCGAAGCGGCGAAACCGAAGACACCCTGATCGCCGACCTCGCCGTAGGGACTGATTGCGGTCAAATCAAAACCGGATCGGCTTCGAGAAGCGAGCGGATCGCGAAGTATAACCAGCTTCTCCGAATTGAAGAACAGCTCGGTTCACGAGCCAAATTCGCGGGACCGGCGGTTTACGGAAGATTTCAAAGATGAAAGGCCGAAAATGGCTCACTCCAGCAAAGCTCTGGCTTGGCATCTTCGGCTGTTGGCTCCTGTTTCTGGTCGGCATTCCGGCACAGTTCGGATCTCCCGGCGTGATGCAACTGGTCCGGCTCAGGAGCCTCCTTGATACCCGAAAGAGCCAGGCTGAAGATCTCAGAACCCTTCTCCGGAGGCTCGAAACAGAGTCCCAGCAACTCGAAAAGAGCAAAGTAGTGCAGCAACGCGAGATCCGGCGAGTTTTGGGATATGCAGCTCCCGACGAAATCATCTTTGATTTTACCGGGGACCCCCAACTCGATCGCCCACAAAACCAGACCAATAATGTCAACTGATTCTCCTTTTTGACAACTCCCGTCATATTCCGTCACACTAGCAATAGGGCGCTCGTCATCGCGACGCCCAAGGCGATACCCAACAGACAGGGGGCAAACGATGGCTCTTGGCAAGGTGAAATGGTTCAATGACGCGAGGGGATTCGGGTTCATTGAAAGCAAAGACGGAATCGAGATTTTCGTCCACTACACCGCGATCCAATGCGACGGGCATAAAACGCTTCGCGAAGGCGCGGAAGTCGAATTCGATCTTTATGACGGACAGAAAGGACCTGAAGCACAAAACGTAGTTCCGGTGATCTGATTCAGGTGGTAAGTATTTTGTCCTATGTCAAAAAACAAAGTCGTTCTCGGCGTTCCGAAGGAAACCAAGGATCGCGAGACTCGAGTCGCGGGAACCCCGACTTCAGTCAAAAAATGGATTAAACAGGGCTTCCGAGTCATTGTTGAACGGTCCGCAGGCGCTTCGGCAGGCTTTCCTGACGAAGCCTATTCCGCGGAAGGCGCCGAACTCGGCGATGCGACGACAGCGCTCGGCGCCGATGTCGTTTTAAAACTCAATCGTCCGACTTCCGCCGAAGTCTCAAAAATGAAAAGAGGCGCTCTCCTCATCTCTTTCCTGGACGGCTACCTCAATGACGGCCTCCTCGAACAGCTCGCCCAAGGGGCAATTGACAGCATCGGAATGGAGCTACTTCCCCGCACCTCGCGGGCCCAATCGATGGATGCGCTCTCTTCGCAGGCAAATATCGCGGGCTATCGCGCGGCTCTCGAAGCAGCGACGCGATATAAACGGTTTTTCCCGATGATGATGACCTCAGCCGGCTCCGCCAAGCCCGCGAAAGTCGCAGTCCTGGGCGCGGGTGTTGCCGGGCTTCAGGCGATTCCGACTGCGAAGAAACTCGGCGCGGCGGTTGAAGGCTACGATATCCGCCCCGAGGTGAAGGAGCAGATCATTTCAGTCGGGGCGAAGTTCATCGAACTCGATCTTGAAGAAAGCGGCATCGGAACGGGCGGATACGCCAAAGAACTTTCAGAAGCGGGAAAACAAAAACAACAGGCGCTCCTGAACGAAAAACTTAAGAAATTTGACATCATTATATCAACTGCCAATATTCCCGGTCGCAAAGCCCCGGTTCTGATCACGGAAGAAGCCGTCAAGGGAATGCGGTTCGGCTCGGTGATCATCGACATGGCTGCCTCAACCGGCGGTAATTGTCCTCTCACCGAACCTGACAAGATCGTCGTAAAACACGGCGTCACCATCGTCGGGATCACCAATTGGGCCGCGCTTGTGCCTGCTGACGCGAGCGAATTCTACGCGCGAAATGTCGCGAACCTCCTCGCCCTGCTTGTGCAAGAGGACCCCCAGAGCGGCCCTACTCTCAAGATGAATCTTGAGGATGACATTATCGCTGCGTCTTTGGCGGTCTTCCAAGGCGAAATCCGTTTCAAGAGAAAATGAACAGTCGGAGTATCTTATGTCGCCAACTATGATCGGAATTTACGTTTTCGTCCTTTCCTGCTTTGTCGGGTACCACGTGATCTGGGGAGTGACGCCGGCCCTGCATACACCGCTCATGGCCGTCACGAACGCGATCAGCGCGATCGTCGTCGTGGGCGCGATTCTCGTCGCGGGTTTTCATCCCAACGAGGGTCAGACCGGCCCCATCGAGCTGGTCGGATTTTTCGCCGTTCTCCTCGCTTCGATCAACATTTTCGGAGGATTCGTCGTTACGAACCGGATTCTCGCCATGTTTAAAAACAAGAAAAAAAATAGCGGGTGACCACATGACGAGTTTCAATCAGGACATCTTCTCTCTTGTTTATCTGATCGCGACGATCTTATTTATCCTGGGTCTGAAAGGCCTCGCTTCGCCCAAGACCGCGCTCAGGGGCAATCTCTTCGCGATGATAGGAATGATGATCGCGGTCGTCGCCACCATCATCAACCCGGAAGTGAAAAACTACGGCTGGCTGACCGCAGGCCTCGCGATCGGCGCGCTTATCGGAAGTACGGTCGCCTTACGGATCCAGATGACCGCGATGCCGCAGCTCGTGGCGGCTCTTCACAGCTTCGTCGGGCTGTCGGCCGTGCTTGTCGCGATCGGCACCTACTTCGCCCACCACGAAACGGGACACGTTGATTCCACGCTCATGATCGAACTCGCCGCCGGAAGCTTCATCGGCGCCATCACGTTCACCGGGTCCCTCATCGCGTTCGGAAAGCTTCAAGGCCTCCTCGGCTCGAATCCCGTCGTCTTCAAGGGTCAGCATCTCCTGAACCTGGCGATGGCACTCTTAATGCTCGGATGCGCCACCTGGTTTGTCGCATCCGATACGCTGCTGCCCTTTTTGGTCATGACCTTGATCGCGCTCATCTTGGGGTTCACGCTGATCATCCCGATCGGTGGCGCGGATATGCCGGTCGTCGTTTCCATGCTGAATTCCTATTCCGGCTGGGCAGCCGCCGCGACCGGGTTCACGCTCGGCAACAATCTTCTGATCACGACGGGAGCGTTAGTCGGCTCAAGCGGCGCGATTCTGTCGTACATCATGTGCAAAGCGATGAATCGGGGATTCATCAGCGTGATCCTGGGCGGATTCGGAGGCGATGCCGCGGTCGCCACCACAAGCCCCGCCGGAAAAGGCGTGAAATCGGCTTCCTCCGAAGACGTCGCATTCATGCTCGAGAACTCGTCCAAAGTCATCATCGTCCCGGGTTATGGAATGGCCGTCTCGCAGGCCCAGCATGCCATCAAGGAGCTCTACGATACGCTCGTTGAAAAGGGAGTTGAAGTGAAGTTCGCGATCCATCCGGTCGCCGGCCGCATGCCCGGGCACATGAACGTGCTCCTCGCCGAATCCGAGATCCCGTACGACTGTGTTTTTGAAATGGATGAGATCAACAGCGAGTTTTCGACCTGCGATGTCGCCTTCGTGATCGGCGCGAATGACGTTGTCAATCCTGACGCGAAAACGAATAAATCCAGCCCGCTTTACGGCATGCCGATTCTCGACGCTTACAAAGCCAAGCAGGTTTTCGTGAATAAAAGATCCATGAAGGTCGGGTACGCCGGCGTCGACAATGCCCTCTTCTATTTCCCGAATTGTTCACTCGTCTTCGGCGACGCCAAAGCGGTCAGCGAACAACTCGTGGCGAATCTCAGGGGCACGGGGCACTAAACCCCGGGCTATTTGGCGGCATCCGCTTTAGTGGTCTTCGTGGTCGCGGTAGCAGTCGCCGGTGCGGGTTGTTGTTTCTTATAATTGCTGTTAGCATCTACGGCCGTACAGGCCGCCGCCTGCGCTTCTCCAAGTTTTTCCTCACCCGAGGCTGACATAGCCGCGAACTGGCAGATGACTCCAACCACAATCAGGGCTTTTGATAAATTCTTCATTGCAACTCCCTCTCGTTCCTCTGAATGAATTCACGTGGGATGCCAAACGGCATTTCTCCTGAAATCAGGGATCTGCATACATCGTCACGGATAAACACTGCTTACCTGTCGTTCAGGAGCTGATTCCGCTGACATGTGTCGCGCGTGACCCGGCCACATCATCAATGGGAAATTCGCGACGTTCCGCTCGGCATAGGGTTTGCCTTTCAATGCTCCGAGAGGAACTCTCTATGAAAACGTTTTTGATCGTCCTCCTGGTTTCGATTCCATCCGCGCTGACAACCTGGGCTGCGGCCGAGCAGACCGAGTATCTCGCGACCAAGTACTCTGGAAATCAACGGATCGCGAAAAACGTTCCGTTGGGCGATTCCACGGCTCTCTCGAAACTGTTCCGGAAGGAGGAACTCGAGTGCCTCGCCAAACAGCTCACGGAATTGAAGGCCTGCCGCTCTTTCAAGGAAGAAAAACCGCAGATAAAGACGGTTTTCATCGATTTCTGGGCATCTTACGAAGAGGACTCGCCGAATGCCACTTACAAAAAAGGAGAGTTGCGGCTGTTCGTGCCGTTCCATTTGGCAAAACGCAAGTCGTGCGACCCAGCCGGAAAGAAAATGATCGGGAAGGCGATCGATGCAGTCGTGTCGTTGGAACGCAAAGCCGCCGAGAGCGGACGAGCCCAGGACAAAGCGGTCCAAAGCGTCGAGGACGCGCTGGAGAAGCTCAATATGCTCGCTCCCTTCGCTGACCGAAAAACGAGTTCTGATGATGAAAAAATACTGAATACCTCGGACGAAAGCACGGGTTCCTCGGCGCCGTTCAGCAGCTCAGCAGGAGCCGCAGGGGTGCAATGATTATTCGTGATATTCATTGTACTTTCAGAGGATAACACGTTCTTTGACACGGCTTGCCATATTCCGCTACTATTAAGGAACGGGGTTGGCCATGCAAAAAACGATCGGTTGGATTCACATTCTACTGATAGCAAGTCTCGCGCTTTCGCATGGAATCGGGCCGACGGCGTTCGCCGCCCGGAAGGCAAAAAAGAAACAGCAGCCTCAGGAACAGGAAGTACCACTCTCCGACCTTCTTCAGGAAATCGCGAATGTCCGATCAGTCGATAAAGACGATCCTTATTACCTGGTCGTCCGCAAAGTCCCGAATCA
>MEQK01000041.1 GCA_001770175.1 Bdellovibrionales bacterium RIFOXYD1_FULL_55_31 | reverse complement strand
GTCCTTTGCTCAAAGCCCGCTCCGAACACAACAGAAAAGGAGAAAAATGTATGTGGCAAATCCGAATTCAAGATCCCTCCGGTGAAACGAGAATCTTGCCGGTTCAAGGAACCGTGATCCTGGGACGAGGCGAATCGGCTTCCATTCCGCTTCGCGATCCGACAGCCGCGCTGGAAGCGGCGATTCTGACGCCAGCTCCGAGTCTGGTGCCCCTGAGCGGAATGGCAAAAGGCGGGGAAACTTCGCCGTACTGGCTTAAAATCCCTCAAAACGCGCCGGCCTGCCTCCTTGGTGATTTGTCCATTCGAGAGAGCCATTTACCCATCGGGCTGCCGTTCAAGCTCGGAGAAACAAAGCTGGTTCTGGAGACCAGCTCGCGAAACGATGCTCTGCCCGCGCAGCCATCCGGTTTTTCCCATTGGCTCACCCGCTCCGACGAAGGCCGATGCGTTCTTTGGATGACCAAGAAAGCCGCCGCGACTCCGCTTTCGATCTATCTCGCCGGAGAAACCGGAACCGGAAAGGAGGTCCTCGCCCACCTGGTCCACGCCTGGAGCGAGCGCGCCGCCGGGCCGTTCGTCCCGCTCCACTGCGGTGCCCTCCCTCTTTCTCTCGCTGAAAGCGAACTTTTCGGCCACGTCAAAGGTGCATTCACGGGCGCGATTCACCACCGTCCCGGAGCCTTGATGCAGGCTCATGGCGGCACGCTTTTTCTGGATGAAATCGGGGACCTTCCCCTCGATATTCAGGTAAAGCTCCTCCGTTTTCTCGAAAACGGCGAGATCCGCCCAGTCGGCGCCGATCGTCCCTCCCGCGCTGACGTTCGACTGCTCTGCGCGACCCATCACCCGCTGAATAAGCTCGTCGAAGAAGGAAAATTCAGACGCGACCTCTATTATCGGCTCGCATCCGTTACGATTGAAATCCCGCCACTCCGGTCGCGCCCCGAGGACATTGAGATGCTCGCCCGTCGTTTCGCCGGCGAACTCCAGAGAAGCATCTCGCCCCGCGCGCTGCTCCGGCTCCAGGCACACTCGTGGCCGGGAAATGTTCGCGAACTGCGGCATGCCATTGAACGCGCGAGCGGCCTGGCGGGCCCCTTCACCCCCACTCTCGGCGAAGAAGCTTTCGAATTTCTCCTCACACCCCAGAACGTCAGTCAAAACCCAAGCATTGAGCTGGGGGCCGCCGTCCTCACCCTCGCTGAAATGGAACGCGTGCTGCTGCTGAAAGCTCTTCGTCTGGCAAAAGGAAATCGCGCGAACGCGGCCAAAATACTCGGAGTCGCGCGAAGCACCCTTTTCGAAATGCTGAAGAGGCATAAGGTCTGCGGGCCCAAAAGCCGGGTTTCTTTGGAATGTGAAAACTTGGCCGTGGCTTGAGTCATGCTCATCCGAGGCTGGAGTCGGTCAGTTTAACTGATCACGAGGTCATTGAAAAAGAGGTCCTGGACCTTGCCGCTCGGGAGCCAGCCGTTCAGCTTTTCTATTAATCGTGCCTTCAGCTTTTTCTTGCCATCGCGGGACAAAAGATCGTCTCGCGTCAGGGAAGCGAAAACATTCGTAATCTGATCCTGGGCTCGGGCGAGATTGTCCTCGATGAAATAGCGGGTTTCCTTGCTGTCGCATTCGATCACAATCTCGACCTCAGCCACACTGTTGACCCCGCGAACCGGGCGCGGAGAGTCAATCGGTGCGATATCGACGGTGAACTTGCCGAGCGTGAGCGTACTGAATTTATGCTTCGCATGTTCAGCCTGCTTTTGAATAAATTCTCCGAGGTTCCTGGACGTCTGCTCCGCCGCGGTACTTTGATATTTTCGCAGGTCCTGATATCGAATGTAGCGTTCATAAACGATCGATAGAACGATCACGACTCCGAGCACTCCGACAAAGAAAAGAATCGCCATTCGTCGGCTCGGAAGATCGCCGCCCCGCACTGCTTCGAACATCTGCACGATGACGTCACGGACGGCGCGCGAGTATTTTTCGGCGCGCGCATTTTTCGGAATTCGAAACTGAGGGATGTGCAACCGTTGCCTTAAAGAGGTACCCCCTTGTTGCTCAGGTTCATCTTCAGCTTGCTCGGCCGCAGCTTCATTGCCCTCATTGGCACTGCCATCATTAGATGGACCGGTCGTTCCCGCGGCAGGTGTTTCGGCCTCAAGGTGCTTTTCCATAGCACCCACATCAGAGCCTGTATCCGGAGGATTATTGGAATCAGCCATCTTTATAAGATTAGCCGGGTCCGCAGTTAGCCTCAAGTTCTGAAAAGAGTTGTGATCGACGTCACTCCGATGCTTAAATAGATCAGGGTGTTTATGAAGATCTCTGGATGCCTGATTATTTTTATCAGCCTTTCTCTACTCGCTTTTGCTTCTGGATGCGCCCTTTTTGAAAAAATTCCAACCTCACGAGCCTCGACCACCGACGCGGTTCAGGCAGCCACGCCAGAACAGCTTGAAATGGACCAAGAGCGCCGGCTTCGCCGCGAACAGCAACTCCAACGGGCGCTGAACGAGGCCAATTTGATCCGCGGAATGAGCACTCAGGAGGTCCGGGCAGCTTGGGGCGAGCCACGCGAAGTCGAAACAGCGGGAGATCCTCGCCTCGGTAACGAAAAATGGACCTACTATAACGGGCTCTCTAGCCGCTGGAGCATCAGTTCAACGCGGATTGTCTATTTCGAAGCCGGAAGAGTGGTGGGGTGGCGCTCTCAGTGAGAGGGCCTCTCCCGGATTGCTCCCCGGCCTAATGCGGGGCTTCACTGGAACGATCTTCCATGCTAGCTTGGGCCATTCCATGGAACCATTTTTCGAATTTGAAAAGCCCATCGTTAACCTAGAGAAAAAGCTCCGCGATCTCCAGGAATTGGCCAAGCAAGAGGGCGTGGATTTCTCCAACGAAATCACGATTCTCGAAAAGAAGGTCATTCAACTGATCGAAGACACCTATTCGAAGCTGACACCTTGGCAGAAGGTCCAACTCTCGCGGCATCCGAACCGGCCATATACGCGCGATTACGTGGATGCACTCTTCCCGGACTTTATGGAATTGCATGGCGACCGCACTTTTGGAGACGACGAAGCAATTCTGGGCGGAATGGCAACCTGGCCACCCGCTGAACCAGGAGTCTTGACGAGCGTCGATCCGGCGAATCAGAAAAACCGAACTTCCATTCTCATCCTGGGGCATCAAAAAGGCCGAACGACAAAACAGAAAATGGAACGCAACTTCGGAATGGGAAAACCAGAAGGCTATCGCAAGGCAATGCGCCTGATGGCGCTCGCCGAGCGCTCAAGAATGCCGATTCTTACCTTCATCGATACGCCAGGCGCTTATCCGGGCCTGGAAGCCGAAGAACGCGGCCAATCGCAGGCAATCGCCGAAAGCATTCAAACGATGTTCAATCTGACGGTCCCGATCGTGGCGGTCGTCATCGGAGAAGGTGGTTCAGGCGGCGCCCTCGCAATCGGGGTGGCCGACGCGGTCCTGATGCAGGAATACAGCACCTACTCGGTCATCTCGCCTGAGAGCTGCGCCTCGATTCTTTGGAGCAATTCGGCATTTGCCGAAAAAGCCAGCGGCTGTCTCAAAATGAGCCCATCCGAACTGCTCAAACTCGGCGTGATTGACGGGATTATCCCGGAACCGAAGGGAGGCGCCCATCGCGACCACACGGGTGCCTCGCTGCTTCTCCGGGAAGCTTTGCTGAAAACTTTCGAGCCGCTTTTGAAAGCAGCGAAGAAGTCTCCCAAAAAGATGATCGCCGATCGCATACAAAAGTTCCGGGCGATGGGCCAGGCGGCTTTGGACCACGCCCCCAACCTATCGGCAACTCCATGACTCAGCTCATCGTCGTTTCGGCTCCCTCGGGTGCCGGCAAAACAACGCTTTGTAACAGGCTTTTGAGCGACTTTCCCCAATTGACGCTTTCGATTTCATCGACCACCCGCGCCCCGAGAGGGCAGGAACAGGATGGCCGAGAGTACTTTTTTCTCGCCAAAGACGATTTCGAGGAACGCATACGATCCGATCGTTTCGCGGAATGGGCACTGGTCCACGGAAATTACTATGGAACTTCGAAAGAAGTCATCGAATCGGCTTTCGCCGAAGGACGTTCCGTTTTGTTTGATATCGATGTCCAAGGGGCCGCTATTCTGCGCAAGACGTACGGGAAAGACTGTTTCCTGGTCTTCATCTCGCCGCCGAGTGTCGAGGCTCTGGAAGCCCGGCTTCGAAAACGCGCGACCGACAACGAAGAGACAATTCAGCGCCGGCTGAAAAATGCCCGGGCTGAAATGGCGCGAACCGGGGAATTCGATCTGGTCATCATCAACGATGACCTGGAGCGCGCTTATTTGGAATTGAAGAGCGCCGTTAGCCAGCGCCTGCCGGGGTCCAATGGCTGTTAACCCCAACGCGACGTTCGAGTCGATCTGCAACACCGTCGCGAGTTACTATCCGGACGCGAAGTTCGATCTTATTCGCAAAGCCTACGGCTTCGCCGAAGAAGCTCATCGCGGACAGCTCAGGTCAAGCGGCGAACCGTACATGATTCATCCGGCCGAAGTCGCGCAGACCCTCGCCAATCTCAAGCTGGACATGTCAAGCATCGCGGTCGGGCTTCTCCATGACACGGTCGAGGACACCCATGCGACCCTGGAGCAGATTGAAAAGGAATTCGGAAAAGACATCGCCGACCTCGTGGACGGAGTCACGAAACTTTCGCAGATGACGTTCAAGACTTCCGAGGAAAAACAGGCGGAAAATTTTCGAAAAATGATCCTGGCGATGGCCAAGGACATTCGAGTCATTCTCGTGAAACTCGCGGATCGTCTGAACAACATGCAGACACTGGAGCACCTGCCTCCGCACAAACAAGCGATTATCGCCCAGGAAACGCTCGACATCTACGCTCCGATCGCCAACCGGCTCGGTATCGGCTGGATCAAGCTCGAGCTGGAAGACCTTTGTCTTCGCTACCTTCATCCGGACGTTTATTACCGGCTTGCCCAGCGAGTCTCGAAAACGAAACGTGAACGCCAGAAATACATCGATGACTTTTGCGAACTTTTGAACGAAAAGTTGAAAGAGTACGATATCGTCGCGCAGGTTTTCGGCCGCGCAAAACACTTTTTTTCCATTTTTAACAAAATGGAAAGACGCAAAGTCGATTTCGACCAAGTCTACGACATCATCGCATTTCGAATCATCGTCGACAATATCACGGAATGCTACAAAGCCCTCGGCGTCATTCACGCCTCGTTCAAGCCCGTCCCGGGTCGTTTCAAGGATTACATCGCGATGCCCAAGGCAAACGCCTATCAGTCCCTTCACACGACCGTGATCGGCACTACTGGCGAACGCGTTGAAATTCAGATCCGCACACAGGACATGAACCAGATCGCCGAAGGCGGCATCGCGGCGCACTGGAAGTACAAGGAGGGTCGCTTCGACAGCCGTTCCCGCGAGAACGTCGAATGGGTCAACCGCCTGCTTGAGTGGCACAAGGATCTTTCGGACCCGAATGAATTTCTTGAGACGGTGAAAATCGATCTGTTCGCCGAGGATGTTTTCGTCTTCACGCCCAAAGGCGAGGTCAAACAACTCTCGCACGGCGCCACCCCGCTCGATTTCGCCTACGCCGTCCACACCGATGTCGGAAACAAGTGCGTGGGCGCTAAGGTGAACGGTAAGATCGTCCCGCTGAAGCATCGTTTGAAATCCGGCGATACGGTCGAGATTATCGCCTCGTCCTCGCAGACGCCCTCGAAAGACTGGCTCAAGATAGTGCGAAGCTCGCGGGCCAAAGCCAAGATCCGCGCCTTCATCAAGGAGCAAGAGCGGGATCGCGCGAAGGAACTCGGCAAGGATCTTCTCGAAAAGTCGCTCCGGTCCTATGAACTCACGATCGCCAAGACCGAAAAGTCAGGCGACCTGCTGCGAATCGCGCAACATTACAATCTGAGGACGGTTGACGAACTTTATACCGGCATCGGGTACGCGCGGATTCTGGCGGATGATGTCATCCCGTTGCTGATACCAAAGGAAGCGCTCGAGCGAAAAACCGAAGCGGCCAAGGCAGAGGACGAAAGTTTTCTCAAGAAGGTCTTCAATGTAACCAAGAGAAAGACTGAAGCGCGGAACGCGATCACCGTCGCCGACCTTGACGACGTCCTGATCCGATTCGGGCGCTGCTGCAATCCCCTCCCCGGAGACGGCATCATCGGGTTCATCACGCGCGGGCGGGGAGTCACAATTCACACCGCAACCTGCACAAAGGCAATCGACAACGATCAGGAACGTCGGGTCGAGGTGCAATGGAATATGGCCGAAAAGAAGCTGATCAAGCGACACGTCAAGATCCGGGTTCTTTCGCTGGACGAACCCGGCTTCCTCGCGCTCATGTCGCAAGCCATCACCTCTTCGGGCGTGAATATTTCCTCCGCCAACGTACGCACGACAAAGGACAAAAAAGCGATCGCGATTTTCGATGTGGAGGTCAGTGATCTTTCGCAGCTGCAGAAGATCACGAGCGCGCTTGAAGGGAAAAAAGGCGTTATCAGCGTGGAACGGGTGCGATCGTAAGGTCAGGCACTCAAGACGCGACACTCACCTGCCGGGAGCCGGCCAAAGTTGCTCGGGAGGTCGTTCGCCGCGACTGAGATAGCTTTGAAATTCCTTTAAACGGCTCGCCTGATCCTGCTTGAGCGCACTTAAACGAGAGTCGCGCTCGCGTTCGCGCGCCTTCCTCTCGTCTTTCATCATTTGCAAAAGCGCTTTGCGCCGGGCGACGAAATCGCGAACATAGACCCGTCTTTCTGCAGGAACCTTGTTCTCCGCAAAAAAGCGGTGACGGGCTTTGCGTTCGCTGCTTTCCCATTCCCTCAACCGGGCTGCCTGAGAAGCTTTCAACTCCTTAAGGTCAAATTTCTGCCGGTGTGCCAGGGCTTTGGCCTCGGACCGGAGCGCGCGCGTGAATTCCTTGAGAATCTTCGACGCCTCAGCAGGCGAAATCAATAACGGCCGTGGCGAGGGACTCGGACCAAAACTCACAACGGGGGTCGGCACTGCCGAGGGACTTGTTGCCGAAGGACTTGCAGACGGGCTGGTCGAGGGCGAGGTCACTGGAGCCGGTGATGCATGCGAAAGCCCAGAAAAACTTAAACTCAGTAAAACCGCCAGAATCAGGTTAGCTCTTCTCATCTTCTGTCAAACGGCTACGGCATGATGACTTGAATTCGATCGACTTTGAACCCATAGCCATTCACGCTGACATCCGACGTTAAACGAATAGTGGCGGAATCGCCAACGATATAGGTGGTCAGATAATTCGCGTGCTCGCCCGACAATTTTTCCAGAATCTCGCCTGAGCGGGTTTCCAGTCGGACAAAGTCATACCCGGGTTCCGTTCCGATCTTTTCGAAATGCACCCGAATGTATTTGGCACCTGGGTGCTCGACATTAAAGGTCAGATCGGATTTAGGAGCATAGGGATGAACCGACTCGATCGTGACGGGGACGTCCTTCCAGAGCGACTCATCAGGATCGATGGAGGGAGGAACGATTCCATGAAGCGCGTTGTAAGCGTTCACACGTCCTTTGGCCATCACTTTTCGGCTTAGGTTTCGCACGGGATCACTGGTGGTGATCAATCTTCGTTTGACCTCGGCAAAATCCCAGTTCGGATTGACTGAAAGCAGAAGCGCCGAAATCCCGGCAATATGGGGCGTCGCCATTGAGGTGCCGCTGAATGCGGCGTATTTGCCGCCTTTGACGGTGCTGTAAACTTGTACCCCTGGAGCCGCTACGTGGACCGAGTTGACTCCCCAGTTCGAGAAGTTGGCGATATTGTCCTTGTTATCGGTAGCCGCGACCGAGATGATATTGCCGAAAGGGAAGTTTGCGGGATAGGACGGGCCCGTGTCATTGCTGGTGCCGTCGTTCCCGGCGGCTGCCACGAAAATAATCCCGGCTTCTTCCGTCCTCTTCACGGCATCGCTCAGTGATTGCGCGAATTGACTCCCTCCCCAGCTATTGCTCATCAGATTGACTTTCATCATGCGCGCATAATTGACGGCTTCAATGGCGGCCTGGAGAGTGCCTCCACCACTGGCATCGAGGAATTTCACGGGCATCAGGGATACTTCCCAGTTCACTCCCGAAACACCGATCCCATTGTTCCCCACTCCGCCGATCGTGCCGGCGCAATGTGACCCATGGCCGTGATCATCGTTCGAATCCTTGTTGTTTCGCGCGAAGTTCCAGCCATGAAGATCGTCGACGAAGCCGTTGCCGTCATCATCCTGTCCGTTTGTGGCCAAATCACCCGCTTCACCAAGATTGGAGTAGAGATTGGCCGCGAGATCCGGATGATCCCACTGAATGCCGGTATCGATCACGGCAGCGACGATATTACGGCTGCCACGAAAACCCTGCTGCCAGAGAGGAAGGACCCGAATGTCGGCCCCCGGAGTCCCGATCTGTCCTGCCGCGTCCTTCTGGCCCGTGTTATGTATACCCCAGGTTTTCACGAAATCAGGGTCGTTTGGGATCCCGTCATCCAGGACGTAAAACATGTAATTGGGTTCGGCATATTCGACCGAGGGTTCAGCCGAGAGGATCGCAACGGCTTTCGATACGTCCTCGTCTTTGGCCATTCGGAGTTTCAAAAGTTCACGGTCCGTCTTGAAGGGTTTCACGTCGATAACGGAATGAGCACCGAGCCGGCTCTGCAACGTCGTGACCGCGTTTGACTGCAGCAGCGTTTTTGCGCCGGGTTGTCGGATTTTTACGACAAGTTCACCGGGAGCATGTTGCTGAGTGAGCCTGGCGCGAATCGCCGCGATCGCCCCCGCCTCGGTCATCGAGCAAATCAGGAACGAAAAGATCAAAAACTTGAGCCAGTGAGAACTCTGTTGCATGCACCCTCCGCAACGGAATTGAGGACCAAATACTTCCCGTCAGTGTCATCGAGCGCCCTTATTTAGTCAAGCGCTCGGACGGTTATATTTGTGTTACTCGCGCGACGCCGGCATCAAAATTTTGCGCCAGTCTCTGATGCGAATCGTGGGAGTGACTTTGCCGCGAAAACGGTTCAGTTCTGGAACGCCAGCCCATTCGCCATCCTCACCCGTAACGGGAGTAATGTTGCGCTCTGCGGCATGAAACCAAATCGCCTCAATGGCGTTACACTCTTTTGAAAAATCGGTCGAAGATCCCAGACTGAACTTTACGTGACGCCCCTTAATGACCTGCTGTCCCCGAACTGTCGCACGAAAGACGAAGACCGGCTCGGGGTTGCCGGGGCCAAAAGGCCCCAGCTTCTCTAATTCCGCGACAGTCGCGACGTCAAATTCGTGGACCTTGCACTCCCCTTCCACAAGGAGAGGCTGAACCTCGAGATCTTGCGGCGCCCTCGCCAGCGCTTGGTCAAAAAGCCGCGTGAAAGTCTCGACCCGCTCCGGGACAATCGAAAGCCCCGCTGCATGCTTATGCCCTCCGAAACCCAGAAGGACTGAAGAACTTTCACGAAGCGCGGCAAGCACATCCTTGCCACCATAGGACCGGACGCTCCCTTTTCCGATGTTTTCCTTCAATGCGATCACCGCCGCAGGTCGATGAAAAGTCTCAGTCACGCGGGTCGCGACGATTCCGACAACTCCCTCGTGCCAGCCCGGGTCGGCAACAACGACGCCGTGCTGGAAATGCCCTTCGGATATCCCCTTTTCCACTTTGACCCGAACTTCGTCCCAGATTTTATTCTGAATCTCCGCCCGTTCAGCATTCAGACGTTCGAGCTCCTGCGCAAGCCGCGTCGCCATCGAAGGATCGAGCGTCGTCAGAAGATCAAGCGCGATACTCGCGGATTGCATCCGGCCAGAGGCGTTGATTCGAGGGCCGAGAACAAACCCGAGGTGCCCGGGGCTGACTTCCCTGGAACCCAGCCCCGCTGCTTCGAGAAGCGCTCGTACACCCGGCTTTTTTGAATTCTTTAATACCTCGAGGCCGTGCCGCGCCAAAATGTGGTTGTCGCCCACGAGCGGAACCATATCGGCCGCAGTCGCCATCACCACAAGATCCAGATGCTGACGCAAATTCGGTTCAGGGGTTCCCGGCGGAAACCAACCCTCTTCGCGGCCCCGAACACGAAGGGCGATCACCAGATAATAAGCAACCCCGCAGCCGCAAAGCTGCCTGAGACCGCTTGGGCAATCGTCCCGTTGCGGATTGACCACGGCCACCGCGGGTGGCAGACCCCGTTTTGGGTCAAGCTGGTGATGATCCACCACAATCAGGTCAATGCCGAGCGTCTGAGCGCGTTCCGCCGCGTCAAAGCTCGAGATACCGCAGTCAACAGTGAGAAGAACCCGGACACCCTCTTCGGCGGCTTCTTCGACGGCCCGGACATTCAAACCATATCCGTCTTTGAACCGATCCGGCTGACGCACGTCAAAAGTCATCCCGAAGTCCCTGAACACCCAAGTCAGGAGCGCTGCTCCGGCTGTTCCGTCGACATCATAGTCGGCAAACACACGAATCTTTTCACCCCTTGCCCTTGCTTCGGCAAGCCGCGAAACGGCGCGATCCATATCTCGAATCGTCGAAGGAGACGAAAGGGACTCGAACTTGGGATTCAGAAATTTCTGAATCGCCTCCGAAGTCGAAAGTCCGCGCATCACGCAAACTTGAACGGCCAGGCTCGAAAGCCCCGTTTCCTTCTGAAGCAACGGGATCCGCTCGCTCAACCCGGTATTCTCCAACCTCAGCTTCCAGAGTCGACCGGCGGAATCTTTCATTTAGGACTGAAGCTTCGGCTGTGCGCGCATCGCGCCCGGGCTGTTCTTTCGGCTTTTCGCTTTGGGCGAAGCCGCCATTCTGGCCTCGCGTTTAGCCTGATATTCGGTAATCCAAACGACCAGCGCGCTTGCCACGAAAATGGAAGAGTAAGACCCCACGATAATTCCTACCATCAGCGTGAAAGCAAAATCCTGGATGACCTTTCCGCCCAATGTCCAGAGGGCGAAGACCGTGAAAAAAGTGGTCATCGACGTCAGGATAGTGCGTGCGAGCGTCTCATTAATGGCACGATTGACAGCATCTCGGATTTTCATCTCGGGATGGTTCTGAACGGTTTCTCGCACGCGATCATAAACGATGATCGTGTCATTGTTGGAATAGCCGATCAAAGCCAGGAGTGCCGCCAGGATCTGAAGATCGAATTGCTTCTGGGTCAAAATGAAGACACCTAGCGTAATCACCGTATCGTGAAAGAGCGCGATCACCGCACCCGGCGAGTAGCGGTAATCAAACCGAATCGTCACGTAAACGAGAATGCAAAGAAGCGCATAAAACATCGAGAGAAAGCCGCTGATCCGAAGCGAACTCCCGGCCGCCGGCCCGACGACGTCAACCCGCTGGATATCGTACTCCTTGGGTTGAAGCGACTTGGAGAGAGCCCCATCAATCTGCGAAGAAACCTGATTCAGGGAGCTTTCATCTCCTTGAGCCTTGACGAGGAATTCGTGAGCGCTCGGCTCGCCGATCTGTTGGACGCGAAGGCCCTTCAGCCCCGCATTATCCAGCTCTGAACGGACCTTCCCGATATCCCATGCAGCTGGGACTTTGATCTGGACTTCTGCTCCTCCGGTAAAATCGATCCCGTAATTCAGGCCTTTCGTGAAAAACAGGATCACGGTGGCCAGAATTGCCAGCGCCGAAATACTGACCCAAATGTGCCGTTTGCCTACAAAGTCGAATTGTGTGTCCGGGCGAATCAGTTGAAACATGAGGTATTCCTTCGGTTAGATGCTAATGCTTTCCTGGCCTTTGATTTCCATGCGCCTGAGATACGCATCGAAGATCAACCGGCAGACAAAAACGGCCGTGAACAACGTCGTCACGATTCCGATCAACATAGTGACGGCGAACCCTTTGATCGGGCCCGTTCCGTACATCAGGAGAACGATGGCGGCCGCTGCATTGGTAACGTTCGCGTCCAAAATCGTTCTGAACGCTTTCTGGAATCCAGCCTCGATCGCGCCGTGCGCTTTCTTACCTAGTCTCAATTCCTCTCGTATTCGTTCATAGATAACGACATTCGAGTCAACCGCGATGCCAACCGTCAGGGCGATACCCGCGATGCCCGGCAACGTCAGCGTGGCTTCAAGACCGACCAGAATCGCAAGAACGAACAAAACGTTCAGCAAAAGTGAAAATGCCGCGATCAGCCCGCTACCGCGGTAATAGAACGCGATGAAGATGAAGACCGCGATGGCCCCGATGAACGCGGCAAAAGCGCCTTTGTTAATTGAGTCCTGCCCGAGAGAAGGCCCGACCACCCGCTGTTCGAGAAATTCGAGCTGCGCGGGAAGAGCTCCGGCCCGGAGCACGATTGCGAGGTCCTTCGCTTCTTTCATGACCGCGTCGCCATCGCCGCGACCGAGTGTGATCTGACCATGACCACCGCCGATCCGGGTCTGAATGACGGGAGCGGAATGAACGATGTTGTCGAGAACGATCGCGAGCCGTTCCTGAATGTGGTCGCCCGTCAGTTTTTCAAACTGGGTAGCTCCGCGCGGTTTAAGAGAAAACGCGACGTAAGGCCGCCGGTTCTCCTGGTCGAACTGAACACTCGCGTCCGAGAGTTCGTCGCCCGTTACTTCGGTTTTCGAAAAAAGCAAATACGGAATCCGGGAGGTTTCCTGGCCGGCCGCATTCTTGGTTCGTTCGAAGGAAATCTCGTTGCCTTCGGGGATTTTTCCTTTGGCAAAGTCATTCACTTTTTTGACGTATTCCGAGAATTTCTGACCTTCTTTGTAAGAAAGATTATTCGTCTTTTCGATTTCGGCTACGAGTTCGGCGACTTGGGCAGGGCCCATGGCCTTATCATTGACGATCTTGAACTCAAGCTTAGCGGTTCGTCCGATCAGATCCTTAGCGCGATCGATTTCGCGCACGCCCGGCAACTCGACGACCAGCCGGTCAGTCCCCTGACTCGCGATGCTCGGTTCGGCTACGCCGAATTCGTCAATTCGATTCCGAATGACTTCGATGCTCTGATTGATCGTCCGTTCACGGACCTCGACGCGATAGTCGCGTGCGATGCCGACTTCGAAGCGGCCCGGCTTTTCATCGGCCAGACGAAATCTCCAGAATTCATTTTTTATCAAATTATAGAGTTCATCGCGTTTGGCAGGATTAAACTCCACGGCAATGTGCGGATCATCGGCAGGCAGGCCTTCGGTGACCGTCTTGACGCTCGTCAGTTCGATTCCCTTCTCTTTCGCCCGGTCTTGAAGGCTTGCGGCATCTCGAGTGATAACCTCTTTGAAGACCTTGTTGAAGTCCGCCCCTAGAACCATATAGAGGCCGCCCTGCAAATCCAACCCGAGGTTGATCTTCTGTTTGAAAGGGAACTTCGTCGTCGCGAGGTCCAGGTTCGCGATCGTGGGATAAACATACACGCACGAGAGCCCCGTAAAAAACACCAATAGTAACAGTTTGCTCCACCAGCTTCGCGTCATTTTGTCGACTCCTACATGAGATCTTTGATTTGGCCTTTGACGACCTGAGCGACTTGGCTTTTCAAGAT
>MEQK01000040.1 GCA_001770175.1 Bdellovibrionales bacterium RIFOXYD1_FULL_55_31 | reverse complement strand
TTTGCGGCGATGGCTTTACGCTCTCGATTCCTGGTCACAAGTTCCCCGCGATGAAATCCCGGGGGATCTCTTCAAGAAAGCGCTCCATAACCTTCCGGATCCTTTCGAGCCACTGCGTATCATCGAGAAAATCCTCACGCCGGACGGGGAACTTTCCGAGAGAGCCTCTCCGAAACTTGCCTCTCTCCATTCCGAAATTCGCGCCCTCAAGCGGGAGATAGACACGACTCTTGATCATCTTGTGCGTAGTTTCGCCCAAAAAGGGGTGCTTCAGGACACCTACACAGATGTTCGAGACGGTCGCTACGTGATCCCGGTCAAAATTTCAGCTCAAAGTGAGGTCGAGGGAATTATCTATGAGGCCTCGGTAAGCCGGCAGACCGTTTTCGTTGAACCGAAAGAAATATCGCCGCTCAACAATCGCCTTCGCCAAAGGCAAAACGACTTGATTCAGGAAGTCTTCGCCATTCTCGATGCAACTTCGAAACTGCTTCACCCTTTTTGCGCTGAGATTCGACTGTCCGTCTCGATTGTATCGCATTGGGATGCGGTTCAGGCGCGAGCTCGGGCGGGGCTCCATTATTCCGGCAAACCAGTTCATGTGACGGAAGAACGATCGCTGCTCCTGCCCCAAACAGCTCACCCGCTGCTCTGGCGATCGATGTCCCCGGATTCCGTTATCAGAAACAATATTGATTTTGGTCCCCCCTCGCGGGCTTTTTTGATCACCGGGCCGAATACCGGCGGCAAAACCGTTCTCCTGAAAACGATCGGACTGGCGGGACTCTGCGCGCGAACAGGATTCCCCTTTCCAGGAACCGATCACATTTCCATCCCGTTCTTCGATTCCTTTTTTGCCGACCTGGGAGACCCGCAATCCATCGAAGATCATCTTTCGAGTTTTTCCGGCCACATTCTGCGCTTCAAAGAGATTCTTGAGCAAATGACCCCACAGAGTCTCGTGCTCATTGATGAACTCAATACCGCGACCGACCCGGAAGAGGGCGCCGCGCTTGGACGTGCCTTTCTCGAAACCGTAATGTCCCGCGGTGCGGTCGTGATTACCACAACCCACGACCCGCAGCTCAAGGCGATGGCCGTTTCTGATCTGCGCATTCTGAACGGCAGCATGGAATTCGATGAAACCTCCCGAACCCCCACCTTCGCGCTCGCGCTCGGTATGCCGGGGCGCTCACGGGCGCTCGAGACCGCCGAACGCCTCGGCATGCCCGCCGACCTGCTCACCTTGGCAAGGTCTTATCTTTCCAGCGAACACCAGGAATTCGAACGTCTGCTGAGCAAGCTCGAGAGCGACAGCCTCGAGGCGGCGCGGGCGAGAAAACAGACCGTGGCGCTCCGGGAAGAGGCAGAGCGGCTCAAGAAAGAATGGACCGAACGCACCGAAGCCGCCGCAAACGACATGCTTGAGCGCACTCGGCAGCGCTTGCGAAGAATCATAGATCAGGCACAGGACGAAGCACGGATTTCCGTAAAAAAGCTCGCCGAACTGAGAACGCGACAGGAGGTCGAGAGCGCCCGAACGCGGCTTGAGGAAAGTCTCTCGGACGCGGCCACGCGCATCGAAACAGCACTAAGTGAAGAGGCGCCTGAAATTGCCGATGCGCTCGCTAAACGGAAGGAGCCCGAAATAGCCGCAGCAGAGCAGTCACGACTCGCGGTTGGCGCACCTGTTCGCGTTCCGAAGTGGAAAAGTACCGGAACAATCCTGGAACTTTCCGGGAATCGCGCCAAAGTCGCGATGGGCACGATTCAGATTTCGCTCTCAATGCAGGAGATCGAGCCGTTGCTCAAGTCCGAGCTGGCGCAACTGGAGTCCGCGAAACAAGTACAGCAAAGGAGAGAGGCACAAGTTCACGTTCCCCCCGCACCCAGTTCGCAACTTGACCTTCGCGGGCAACGCCTCGACGAGGCCATGGCCGCACTGGAACAATACCTGGATCAGGCATTCAGAAGCGGTGCGCTCGCAGAAGTCACGATCATCCATGGGCTCGGGACAGGTGCGCTTCGGGAGGGAGCACGTAAACTTCTTCGCTCATTGCCTTACGTCAAAGAATTTCGTGATGGTGGCGTTGGACTCGGCGGGGCGGGCGCTACAATCGTGGAATTCGAT
The DNA here is from genome assembly GCA_001770175.1 of Bdellovibrionales bacterium RIFOXYD1_FULL_55_31. GTDB lineage: Bacteria > Bdellovibrionota > UBA1018 > UBA1018 > UBA1018 > XYD1-FULL-55-31. Next base: position 11,496 of record MEQK01000040.1, on the reverse strand, counting down.
CGCGGCTAGTCTAGAAATTGATTCCGTAAAGCAATCTGACCGTCCCGTCCGGGCCACGGGTTTTGTCAGTCATGGAGCGACTTGAATCCAACACCGCGGTCAGATGATTCGAAATCGGCTTGCTGAGCGACGCGCTCACGGTGTTCGAACTCGCGCCATAAGAAAGCCCGCTACTGATATCGAGACCGGGAATTCCACGGCCCACCGAGAGGCGATATCGTTCCGAGGATCTGTTGGCGATTTCGAATGAGCCGTTTACGATCGAGGAGGCCACGGCCAGTTGGCCGCTCCCCTCCGGCAGATTAGTCCGGGCGGTCAGTTTGGTTTCGTCCCCCGTCACAAGGTCAACGGCTTCTCCGGTGCAGGCGATCACGAGCGCGCCGATGACCGCCTTTGGTAACGGCTTTGTGAGATTCTCGTCCCTTTTTGCCGCCGCGCGAACTGAGCCGATGCTTTTGTTTCGCTGAATGCGTTTGAATTCGCTTAAAAAACCTTTACCGAACTCATTTACCTGACCGGCATGGCTTTGCTCAGTTTGCGGATCAGTCAATCCATACCGCTGTCTCATCTCGAAGTCCCGCACCATGTCCCGATAATTTTGTTTGATTTCAGGAACCCGCGCAGGATCAAGAATTTCATTCTGAAAACTGGCGGCATTGCTCGAGTCCCGATCCAGATCAGCAAGAAACGAGGCGTTGGGATTCAGTGTGGAAATGGGGGCCTGCACCCAGCGTGGCTGAATGCCTTTGTAACTTTTCGACGTTGCTGCAAGGCCGATTGAGAACGGCAGAAACAACGCGGCGGTGATGATGATCAACCTGAGAAACATGTTCCCCGACCTCTTCCTGGACTATTAAGGAGCAATGAGCGTACCAGCCCGTCTGGTTGTTTTCTCTTTATATTTCGCACACTATGGGCAGGGTGCCAAAATTTGCTGTCGAAATTTTCGTCAGCTGTGAAAGTTATAGTTGGCTAAACCGTTTTGGTTGATTTTGGTTAAAACCCAAACAGAATGAAGGTAAGCCAAAGAACGAATCCCGAGATCACCGGAATCGAGAGGTTATCGTCGACATCGATGGGCATCAGCTCCGCCGTCCCACCAGCCAAGCCGCCTAAGACACTGATTGCGAGAATGGACGAATCGGGGAAGGACAGCATTTTCAGGAAAGCAAAACTCACCAAGATACACGTGATCGTACCCGCGGCGGTCCCGATCAAAGACTTTCCGCCAGGCAGGCGAATGCTGCGATCGCCGTACAGAATGCCAAACAGAGAGGCAATCGGGTCACCATACGCGAGATAAAGAATGCTGAGCACCGCTACCGGTTTTGGAAAAATCGCGATCGCAATCAGCGTCGACAGAAGGTACGGCGGAACTGCGCTGGGTCCGGAACACTCATGTGCCCGCATGAAAGGAGCCCATATTTTTAAAACTCGCCTGTTCAGGGCAGGGATCCGAAGGCGCGCGGTTTCGACGATGAGTGAAATCGCAAGAAGAGAGCCGATGATCGTCATACCCGCCGTAGAAGACATGCCGGACAAAAGATAAATAAACGCGATCAAGGACCCCATCGTCAGATGCCAAATCTTGCGAACGATGTGGAGCTCGCTCCTGAGATGCAGCCTGGGCAGCGCCCCCACTTCATTCAGTGATTGGTCCAGCTCCGGGAATGCCACGCGCGATTTGTTTTGTGCGATCCGCTTCATAGTTATGATTTCCGTAGTAGACAACTAAGCAACGGAGATGCCACATCAGCTTACTTTCGATGCCTATTACGGCAAATAATTCATCGAAATTCCTTTCTAATTACAAGATCTTAGTCGCCATATTTTTACTGCGTCGCGTTGGGTGGGTTTTTAATTCAGAGTTTTTCGCTTTACTTGGGCAAACGTGTACGCAAACACCGACGACAGCGCGTAGCTCGGTACGCGGTCGTGGTGCGCCGCGGCATTTCGGGTTCGATTTTAATTGACAGTCCCTCCAGTCCGGCAAATCCTATTAATGAGCGTGCAAGCATGTGCTTGCATTGCCGCGCAGGATGCGCAGAACGGTCAGGACGGTCCATGGATGGAAGTGTCAAGAAGACTCTGCCCCCATTTGGCGACCCAAATGCGGGGTGGTTTCCGCTCTCCGACTCGCTCGTTTCGGATAAAGAGCGAACATCGCCCGATTCCCAGATAAATCCTTTCGACCTGATTACAACCCCAGCGTATCGCCACATCAAACAGGTTTGGGCGATCGGCGGTGGCAAGGGCGGGATTGGAAAAAGCCTGATCGCCTCCAGCCTGGCCATCAGTGCCTCACGCCTTGGAAACAAAGTCATCGCCGTTGATCTCGATTTGGGAGGAGCAAACCTCCACACAACGCTCGGCATGGATCTTCCCAGGCACACGTTGAGTGACTTCTTTTCATCTCGTGTTAACTCCCTCGAAAGCTGCCTCATCCCGAGCGGAATCGCCAATCTCGAGATAATCAGCGGCGCACACGACGCCGTTGGGGTCGCGAATATTTCAGTGAGCCAGAAGGCGAGACTTCTGGAGGCCATGCTGGCGCTCAAGGCCGACTATCTTGTTTTCGATCTCGGCGCCGGGACGACATTCAATACCGTCGATTTTTTTCTGTTCAGCGATATCGGCATTGTCACGCTCCTGCCGGAACCAACCTCGATCGAAAACGCATACCGCTTCATCAGAAGCGCCTATTACAGGTTTTTGCGACAATCGCATCGGCTGAGCGAGGTCCGCCACCTCGTCGATATGGCGATGGACTCGAATAATCCGCTTGGGATCAGGTCTCCCTCGGACCTCTTTCGGGAAGTCAACAAGGCGAGCCCGGAGTGCGGCATTAACCTAAAACTCGAAATCGGAAAATTTCGTCCGAAGCTGATCGTCAATCAGGCCCGCACTCAAACCGATATCGATATCGGATATTCCGTTAAAACCGTATGCAAGAAGTACTTCGGAATAGAAATGGACTACATCGGATATCTTGACTACGACAGCGCCGTTTGGCAGTCGATCAGAAGAAAACGCCCATTGATGCTTGAGTTCCCGAACTCCCGACTTGTTTCCAGCCTTGAGCGGGTCTCACACGAGCTGATTAAGCACTACGGGCACCAGAGAAACGATTCACTTATGGGAATCAAATGAATCTCGGAGAACAAAGCAACTACTACGACGTTCTCGATCTTACGCCCGGCGCCTCCGAGAAGGAAATCAAAGACGCCTACCTCCGCGCGAAAACAACCTATAACAAGGACAGTGTGGCGCTTTACACCCTGATCAATCCCCAGGAACGGGAAGAGATTCTCGAACAAATCGAGGAAGCCTACGGCGTGCTCTCGAATACTGAAAAACGAAAGGAGTATGACCGATGCCACGGACTTCTGGTCATGGACGACTCCTACCCGAACGAAGGCGACGCGAATGACATTGTCTCAATTGACCGTGTTCCGCCGATGGAGGTTTTGACAAGCGAAGACATTTTGGTTCCGCCGGCGACCGACTTCAACGTCGAAACTTCCGCGTTCAGCGAAAATTCGGGGCCGGGCGCCCGCCTGGAGCCAGGATCCCGGGAAAGCACCGTCGAATACGAGCGCACCCGGCTGCCTCAGGAACTACAAGCTTCCCAGACGCCCGTGGTCGAGCCGATTTCAACCGAAGAACTCGCGCGCGAAATAGAGTGGCGCGGAAGCCTTCTCCGCAGGATTCGTGAGTCGCGCCGCATTTCTGTCGAAGAGATGTCAACGGTAACAAAGATATCCAAATCCTATCTGGTCGCGATCGAGGCGGAAAACTTCTCGAAGTTACCGGCTGCAGTTTTTCTGCGCGGTTTCGTCACGCAAATCTCGAAAATCCTGCGGCTTCCGCCGGAGCGGGTCGCGCCGGCTTACCTCGCGCGCTACTATCTTTCGCGTCCCGACCAACATTCCTGAATGCGCCATGCGATGGTACTGGGATATCCCTATGAATTCGGAGTTTGCGAATGACCGGGCCGACCGCCTGATACCGCGGGCAATGGCGTCGGGTGAGGGCCGCCTCGAACCTGCTGATGCCCCGATTTCGTTTTCGCGGAGCCAGCTCCAGCGGCTGATCGAGGAGGGCGGGGTGACGGTCGACGGTAAGTCGATCGAATCTAAGACCAAGCTTCGCGGCGGGTCGCGGGTAATCATCGAGTTTCCGGCCCCGAAACCGCTTGCGCTCACGCCCGAGAACCGTGCCTTGGAAATTCTTTTCGAAGACGAACAGATTCTCGTTCTGAACAAGCCCCCCGGCTTGACCGTTCACCCATCGGCAACGCAAACGCAGGGCACACTTGTTCACGCGCTCCTTCACCACGTCAAAGATTTAAGCGGTATCGGCGGTGTGCTGAGGCCGGGGATCGTGCATCGGATTGACAAGGACACGAGCGGGGCGCTGGTGATCACCAAGACGGACCTTGCTCATAGGCATTTGGTTGAAGCATTTTCCCGCCATAACATCGAGCGCGCTTACTGGGCGCTCTGCTATGCGGCCCCGCGGCAGCTCGAAGGCACAGTGGATACGCTCATCGGAAGGAATCCAAAGGACCGCAAGAAGATGTCGACGCAAGTGAAAGCCGGGCGACGTGCCGTCACCCATTACCGTTTGATCGACGTTTACAAAGACTCCAAGGCCAATCCGTTCGCAAGCTGGATGGAAGCGCGGCTGGAAACCGGCCGCACCCATCAAGTCAGGGTTCATTTGACGGCGCTCGGGTGTTCCTTGCTGGGAGACCCCACCTACGGGACACCCACGCAAAAGCAAGCAAAGTGGATATCGCTTCCGCCCGAAGTCCAGTCAGCCGTAACGGCATTGCCTGGACAGGCTCTTCACGCCCGAGTTCTTGGATTCGATCATCCGATCACCGGCAAGCGCTTGCGATTTGAGGCAGCACCGCCCTCGGAGTTCAAGACGCTCCTCGAGGCGTTGGCTCCGTACGGGACAACCGAGCCTCGTCTTTAACTACGCGCGGGAAATCACAAAATCACGATCCCGGACCACTGTCTGGATCCATCCCGTTCGCGCCGGTGGCTATGAAACATGTGCCCGAAATCATTCCCCGCGCAACGCGTACATGCACGAAAAAGGTCAACGGAGCCAAACCCGAGAGCCTTGAGCTCCTCGGCGTTTATCGCGGGCAGGTCCAGAATACACGAGGAGGGTACGGCGATTCGCGAAAATTCACTGAATTCGCGTTCGAATTCCTCCGCCAAGTCCTTTCCTACCTCGTAGCAGCAAGGTCCTATTGCCGGCCCAATCGCCGCAACCCAGTTTTTCGGGTCTTCCGGACCACTTTGAAGGGAGGTGGAGATTCGATTCCAAACCTGGCGAAGTATTCGCGCCCGGGTACCCCGCCACCCCGCGTGAACGGCGGCTACAGCCGCACCGTCTTTTCTGGCCAGGAGAACGGGAACACAGTCCGCAGTGTACACGCCCACGGGGAGCAGTTTGACGCGTGTGAAAGCCGCATCCCCATCGCTCAAATCTTCTCCGGGCGCCCTCGCCTCGATGACATTGATTCCATGAACCTGGCGCAAACGCGCCAGAGATCCGCGGTACGGTTTGATTTCTTCAGGAAAAGGATTTTCGCGAGTTCCGAATCCATGGACGATATTGGGCACGAGCCCGAGAGCGCCGCTCAACATGGTTCAAATCACGATTCTGGTTTTTCGCTCGACTCTGATTCGGCGTCCGACTCTGACCCGACATTCTTTGAATCCTTTGGCCCGGGCGCCTGCTTCTTGGATTCTTTTGAATCTGATTTTGGTTTCCCTCGCGAATCAACCGCAGCCGTCAAGGCAAGGACATCCGATACGGACGGCTCGTCTTTCGTGCCACTGGTACTGTCGGCTTCCTTGACAACTTCCTTCTGCAGCCGCTTGATCGTATCGTCGGCTCGGCGCAGCCGATCCGCGATGCACGAAATAATTGTCTTCAGGTAATCGGGAACGGTCGCATAAATTCTATCGAGGGACTCGAACTTGATCTCCAGCGCTTCCACCTCGGTCAGCGCCACTCCCGCCGCGCTCCTCGGCAACCGATCAAAAAACGATAACTCGCCGATGACTTCATTCGAGTAAACTCGCGCGATCTCGACGAACGCCGCACCTTTCATTTTGCGAACGGAAACAGTTCCCTTCTTTATGAGAAACATGCAACTGGATGGTTCGCCTTCGCGAAAGAGGAACTGCCCTGGCCTGAAATATACTTGTGTAGGATTACCAGTCATGCTGCTGATGGTGCCAGCTTTAGGAAGAAGATTCCAGGCTAATCCTCGTCGCCAGGGAGACCGGATGCGATGTGGTCCTGGTTCTCCATTTCCCGCTCTCCTCCCTGAAGCCCGGAGGAATGATCGTCTCCGCTCATTTCGTCGCCCTCCCGACCTTCCTCAGCCATGTCGAAATGGAAGTTCGTCAGCATTTCATTTGGATCCTCCAGGTCCGGATCCTCGCTCGGGAGATTCCCATGACTGTGAAGGATCTCGTCGCCCCTCAATTCACCCGTTTCTGACATGTCGAGCTGCTGCTCGATCGAGCCTGGGCTTCCCTCGAGGGGTTCGGGATCGCCCGGGTTAAGCCGTTCTGGGATGTCCCTTCTTTTCCTGGAATCCATAGCCACCTCGTTACCCGCCAAGGCTGCAAATCCGACGCCCCCTCAAGATCGTTCAATCTGGATTTCCACGAAGGCTGGCTGAGCACCGCGCCCTGGTCCCCTTTCGTCCCGGCAGCCTGGTGCGGGGATTTTAAGAGCCGAGTAGGTCACGACCAAGCCCCGTTCCAGTCGATCGCCTTTCACGAATCGCAGATTGCGTAACTCCCCCGTGCAATCTGGAAGGCGCTCGAGGCCGATCAGGTTCATTCTCCCTTCCTTCAGATCAACCGACGAGACGTCGGGCATGATCGTGAAACATAGTCTGGCTGACTCCAGGCCCTCGAACCGCGCGCAACCCTCGAAATCGCGGTAATCGGCGAGATACGGGCCGGTCGGCCCCGGCGCAGTGGGTGGGTTCTCCTGCCACGAAACACTGCTCGCGTACTCAAGAGCGCCCCCTTGCTCGTCCGCGGTCTTCACCGTCAACTTGGCGGTTAACGGTTCTTCGAAAAGGGCTCGCGAAATTCGCACGGGATATGCGGCATCGTCGGACGAACTCTGCTCATCCGGGCCGCCCGAAAAAAGCGTGTCATCCGAATACGCCAAACCAGCGCCGATAAGGACCATCATCTGAACAATTCCGAAAGCGAGCCACATCTTGTACAAGTACTTCTCGATCACCGTTTGCCTCCCGCGACAATCATTTTGAAAAATGACTCCGACGGAGCAAGAGCCGTTCCGACCTGGGCGCGGCCGATAAATTTTTGTATAAACGCCGAACCTGCCGTAAGCTGAAACGGACCTTCTTTCAGGGAGTCTTTCAGGAGGAACCCGTGAGCACAAGCAGCAACTCAATTTCCGTTCAAGCCGAGCGCCCCGTTCCCTTCATGGACCAGGTACGAAGCTTCACTCGTCCCTTTTGGGTGGCGAACATCATGGAGATGCTCGAGCGATTGGCCTATTACGGCGTCCGGGTTGTCATCCCGATTTACATCGCGAGTGCCGAAGACCCCGCCGGACTGCACTTCACGCACACCCAAAAGGGGACCATCTTCGCCTGGTGGGCGCTGATGCAGTGTCTGCTCCCCATTTTCACGGGGGGCTTCGCCGATCGCTATGGCTATAAAAAGACCATCGCGGCTTCCATCACCCTGAAAATCGTTGGCTACATCCTCATGGCGACACAGAGGGAATTCGGGATGTTCCTCGTCGGGTGTCTCACCCTCGCCGCCGGAACGGCGATTTTCAAGCCGGGCGTGCAGGGTACGCTCGTTCAAGGCTTGAACCGCAACAACTCTTCCGTTGGCTGGGGCTTCTTTTACCAGGTCGTGAATATCGGCGGTTTCCTCGGCCCACCGCTTGCCGGATTTCTTCACGCGCTATCTTGGCCTCACGTTTTTTACGGTTGCGCGATCATCGTTTCCCTCAACTACATCTCCCTGTTCACCTACAAGGAAGTCGACTCGGGTGGCGGGGTGAGGGGGAGTCCCTGGGAAGTCATCAAGCTGACGATGGTCGAGTTTTTCCGTCCGAGGCTTCTCCTTTTTATCGGCATCATGTCCGGCTTCTGGCTGATGCTGAATCAGCTCTGGGATATGCTTCCAAATTTCATAGAGGACTGGGTGGACACCTCGGGAATCGTCGCGGCGCTCGGTCTCAACGCGGGCATGATGGTCGCCGAAACCGCGCGGGGACTCCAGATCAAACAGGAGTGGCTGATCAACCTTAATCCCGGCCTGATCGTCGTTTTCATGATTCCAGTTGCCGCTCTGGTGGCGCGTATCCGGCGACTGACCTCGATCGTGCTTGGAATTTTGCTTGCGGCGCTCGGACTCGTGGTGTCGGGGTATACAATGTCCGGCGCGATGTGCCTTTTCGGGATTTTCCTGTTCTCGTTCGGAGAAATGATCTCCAGCCCCAAGATGAACGAATATCTCGCGATCATCGCACCGCCCGGAAAAAAGGCCCTTTACCTCGGCTACGCGAACATGCCGATGGCGATCGGCTGGGCTTACGGCTCCTATATGGGCGGAAAAATTTACGACACCCTCGGCGACAAAGCGTTTCTGGCGCTTCGTTATCTTCGGGAGAACGTGGGAATGGCGGCGGACGCGGTGGACAAGATCAAGAGAACCGACGCGATTTCGGTTTTGCAGACGACACTCGGGAAATCGCCCGTCGAGGTCACAACCCTGCTTTGGAACACTTACCATCCTTACAAACTTTGGTACCTGTTCACGGCAATCGGAGTGGTGGCTGCGATCGGCATGATGATTTACAGTCAGCTTGCGAAAAAGTGGGCCAACTACGAGGCCTGAGGATTATCGCCCGGCCTCAGCCGGGGGGCTATAGTAGCGCACTGTCCAACGACTGCCCTTGGATGAGGGAAGCGGCGTTTCGCGCCAGCCCTTCAGAGCCCTCGGAACAGCCCGTCCCAATTTGGAATCCTGTACAAGGATCCGGGTCTTTCCGGCTTCTGATTCGCGTTCGATAATCAAACTGCGATCGTCTGCCGTGACCAGCTTCGTTTTCCCGAACCGAAGCTCGGAATGTGCTTTCCGGTAACCGCTCAGTGCCTTGAGAACGCGCTGACCCGGTGATGCGGATTCCTGAGGGAAAGTCATCCAATCCCTATTGTAGGGGTCTCGGCCCCCGCCCGTCTTCGTGTGAAGAAAATTTTCGAGTCCGTAATACACGCACGGAACGCCACGAACCGCGAACAGAAGCTTCAAGAGCTCAAGGACATCACCGTTCGAGGCACCGAGAGACTGCATTCGGGGCAAGTCATGGTTGTCCACGAACGTCACGAGATTTTCGGCCCTGTCTTTTCCGGTCAACGGATCAATACTGGATTGCAGGAAGCTTCCGAAATCCTTCAGGCCGGCTTTTTTGAGGAAGAGGTCTTCAAATTTTCCTCTCAGGTTGAAGTCGAAAATCGTGATTCCGGTTTTTTCGACAAAATCCATGGAATCCGCATTCATCGGACCGCCGCCGAACCACTCTCCCACCAGGACCACGTCGGGTTTGACGTTTCTGAGTTGAGTCACAAATTTTTTCCAATAGTCGAGCGAAATATGACGAACGGTATCGATCCGATATCCGACAACTCCCATTTTGACCGGCCAGGCATGCGCTCGCTCAAGATATTCCGCGACTTCCTGCTTCCCCTGGTCGAAGTCCGCGAGGTCGGCCAGCATGTATTTCTGAAGCATGAAGCTCTGGAGTTCCTTCGGTGAAACATTCTGAAATTGCCCAAAATCATCGACGGATTTTTTTCCTGCTCTGAGCTCGTGTTGAAAAAGATATTGCCTTAAAAAAGCCATTTTTTCTTTATCCTGGACCGGCGCCTCGGCCAGTTCCCAGCGAATGGCGGGGTAGGGACGAAACCAGCCGCTTTCGTTCTTTACGCTGCTGGCCACGAAAGAACCCGAATCGTAAACAGCGCCGTACTCCGCATCCCCCGCCGGGCTCGAGTGATTCGCAACCGTGTCGACGATAACGCCGATTCCGCTGGCCTGGGCGGCGGCAATCAACCGTTTCAAGGAGTCAAGATCATCGCGGCCCTTGTTCGTCCAGTGTTCATTCAGCCTGAACCAGTCTCGCCCCCAGAACCCATGATATGCAGTCTTGAGCGTGCCGTCGCCTGAAGCGAATCCGCGCGCGTTTTCGATAATCGGGCTGATCCAGATGCGGGTGACCCCGAGATTTCGAAGATAACTCAAACGTTTTTCGATCCCCTCGAAATCACCGCCCCAGTAACGGTTCCAATCCTTCTTCTGTGGATCGCAAGTCTGTTGATCCAGCAATTGTTGTTGGGCGTCCAGGCCGGAGTCGTTCTTCCCGCAGTTATTTGATGGATTCCCGTCCTCGAAGCGATCCGTCAGAATCTGGTAGATCACCTCGTTTCCGATTTGAGATGGAATTTGCACATCCACGGGAGCGGCGAACGCGCCGATGTGAGACGCCCAAATGAGCGCGATAAAGCCGGTTCCTGTGATCAAGCGAGCCCCGATTTTCATAAAATTCCCCTTACAGCTGCCTTACAGGTGTACGTTGAACACACCTTGAGATGAGATCAGGTGTAAGTGCCACGTCCCCTTCTGTCAACTTGGGATTGTTCAGATCAGTCCGCCCTAACGACGACGGTGTTTTCGTTTGTGTCGGTTGCAGCTTCAATGGAGAGCTCCGGCGCGTGCTCCGGAATATGCTTCCACCGCTGGGAGTCGTTCACGGCTCGATCGGAATCCTCCCCTCGCGAAAGGCGGCTCAGAATGGCTTTTTTCGAAATGGCGGTCTTCGTGCAACCCTTGAAATTGCCGCGCAGAGCCGCTTGCAGTCTCTTCGCGAAGCCGCTCTCACACTCCTCGACAAAGCGAAAGGTATCTAGCGAAATTTCAAACTCAGCGGACTTAACCCGCGGAAACGATCGCCCGTCCAGTTTCTTGCGCGCGATATAGCGGTCGATCTCGGAAGCCTTGACCCACTCGCAGCCATGCTTCTCAACGAAGCCTCGCGCTTCTTGCCAACAGACCCGCTTGTAGTCTTCGAGGCCATACTGAACAGAGCGCCCCCTGTTCCAGTCATCACCGAACGCAGACATCGGTCCCGCGCTGTCCACGCCGAGGAGCAGGGCGAGGCTCGCAAATATTAAGAAAGATTGGAATGGTCCTGTTGAATACATTCAGAACTTCCTGTCATACAATCATGACTCGAATATTCCAGATTTCAAGGGTCCTCGAAATCGCCATTCACTTCGCGTGACTATAATTCCCTCGCGCATTTCTGAGCTTTTGAATTCGCGCTGCTTGGAGGTATAGTTTCGTCCAAATCCAACGAATCCCAACGAATCCAAAGAGGAGAATATTATGAAAAATTTGATATCAG
>MEQK01000039.1 GCA_001770175.1 Bdellovibrionales bacterium RIFOXYD1_FULL_55_31 | reverse complement strand
GGCCCGCGTAGTTTGCCGATGGACGCCGCGAGCCCAATCCAAAACACCGGCTACACATGTAGATTCTGACGACCGATTGCTTTCGGACGTGGGTTCGACTCCCACCGTCTCCACCATTTTTAGATCTGCCGAACGGCGCCGAACCCATAAACCGGATCGGCGCCGTTTGCGTTTGCACGACATGTGGAGACGAAAGCGCGCGAGTGCAATCACTTGCGCCGTGGGGCGCCCCCCCGATAGCAACCAGTCGGGTCTGCGCAGGCCCGACTGAACTTCGTCCCGACCCAGATCTGATAACACGACACTGGATCCGAGTTTCAATGGCACCATTTCCATTTATCCAATAGTTCCGGGCACTGCCCCTGCACTGAAATAGGCCATGACACCCTCCCTCAATACGCACCTGTTAATTGAAAATCGAATCTACCTGATCCGTGGCAAGAAGGTCATGCTTGATACCGACCTAGCGGTCCTATACGGAGTGACTACCTTCAACTTAAACAAAGCCGTCCAGCGAAATATGAAGCGGTTTCCTGAGGATTTCATGTTTTGCCTCACCGAAACCGAGGCCCAATCTTTGACATTCCAAATTGGAATATCAAAAACACCAGGCCGTGGTGGACGACGAACGCTTCCCTATGCATTCACGCAGGAGGGTATCGCCATGCTTTCTGGTGTCCTGCGAAGTGATCGAGCTATCGTGGTCAACATCCAGATCATGCGAACTTTCGTGAAACTTCGGGACATTCTCCTGTCGCATAAAGACCTCGCGCAAAAGCTCAACAATCTGGAAAAGAAATACGATCACCAGTTCAAGGCCGTATTCGATGCCATCAGAGCACTCGTAGCGGAACGTTCCACGCCACGAAAACAAATCATCGGCATCGGAGGGCCGGACTGATTCTCAGCCCAACCCCCGCAATTATTTCTTGAGCGCCGTCGTCCCCACCCCAAAGCGGGCCGCCAGCCGCTCAATCGTCCACTCCCCTGACCTGCGTAGTTTTGCCAGCTCCGCGGGATCAATTACGATCCGCTCCCTTCGCCCCTTCATCGGGTATGCTCGGGTTACGGTTAGGAAGTGTTCGCCCACGATAGCCGGGACTCCACCAAATTTAGATCTGCCGAACGGCGCCGAACCCATAAACCGGGTCGGCGCCGTTTGCGTTTGTACGACATGTGGAGACGAAAGCGCGCGAGCGCAATCACTTGCGCCGTGGGAGTCGAACCGAAGGAGCGACCCGCGACAGACGCGACCTAAGGAGCGTTTGGCGCGGGGAGAAAAGCCTGGACGGCTTTTCTAGCGAGTGAGGCGGGCCGAGCGAAGTGAGCGTGAAGGCGCGAGAGCGGCGGCGCGAACGAGCGAAGGCGACTCCCAGCGTGTCCACCAAACCAAAATGGCTCAGGGCTCCGGCCCTGTGCCATTTTGGTTTCTAACAATAGCAACACCTGGGAAGAAGGGGTTCGTGGAGATCAGGCGGCTTCATCACCCTAAATCACCCCTGTTACAGACTCTTGTAGTAATGCACTCTTGGAGAAGAATTACTTAGCTGCCGCGGCTCGGCTCTGGTCCTCGGCGGCATCAGCCTCTGACACTGGTGCCTCAGCCACTTTCTTCGCATTGGAGCTTATCGCTGAATCGGAATTTCCGGAATCGTCCCCTCCAACCAACACAGCCTGAAGATTACCGGAACAATATGCTGCACGCTCTGTTCTAATTTGCGACTTAATGAGGTCATTGGACTGCGCCATTTCGCATCTCAGACTCGTGGCACAGAAGTCCTTACGAACATCCTCGAGCGGTCGCGGTTCGACTCGGAAACACCGATACCTCAATGAAGCGTTTTCAAAATTATATTGGATTTGATAGCAGGAGTCAGCCTCCCGCCAGTATTCTGAGAATCCGGTCCCTATATTGCGTTCCTTTTTTGTGGAAACCCTGTACTGAGACCAAGTCACTTGCTGATTGGAGCTCGACAACCTGCAGTCTACTGCACCTGAATCGAGGCCATTGTCTGAAGCATATTTATTCGCGACATACGTTCTTATGCGCTCGTTAAACCACGAATCTGTCGTGGCGATGTATTGCTGAGGCTTCGATTTATCACAGATCCTTCCAGTCATCAGGACGTCGTTTCTCGGACGTTTTCCCCAGGTTTCGCCGCCACCAATCGCCACATGGACGACCACGCTTTTTGTTTGCGGCTGTGCAAAGGCGTCGTTAATCTCTGACCCGGTAACCGTAAGAAGAGTGTCATTCCCGAGTTGCCTATTCAGACTCAGCTCCGCACCACACAATGGATCAACCGCGCTCACCCGCTTCTTGCCCATTGCGTGAGCAGGGTTTGCAGAGCAGGTGATTGAAGCCACTATTAAAACCAATGCCATCTTTTTCATCGCACCCTCCAAGACTACGATTTTCGGCGACAATCTGCGTTGCACCGTGCGGCTCATGTGCCGCTATTAAATAGAGAGTATTACGCTGGGCATTCTATTACTGCTGACATGCTCTGACGTTTCGTGGTTTGTTGAAATTAATGGATTTCTTTTTGATTGAGCCTGCTTCTCAAATATCCGATATTCATCCGGAGTAGATCGATTCGATGCCAATAAGTGACCCCACCCACTCTTGGTTTCTTCAGCTCCGCGAGTTCACGCTGATGGAAGATCCGAATAGCCTCCTTAACAGCATCTGGGTTGCCAATCAGATCCCGCCGAGCTTGCTTCATCAAGATCTCGTCTGAACTGATAAGCGCTTTTTCCTCTTTTTCCTGCTCTAGCGTCAGCTCTCTCTCGTTCGTTCGCTGCCTCTGACCTTCGAGAGGTAACTTCAATCTCAGTTTATTCAACCACACTGGCCCAGCTTTTCCATCCTTCGGAGGAAGTCCAGTGACATGAGTTCGCGTATCGTGTCCGCGCAGACACTTAGAGCTGGCAGAGAAAATATTGAAATCTAAAAAGTCCTCGCCAGGAGATAGTGAAACCTGAAAGTCGAGATACTCATCTTTATGGGCTGCGAACCACAAAGATTTTGACTCATTGGAAATCTTGGACTTGCATCCCCTAAACTCGACAGTCCCGCTCCATGAGTTCGGCTTGAATTTCAAATCAAGTGCGACCCCATCCTTCTCAGCTTTAACCCGGACAGTCTTCGACCCCGCATTGCATTCTACGTTAAACTTTATCCCCCAAATTTCGTCTCCGTTATCCAACTCACTTGCGGACATGAAATGAGCGGTATCTTCATTGTAGGGGTCAAAATCCCTTCTTTCCATTCGAACTTGACGAGGGTGCCCCTGGCGACTGAATAATTTCGGATCACTGCAGAAGCGACGATAAGCCTCATCCCCATCGGTAGCCTTCAGACCATTGGTCCTCAGGTATTCTGGAAATCTATTTCCGTACTTCTGAATAAAATCTGAAACATCTTCAATCGACTCCACCCTTACGACCCCGCCGCCCTCTTTTCTGATCGCGGTAAAAACATTTCCGAAAGAGTCGCGCAGTCCGTATTCCTTACAGCCCAAGTGGTCGCGGTAAAGGGAGTAAATGCTAGAATTATAGAATCCATCTTTGGCCAGACTCTTCGACTCGCGCGGGGCTTTGCGGGAACTGCCGGAATCACCGGAGCCGCCCTTGCCAGAATCGCCGGAGCCGCCTTTGCCTACATTAGCGGTAATCTTTAAACCCGAGGACGAATTAGAAAATGGACCTGGGCAAACCGCCTGTATTTTCTCTTCCCCGTGCTCCGTGCGGAATGTGATCTCTGGTGTTTCAATCAGACCTTCTGATCCAAAGCTGACCTTCTTCTCATAATAAAAGGGCGAGTCGCTAGAACGTGCCGGATCTACTCCTTTCATAAGCGATGGGAGTGTCTCGTTAATAGTTTCAATAGGAATAGCCACGGCCTCGGTCTCGTTGACAAAAGTCTTTACTAGAATGCCTGCGAGAAAATGCTGTTCAGGCTGCGCCCCTTCCGATTTCCGCTGAATCGGATCAATGACAGAGTAGATTATCGGGCTTCCGCTCATTCCTGGCCGCACACCCTGTCGCTTCAATGAAAGGGCATTTACACTTCCGACTAATGGATGTTCAGCAGGATTCGGAATTACTTCGACTTGAACTGGGACTCGATTAGGAACCAGTCGAAGTCCGTCCTTTGTTAACTTCGCTACGCGAAGCGCCTCCGGATTAACAGCATCAGACGAGGTCTGGAGAAAATAGCTGCCTTTATGCAAAAAATCCCGATCACTGACTTGAAGTTTGTGCAAAATCTCTGGAATAGGCAGCGCTTGCCTGTCCCAAACGAAGAGCGCACGTAAGTCCTTTGCAGGCTCGCCCTCAACCTCTAAGACAGCCAAATCCCTGGTCGGACTGCTGCCACGGACTTTTGCGCGATAAACTTTCTCTCCACATCTCAGCTCAACCGATTCAGCGCCAGAAACAACATGTGAAGCCGTGAGAATAAAAGTCTTGCCTGGCTCACCGACCGATCGAAATGTTGCCCCCTGACCGCTCGTGTTAAATTTCATGCCCGCAATAGTTCGAGCACTCAGGACTTCTACGACTTCACACTGATCACTTTGGGGCAAATTACCGGAGACCGATTCCACCCATTTCACGAGGTCCGTTTGCCCATTGGAGATTACGCATGCCGCAGCATCACCCCTGGAATCCGAAAAACAGGGGTTTCCAAATGCCGTCAGTATGAGAGAGAAAATCAGGGTGTCATGCAAAAGCACTACACGGAATCGCATCACTCTCTTTTCGGACTAAATCTTTGAATTATTCAACCCTTTACCGAAAACATTACTGAAACCGGTTAGAAGACCATAAGGCCCAAGCTGAAAGAGAATCTTTATCTAACTCCTAACAATTAAAGAGAATTCTACCGATACGGACAGTAGAGCCCAGGTGTGCTCTAGCAGGGGAAGATTTTGAATCGCGTTCGTTCCAAACTAGAATCAAAAACTAATCCAGTTACTCGCGGGCAGGAGCTACGGGCAGTCTATTATTCTCTCGTCGAGATGATCGTCCAAGGTCGCTATGAAGACACAGCCCGCGGGATCAATGAACTTCGGAAAGGCACGACACACCCGGATGCAGAGAGCATACGAAGACTCGTTGCTGTTCGCCTCGCCATCAAACGAGGCGATCCAGGCGAAGACACCTCCTGGATTACTCTTCCGATTCCAGAAAATTCGTGGCTCGAAGCGGAACGCTCATTAGTCCGCGGCCACTGGGAATACCACTTAAAGAACTTTAAATCCGGCATTACTCATTTTCGCAAAGCAGAACAAGTGTTCGGCCGCCTGAGAATGTACGATCGCGAATACGTTTCCTCATTCAATGCCATTATTGGGGAAGTTAGCGGACCTACTCAACTTGCCCCGCTAAAGCAGCTCGACGCCTTACGAGAACTCGAAGGCAAAGTCAGGCTGCACATCGATGACAGAAAGTGCCTTCAGGTCCAAGCGATGATTCATCGCCAGAAGGCTCATGCTTTTGAAGACCTGAACCGGCTACATGCCTCACTCGAGGAAATATCCAAAGCGATTGCGATTTTTGAGGTCTTTGGACCCACCTCAGATTATCACCTCGCACTGCTTCACGCGGCAGACATCTCCCTGGACCTGAATGATTCATTTCGAGGCCGGTCGTTTATGGAATACGTGATAGAGCCAGTGGATGCTCGGATTGAATTTCCTTTAGCCTACGTACGATGGCGACTTGGGGGTCCGCTTCCGGATCAAAAACGTTTTGCAGTAGTTCCCGGTGGATGGAAGGAAAAATTCGAGAAGCTGGAGCAATCGCAAACGACTAACATAACCGCATCCGATCAGCAGTTATGGGATTGGAATTTTTCCACAGGTCGCATTGAATCACCTGACGGAAGTTCCAGGTTCGTGCTCAAACCTTCTAGCCTGGAAGCTCGATTATTAAAGTTATTGATGCAGGAAAGATCCAGTAAACAGCTGCTCATAGAGGCGTTATGGCCTTCCCAAGGTGAAACACAACTTCTAGACAACCGCTTTCACAGAATGATTTCCCGACTGAATAGGAAACTAAAGGGCGGGATCGAATTTGACGGCAAGCACTATCACCTACGTATCCGAGTAAAAACAAGGTAGCGACTCTTCGCTTACCCAAGCGCCCGGATCATTTACCTTGTTGAGGGCATCAAGATACGTCAGCATCGCCACAAATATGACATTTGTGACAACATTCTTACAAGCAGCTTTCCGCTTCAACTAGACGGTTTAAAGAACCTTTTTCACGTGCGCAACCCACCTTGCCTTCAACCAACCATCTTTCACGAGTATCCGAACGCGAGTTCCCGGGTGTCGCATATCAATTGCTTCCGAGTAAACCTTGCCATGAGGGACTCGCACCGTATCCGCAATGCCATCACAGCGAAGGTCATTCCCTGGATATCCGATCCTTGGAACGACCTCGCAGATGTAGTAAGTCCCCATCGTACGATCGAGGTGGCTATTCAAGAAGACTGGGCCCCAATAGGCAAGCGGGTCTACTGTCATCATCGGGATCAAAATCGCAAAGAACCACTTCGCCCACTTTTCAAAACCAGGCATGCTGCCTGTAGAAAATATTTCGTCTACTCTCGGAATTATTTTAAAAACGACAATTAGAACGCATGTAGCTAGCACATGTGCGATAAGCACAAACCAGCTGAACTTGCCCCGATCCAGAACGTTCCATTCGGGATACCGAGATAGCACCTTCAAAGAGATCAACATCGGCAAAAACAGAAAGGGAATCACAGCGAACTGAATTCTCTGATTTTTTGAAAACCTAGCGAGCCCGGTCCGGTATTCCTCGAAGGAAATACCTCGTTCGACGAGATTCGCTACATCGGGATACTCTAGGCACTTTCTACACGCCGCCCGGGGCTTTCCATCGTGGATAACAGCAACAGAAGCTTCATTGGATTCACAGTAGCTACATGACGCTGATGCCCGATCAACTATTCCAGGTAACATCCTCTCAAGAAAAGTCAGCAACTTCCGAGCGTCCTCTCCTGCTGATTTCCTCAATATCCGCCCACCCAATGGCACACTCACATGATCGGACGCGACGTTTACTTTCTTATCTTCGATTGATAGGCCACTGATCTTCAGCGACTCAATCACTAGACTGCCGTCGGCATTTGAAAGACCAAGAACAAACAAGCTCTTTTCTGCGCCGAGACGAATCAAAACAGGAACACCACTCACCAGTGAAATGGCCCCTTGCCGAGAAAGATGAAAACCTGCCTCACCGAGAATCTTCGATACGCCCTCGTCGAGCCCCATAAAGCTGTACGCCATAGGACTATCTTACAGTGCTTTCCGAGTTTTTTCTTTTTCAAGATTAAAAATCTCGCTTAAATTCAATAGATAGGTCAGGCGTTCTTGAGGCCGCCTCTCATCAGAATTCAGCGGGCACAATCCTGCAAGGAATTTTGAAAAACAGTTGATATAGTTCGGCCATTTGAGGTTTGTATTGTGCCTCCCACAAGGTTGGCGATTCCAATAATGGCCGGATTTACAAACGAGGAACTGGGACCGACGGGGCCGATCACTTTTCCATTCGATATACCCACGACAGCCTGATCGGGAAAGTCTTGTGAACCATTGTTGAAGATTTCGACACAACGGGAGTTCGAAGCTATTCCAGTTTCCGCGGAAACCAGCGAAACCCACGAACACCTTTACACAGAACGGCTGAACAGTCTTACCCTCAATTACAGCTACACCACTGAGCTATTTGACGATCCTGCCAAGAACTACGGCTACGCTTGGGGCACCGCCGCCTTTAAAGCTTCGTCCGTGCAAAACTGGGAGCTCGTAGATTCAGCCCCTGGGTACACTCCTGGCAAACACGAATCGTACTCTGACATTGATATTTTCAATGTTGGTACAACAAGAGGAAGTCTCGTTCAGTTCGGTCAATACACTTATCAGAAAGACGGCTCAAACTATTACGTCTCCACTGGGCTTGTTCGGTTCACCTTCAGCAAAAAGACAAGCGTTCAAATGTTATCGAGCCTTGTGAGCAGCAAGATAAGCCGTACTTCTTTCAGATTGGCGATGAAATTACGCCGCTCGAGTAGCGATCAAGAGCGCGCGTGAACCTCTCACGATAATTCCTGACTCGCTATCGAACTCTTGTCTCTAGCAGTTGAAGAACCTCGGAATCTGTTGGATTTGATTTCTTGAGGAGTGCTTCAGCACGATCACATGGATCCCCGATACAGCGGTTAATCCATTTGGCGATAATTTTCTGGGCCTCGACGTCCTTGACCCCTTTCTCTTCCAGTATCTTCCAGCAACCGTAATCATGGGGCCACCAGGTCCTGGAAAGTGCGTCTGCAAGGACCCTTTCTGCCTCGGGGGCAATCTGGGGTGCATCAATCAGTACTTGCGTAACCAGCTTTGATTTATCCACATTTCCATAGTCTGCTTTGGCAGCTAAAGCAGCCTGAATCTCTGGGTCTACCGAGCGAGTATTGGCAAGCACCTCTGCCGCCCAATAGCTCTGCTCTGGCGCATTGATCAAAAGTTTCTTGATTTGAGGATCCAACAGGAGACGTGCGGCAACTTCAGGTCGCTTCAATATATCTACAACCTGCCACGCCCCTTGATAATACCTGGTCGGGTCAAGGGCAGTGGTAACGAGCTTTCCAAGTAGTACATCCGGAATAGACTCCTGCTGCTTCAGGAAAGCCCCTATACTATAACCGTTTGTAAATCCCGGTCGATCCAGCAATGCCGCCAGGCGAATCAGATCGTCGGGCCTTGGATTCTTGAACGCTTGCAGTACCCAGCTGCACTCGTAGCAAGCGTTCTGCGTTGCGGGGTCAAACCAGCGCTCAAGAACCCGTAGCACAGTCTTTCTCGAAGCAGGATGCTTGCTAAATATTTGAGCAGCACTATTTCGAATACTGTCATTCGGATCAAAAAGCAGCGCTTCTAGCGCAGTAACAGTTGCCTGCGATAGGGTCTTCGAGTCCGCCAGTGCGGCAATTGCTATGTTACGGATGTTTATCTCTTTCGAGTGAAGGGCTGCATCGGAGGCCATCTGTATAGCGCCTTGGGTCCTCATCCCTGTTCCTCTTAAAGCCCAGTATGCAATTTGTCGCAACTCCTTCTTTGCCGCTCTATTTTTCAGCACTTTAAGAATCTGTTTTTCGATTTTAATCTCCAAATCCGGGTCTGAATTCGGCAAAGGTTCAGAAATAACTACAAGAGCGTACATCAGGGCGTCACCCTTTAGTGGCGCGTTTCCCGTGATGTTCTGCTGGATTTTTTTTCTCACATCGATATAGTGCGATCCAAGTTTCAGGCACGAAATTGCCGCCAACCCATTATGAGAACGGTACAGCGTTTCGTTAATATCAACAGGAGTGATCTTCGCGGCTTCTTTTATTCCCCTGGGGAAGCTACAAAGAATGTCCGCCGTTCCTCGGCTGATCGGAGGCTTGAGCGTGTTCAAGACGGCTCGTCGCGCTGTTTCGTTGAATCTTTCATCCTCGATCCATTTCATGCGATGGGCAAAACCAGTCCATTCGAGCTTAAGAACGGGGGCCCGAAGCTTTTCGATTGCTGAAAGTACCTTGCTCTTGAGCTCGGCGTCGTTCTGCAGATCTGATAACGCGGCTTTTCCCGCCTCGTCGAGATCATTCGATGCATACTGAGTAAGGAAGCTTTCCACAGACGGTAAAAAGGACATCCACCGATCACTTTTAAGCATGTCCCTTGCGATTTTTATCCGGTCCGATACTGGGCTGGAAACGTTGTAAAGCGCGCAAATTCGCGACTGGTCGTTATATGAGGGGTCGGTCGGCAAAAGACCAGAGCATTGCGCAAATGCCGAACCCACCATGGCGGTTTCCCAATAACGATTGAGAGATATCACTCCGGAAACCAACTGAGCAGTCGCGTCCTTCTCCAGATGCTCAGCATAATTCGGGATGGCTTCGAGATATTTTTGAACCATCGGAAGAGCCGTCTTCCCAGATGGTCCCACTGAATCGAAGCCAAGGAGGTGAGGCACTTTTTGGAAAGCCCGCTTCATGCGATCACGGTTTTCTGGTCCAAATGCCCCATACCGCCCTTCGGCCATGCGCTCTGCTTCTGAGCGAGAGAAACCATCATTCACGAGTACCTGAACGTACTCTTCCGGGGTGCGATGATCTTTTGATTTCGTCGCGAGCGTATTACAGCCAAATAGAAATACCTCTCTTGGATGCGACAAGATTCCGGTACAGTCATTGGCGCAGCTATGGCTCTCGAGTTTGTTAAGCGGAAGACGATAACCCGAAGAACCAAAAAAAGTCCCACCAAAATGCCCGGAGATGATTACCAGATCGCAACGGATTCCACTTTGACAGGCTCGATCGATCCAAGCCTCGCTTTCCTGGTAGTCAGGCTTCGCACTACTCGTGGGATTCTTTCCCAAGGTCGTTAATTCAATAAACTCGAATTCGTTAGGGTTAAGCGCCTTCTGGAAAGCGTCCTTTTCCTCAGTCGAGTTTATCGTCGCGGTACAGACCGTGAATTTCTTCGGGTTCAGTTTCGGGAGCGGCATCGGAGCCTCGGCGCTCGCGGCACCGGACGATTGAGCACCTAAAAATACAAAAAGGATGGTCAAACATTTGACGCAACCGTGCCATGGTTTCACATCTATAGTTTCGGAATAACCGCCGACTTAATTTAGACGGCGGCCTGTCGTAAATTCAAGTCGATGGAACAATCGTTGGATTGCTCAACACCATCTCATCAAGCCGCAGAACTTTCCGCCTCTCTCGGAGCTAATCCAGCTACCGCCTTAAGCTTGGCGATGTCGATTTTCTTCATCTGAAAAAGCGCCACTGACACCCGTGCCGCCAGCTCACTATCTGGTCCATTCATCACATCGACCATAAATGCCGGCGCGACTTGCCAGAAAAGCCCAAAGCGGTCCTTCACCCACCCGCAGTCGAACTGCTCGCCGCCGTCACTGAGGAGCGCTTCGGTATAATTGTCGATCTCTTCCTGCGTTTCGCAATTCGTGAAGAACGAAACTCCCATCGAAAACTCAAACGGGCTCCCTCCGTTGCATGCCTCGAATCTTTGGCCGTTGATTTCGATAGAGACCGTCTTGACGGAACCGGCCGCGCCTGGCAGCTGATCTTCGGGAAACCCCTTCTTTTTCATGTCGTCGATCTCGAGCTCACTCCAATACGTCTTCTTGATGATTTTTGAATTCGGAAACACAGAGACGTAGAACTCGGCTGCCGCTTCAGCATCTCGCTTGAACATCAGGTAGGGCGTAATCTGTTTCATAAGGTCCTCGTCTGGATTTCCTCAATGAAGCAGGAATCAGACCGTCCTCAGGCGCGCAGCATAATGGAACATCGATTCCCGGCCGGCCTGGGTGGATTCGCGAGGCTGCTGGCACAGCCTCTATTGCGACCCTCAAGAAAATGGCCAATGCCATGGAATGCGAGTTCGTCTATGCATTCGTCCCGAAGACTGACATCGACGAGTTGCTGAAACAAGCGGCACGGGCGAAGGCGAAGCGCACATTGGCGTCCGCAGACGTGCACATGACCTTGGAAGATCAGCGCGTCGAGCAATCGTTGGAGGAACGGGTAGAACTGCTGGCCAGTAAGCTCCTGGAGAAAGGCGATGTCTGGTGAGTAACTTCCAGTTCAAAGACCGAGACGGTCAAACTCCCCTTCCCACCGAACTTCACAAGGGACTTAAACCAAAACACATCCAGACAATGGGAGAACTCGACGAATACGAGGAACAGAATATTGCCGAAGGACTTGCGTGGCTGGCAAAGCAGAATGACCCCGGAACGACGTATACCTTTTGGCTCAAATTACATAAGAAGCTCTTTTCCGATGTTTGGGAATGGGCTGGTCAA
The DNA here is from genome assembly GCA_001770175.1 of Bdellovibrionales bacterium RIFOXYD1_FULL_55_31. GTDB lineage: Bacteria > Bdellovibrionota > UBA1018 > UBA1018 > UBA1018 > XYD1-FULL-55-31. Next base: position 1,787 of record MEQK01000039.1, on the reverse strand, counting down.
GTTCGCACTCACGAGCTGAACAATCCGGATTTTCACGAACCCTACCAAATTTGGACAGGTCTACGGCAACTCGAAGGCGACCTTGCCATATTGGCTGAAAGAGAAATCCTTTTCGGAACAGGAAATAGCTGCACGATTCCACGAGCAGATCGAAACCATTCATCCCTTTGCGAATGGGAACAGCAGGTTTGGAAGAATCATAGTCGAGCATTTTTGTGAAAAACATGGCTGGACTGTTCCAACCTGGGGAGCTGCGCTGAAATACACGCCAAGGGACCGCCGAAAAAACTATATCGCCGCGTTGAATGACGCGCGGAAAACTCGAAATTACGCGGTACTAGTGGCATTCATGTACTCATAGGAACTGCAATTTGAATCTGGATTTCAGTCAGATAGTTCTTCGGGTTTCCCTTGAAGATCATTCCCGGCCCTTTCAGGTAGACCTCGCGAACGGGCAATTTCGCCTTGTAGCCTTTGCTGTTCAAGTAAAACAGAATCTTCTCATAAGATCTGCCTATGCTCTCGTAAGGGCCTTTGTGAATCAGCGTCAGGAAGGTTCCGCCTTCCAATGATTTGACCGTGCACGATTTCGAATCAAATTCTTTTCGGTAGGATCGCCCCTCCCCCATGGGGAGAGTCTAGTCAAAAAACCATAAAAATGTAACCTGCTGCCAGATTGACGCTTAGACGTCGATTCGTAGTCACAAGCTCCCCGCCTCACCCGAATTCAACTCGCCGCCGACGTTTTGACTGTTCACATCCCCTTCGGCATACTGCGATGATGAAGCTCCCAAAAGACCCAACCAAGAGGACGAAACGACTGGAACTCCGTACCTTCAGAGTGTCCGATTACGGCGTGTGGAAAGAATATAAGCTACGCACCCAACGCGCAAAAAATCGTTGGGACCGAATAATAAAGAAACCAAGCGATGCCTCATTGAGCGCGTTTCGTAAATTTTTTAAGAAACTCCGCAGCGATGAAAGGCGGGATTTCACTTACACCTTCGGAGTATTTCTTCGAGACAGTGGCGAACTGATCGGGTTTATAGCCATTATGGAAGTATACAGATCCCTTTCTCACAGCGCTTATCTCGGATACAGAATCGACAGCGCCTTCTGGGGCAACGGATACGGCAAAGAGGCCGTCAAAGCCGCATTGAAACTCGGATTTTGTGACCTCAAACTCCATCGACTCGAGGCGGGGATTGAACCGCAAAATGAACGCTCGATCGCCCTCGCGAAGTCGCTTGGAATGCGCTTCGAGGGCCGAAAGAAACGAGCTGTCTTCTTCGCGGAAAATGGCGCGACCTTCTGACCTATGCGCTTACTTCGGAGGATCTCAGAATACGGTTTCGAGGATCAGTCACGAAAAACCGTCCATAAAATCTGCGGCCAAATATCAGGCTTGTAATTCCGGCGTGTACCCGTGTCCAAAATGACACATTTTTTTAGGAACATGGAGATGTTAACCTGACTTATAGCTTAAATGTCGGGGGACATGCTCATGACGATTAATTTGGGTAGGATTGCGTTGTTCTTGTGTCTAATTTTTCTGGTGCCGCCTCTCGGCACCTCAGCGGCTTGGGCCGCCTCCTATTATGTATCACCATCGGGAAATGACTCTAACGTCGGAACAAGCACCTCCGCTCCATTTAGAACCATTCAGCGAAGCCTGAATTCGGTTAGGCCCGGGGATACCGTGAACATCATGGCCGGGACGTACTATGAAGGTCTTGTGCTGATGACCTCCGGCACAAGAACGGCCAGAATCACATTGAAGAACTATG
>MEQK01000038.1 GCA_001770175.1 Bdellovibrionales bacterium RIFOXYD1_FULL_55_31 | reverse complement strand
ACACGCGCACGCGTGTGCGTGCGACGACTCTCGCTGCTAGGCTTGCAGTCGCATTATTTCACGATCCAGCTTGGCCGTGTCTGTATCAAATTCTCGGGCGATACGGTAGGAAGAGGTGGGTCCAATTTGATTCGTAAGTCGCTGTAATTAAACGGCAACGTATTGTTCTGTTCTGCGAGAAATCAGTACGAATGAATGACCTTGTATGACTACGGTTTATATTGAAGTAGGGATTTTATCAAGCGATCGGCCGAGAAGTACGAGCGTTCGGCGTGCGCATTTCCATGTCGAAGAACACGGCGTTAGCATAAACGATATAGAGCGCGGAATCCGTTGGGGAGCGGCTAGCCTATCGAGTAAATTCAATCGGATCAGCGGACGCTTCCAGTTTCCATCGTAATTTGACAATCTTTCCGTTGTCATTCTGGCCAAAAGAAATTTTGCGAATCGCTTCCTGTGGCACTCCAGGGATCGAGAACTCTAGATTCTGCGTGTGTCGGAGCGGGGCGGTGATTACGTTAAACACGACGATCAGATCAGCTCCTGGCGCTTGATCGTGACCAGCTGTGATCGTAACCTTTCCGTAAGCAGGGTTCTCGTAGACGCCTACAAAATCATCGAGCGGTCGATCGCTGGGCGTAAAGACTGGATCAGGATTGGGCTGTGACGGGGTATCTTTGAATCTTTCAATCCAATCTGACGGCGCGACATTCAAGATGCGGTCCCAGATGTGGAAGGCGAGTGCTTGAGCGGAGATGCTTGTGTTGTTGAGCAAAACGACAACACCATAGCCCTCATCAGGCATGAAGCTGACGTTTGCAACAAAACCGTCGATGCCCCCATCGTGGCTGAGCATCCGATGTCCGCGGAAGTCGAGGATGCCCCAAGCCATTCCATAGTAAGAATCCGAAAACTCCGGAAACGGTGCACCCGCCTTACGAGTAAGAATATGTGGCTTGTACGCCTCGGTTATCGACGTCTCGGAAATCAGCGTCTTACCATTCCACCGACCTTGATTGAGATGCAGACGCACCCATCGGCTCATGTCTTCAAGATTGGAGTTGATAGAACCGGCGGGCGCGATTGCAGTAAGATCTCTAAAAGGCATGGCGACAATTCCGGCCGGGCCTGCATCGGCGTAGGGAAGTGAAAAATCGTCACTCTTTTGTGACTCCTCGGTAGAGAGGGTGCTTGAGCTCATCCCGAGCGGACCAAAAATCCGTGATTTGATGAATTCTTCCCATGTTGATCCGCTAAGCGTCTGGATCAGCATGCCCGCGGTCATGAACATTAGATTGTTGTATTGAAATTTCTCGCCAAACGCGGCTGACGGCTGAAGAAAACGGAGGCGATCGAAAAGCTCCTGGCGGGTCCAGTTTGAGCCGTACCACATGAGGTCGTGGCGAGGGAGCCCCGTCGTGTGGCCCAAAAGATCTCGAAGAGTTGCGCGTTCAGTTGCCACGGGGTCATGCAGGGCGAACGTCGGCATGTATTGTTTGACGGGCCTGTTGAAACTCACTTTGCCTTCATCGACCAGTATTCCCGTTGCCGCTGCAGTGAATGCCTTTGTCGTCGAACCAATCGCGAATAGAGTCCTGGGTGTTACAGGTAGCTTCTTTTCAATGTCCCTGTATCCGAATCCCTGCTTGTAGAGCACTCCGTCTTTGCCAATCACCGCAACGGCGACTCCAGGAGTCTTGTACTTGTCCATCACGTTTCGGATGTAATCCTCGAAATCCGGGCCAAAATCTGCGCCTTGTGCAAGGAGCGAGAAGACCAGATTGAGAACAAGGACGAGGGCGTATTTCTGGAAACGGAGCATAATGCCTCCTGGAGGATTGGAAGGCCGCACGGTTAACATGCTGCGGCAATTTGGTCAAGAAATCTGAAGCTTGAACGGAACGCCCAGATCACGTCGTTAACCTTAGAAGATTCTCGATGTCCACTTTTGTGACCTCATACCGGTTCACCTCAATCGCCCCGGTAAACGCTGAAGCCTGTGTGACATAGGTCTTCACTGGCCGCAATCCGAAGGACTGAATTAGGGTGTTCATTCCGACGTTGGTTGTCTTTGGTTCGAGGATGAGTTTCTCGGCGTGGAGGTTGTTAAAAAGAATGGAGAGCGCCCAAGGCAGTGCCGCGCGCCCGACCCCCAGCCGGCGTTTGTCCTTGTAGATGATATGAGCATGAACCGCTGCTTCACCATCGCGGAACTCTGGAACGGAAACGTATCCGATCATCTGTCCTTCCTGAGCGATCACGAGGAAGTCGCGGCGATCGGAGCTAATGCGCGTCCTGAGCAGTGTTCGAAGTGTCTCAGCGTCGGGAATGGTCGATAAGTCCACGCCAAAATCGGCCAGCTCCTGCCGATCGCTTTCTCGAAGAAACCAGACCATTGGCTCGATATCGCGTTCTTCGAAATCGCGAATCTGGATAGAGGTGTTGCCGATACAAAAATTGCGATATATCACGATGAAGCCTCCTTCTTTCCATTAACGTCGGAGCGCCTTTCGAGCTGGTGTTTCATGCGTGCGCTCCGTTGCTTCTGGAGCAAGAAAAACATGAGGGTGGCTGCTGCTAAAACGAAAACGTTTGCATGCAGCTCAGTTGTAGGGGCTAGTCCTGTAATGTGTAGCAGGCCGCCCATGCGCCAGTCAGTATCAGAGAAGCTCAGGGCGACAAAGTTCCAGCCGGTATGAATCCCCACTAGGGGCGCAATTCTTCGGGTTTCCAAGAACACCAGTCCGGTAAGACCTCCAAAAGCTAGGCGATACAGGAAGCGCCACAAACTGGGCTCCTCAATCACAAAGTGCATTAGTGAGAACAGAAGTGCTGCCGCAATAATTAGAAGGAAAGCCAGACGATGAGTAGTCTTATTGTCAACCAGGGTTCCGATTGGATAGGCCCGATAAACCAGTTCCTCATTTATAGAATTCAAAACGAGAAGAGCCAGGTACCAGCAAAACAACAGTGCCCAAGTTTCAATCCCAAAAGCGAAAGTATCTGCCGGAATAGCCAGAGCGAACGAAACCTGCTCTGAAGCTACTATTGCAATAACCAAAGCAACCGCTTTTGCCGCAAGCCCTGCAAAAAAGCCCTTTGCAAAGTCGATCGCAGAAAATGGCGTAGCCCCAATAGACCTGAAAGTGCTCTGATGAAGCAGAAATTGGGTGATCGTGACGATGCCGATTGGAACTAAAAGGATTGCTATTACCGTAGCTACAGCTCCGGGATGAAATACGTGGTTGGGATCTTTGAGTATGCGAGGCTCGATACCAAAGTGCCTGGCCACCGCGACAATGGCAATCAGGGAAAAGAAGGACAAAAATAATGTCGTGGTGACCAAAAGTAGCTTACGCAGCGTCATGGCAGCATTTGATCCCTTTGGAGTAAGATTACGTTGGTCCATCCGCAGCCAAAGTTCGCGAGCGAGTTCTGTCGGCTTCATTGCACTGTCCTTCGCTGCAATTTCGTTTGAAGAAGCTTTCTGGCTACTATGAGGGCAACAAATGGAACAGTCCCTGCGAGAAGAACATTGCCTCGAAAAATCACCGAGACCACGGTGCAAGTAGCAGTTATAACGAGAAGGTATTGGGAATATCGTCTGATGTCCTGAGGCTGTCGATCAGCTACTTCGATGAAACCACGGCTAGTGAAAAACGTCGACACCAGCCCAACAATTACAACAGCGAGAAAAAGGGTGGTCTCCATCATCTGCCCATAGAAGGCTAAAACCGTGTCCAGCTCAAGCAGGAACGCGATACCGCCGATCGCTAAGAACAGGTTTGCACCCATCAGAAGTCGGTTTAATGGCTTTTTCGCGATGACAAGAAGGACCGTTTCAATAAATGCGAAGATTGCACTGCTTTGAAAGGCGATGGACCAAGCTTCAGGCGTAAATCCGTTCTTTCTGGCAACCGCGACGAAAACTGCGAGTGGAAGAAACTGCAGGGCGAGGTAGAGTCTAGTCATCGCGAGGGTCCTTTCACGATATACCTTCGGACGCCGTCAGGTCCGTCTTTGTTGTAGATGTCTGAGACCAGAAACATTCCAGCGATCGCTCCATACTTCTCCCAATACGGTCCCGTGTTGGCTCTGCGCAGAAGCGCTGCTTTCTCAGCCTGAGAAAGCTTCGAGCGAGTCGAAAGTGCACGCAAGGCACGGGACAGCTCTTGTTCGGCTTTCTGTCGCTCAGAAATGCGGTCGTGACCTAAAGATAAACGATTTCCAGGATAACCGACGTAATGCGCGATTCCTTCATCGAAGACGATGTCCTGAAGTTGCTGCTCGGGCGTTTTTGGTTCCGGTCGATTCAGCTGACGCAAGAGGAAGTGGGTGATTTCGTGAAGGATCACTGGCCGGCCCTTGCTTTGGATGCGCGAAACATCCCAAAGGGACAGATTGACGAAGATCGTATGAGTCCCGTCCAGTAGTGAACACCAGGCGTCGTAAGGCGACGGAATCCCAGCCAAGGCGACCACATTGATCTTAAGCGGCTTGTTTTTAAGGAGAGGCGCAAATACCGCCTCAAGTACGGGATCACGATCTAGATCGATTCCCGCAATCACCTCGGTGAGGGCGGCAAGGCGATCTCTTTCAATGGCTTCCTGACGGATGGTAAGATTCGAGTCGGGACGCGCGGATAGCGATAAAGTGGTTGCATCCTCAAGCGGAGTGACTTGGATATCAAGTAATAGCGATCGGTAGCAGGGCCAACAGAGAGCGGTAGCTGCTTCATAAGTTCAGCGAAATTTAGTGAATGGCGCTTCTCTAAGCTGCTCAAAATGAACCCTACCTGGCAAGCGGCGTAGCTTGCGAGGTCAGGGGATTGATAGCGCGAATCAAAATCGGCGTCATGCAAGGGCTTTGGAAGGCGTTCGCGAGAGGAAGTTAGAATCCGCTCTAGCTCGGCCAAACGCGATTCCGCGCCCGGTTGTTGCGAATGGAACGCAACAGCGACGTCGTTCGCAAAGCGTTCTGATTGCGCCGGACTCTTCGGAGCGCCAACTTCATCCTGAAATGCATGCGTCAATTCATGGGGTACTAGAAACCAACGAAATAGGAGATCGAACAAACGCCGTGGTTCAGTCGTGTTTCCTGCCATCGTTGTCACAAGGTTGCGCGCATCCGACGACAGTTCTTCCCATCGTGGGAGGGCAACGGCTTTTGCTTCTTTTCGCCATGAGATTAGGGAAGGCCTCGTCCATTCTCGAATTGATGGAACGAAGGGTAGAGTCAGGCCATTCTCCTTTGCGCTTCGAACAAACGAGTCGCGGATGCCTTCAATTGAATTAAGGTCGTCATAGATGTGCGGCTTCGTCGGAGTGGAACATCCGGCCACCGCAGTACAGAGAATGGAAAGGTAAGCAGTTGTTTTCATCCCTGGGCGCCCTCTGGTTGGGCCGGCTTCGTAATTGACCAATGCGTCTGAATGATGCGCCACTGGCTTCCGGATTTGCGGTAAACTTCAGTGCAATTCCAGGGATGCCGGTCGTTGCCGCTATATGAGACATAGTTGAAAGTGAGTACCGCCACATCTCCAGTTACGGAGGCCTTCGGGTTAATTAGTTCGTATCGGTCGATATGGATCTTGCCTCGGAGTCCCTCGTAGTAACGCGTGAGCGCCTCTAACCCGTCGATCCGGCGTTCCACAAACGGGTCGAAATAGGAAACGTCCGGCGCGGAGATCTCCAGGCAACCAGAAGGATCGCCCTTTCCCCAACGATCAAGGGCTCCTTTTTCGAGTGCAATTAGGGCGAACGCGAGCTCTGTATCGGCCGTTGGTCGTCGAGATGCGACTGCAATAAGGTCTTCCGTCGTTAAGACTCCTCCGGAAAACGCAGAAATCGGCGGGTCGGTGATGGGCGTTAATGAGAAGAACCGTTTTTGCTTTGCTATCGCGTAGCCCAGGTCAAGAGAAACGCTCTTCCCGATCGCACCATCAGGATTGACGATGTACAGGATATCGGACGAATCAATGCGATCGAGACAGCCTTGAATGCCTTTCGGGTCTCCCGGTTCAGAAAAGCAGCAAGAGATGTCCGCTCGCGTCAAAGATGCCGCTATGCTGCGGGTTACTTCGATATTCTTGAAACTGCCTGCAAGGTATATGGCTGGCATATCGGCGTGCTCTTTCCTTAAGGTTTCTTCCACGTTTCCGGTGCAGTAAGTTTGTGTCCGTTGAAGAGAAATCCGCCGTGCGGAGCCAAGATGTCGGCGGCGAGCTCCACCACACGCGCTGTGTTTCCTGTTTCAAAAAGAACTTGGAAGCTGCTTGTAAATCGTTCTGCGATCAAAGGATCATGACTTTGTAGTGTTCGTGGAATTGACTTACCCTTTGCGGACCAATATCTGTTCGCTCGCAAATAGAAATCGGCCAGAATTTCGTAAAGCCGTACCGCAGCGGCGGTCGTTTCTAGACGATTACGCGGTTCTCTCAGGTCATCAACGAAATCGGTCACGAAATAGCGCCGATTACGAAGATCCTCGGGTGATAGAGCAGGGGGGCCTTTTTTAATTAGGTCTGCTGCTTCTTCTTTGAGTGCGGTTGAAAAGGAGGTGTCTGGGTATGGTATTCCTTCCAGGACCATGTGAGGCAATGATGGACAGCCGGACTTGGCATCGACTTCCTCAAAAAAATAGCGAAGACTCTTTGGGTCGTGCACGAAAGCTTCCACGGGAAAATCGCTATATATAAAAGATTCCCGCCACGCCGATGTCACTTCCTTGAAAACAACGACAAGGTCGATGTCAGAGTACTTGGTATCCGTGCCTCTGATAATGGAACCGGCAACAAAAACTGCTTGGGCTTCGCTATATCGTTCGAGCTTGATCTGCTTTGCAGCTTCTATTGCTCGCGTTCTCCTATCGGTCATGGCTGTCGCTCCATGAGAAAGTAGGATACGTGCGGCCATTGAATAGCTCTTCCATTGGCGGAAAGAGCGGCAATGGCATCTGATTCACCTTGAACCAACCTACTTGGTTGGCTTCATCTTCTGCCGCAATCCTTGGAATGCCATCAACGTAATCACATTCCATCCATATCGTAATGTAATGATGATCATCGCCCTTGAGAGCGCTGCTGGTAAGAGTCAGGAATCTTGGAGTGCCAACAGTTACGCCCGTTTCTTCTGCGGTTTCTCGGATCGCGCAGTCTTCAAATGATTCTCCGAATTCTAGCCTGCCTCCGGGCGTGCACCAGGTGCCGCTTCCTGGGCCATTGATTCTCCTCATGAGGAGGATCTCATCACCTCTTCTTACGACTGCTCCAACTCCTACTGAGGGATATTGCTTCATGGTTCATCCTCAACGTTTAGCGGAAGCTTCCCAGCTCCGAGGTCCTTCATGTAAATAGCGACCGTCCTTTGAGGACGGAAGCCTAGTTTTTCGTTCAACGCAATCATTGCGGCGTTGTCCGCATGGCATTGGGTTAGAACAGTGGTCATTCCTTCCTGTTTGGCCCTCTGCATAGCCGCAAATTTTAGCGTCCTTCCGAGGCCGTTCTTTCGAGCGTCACGCCTGACCCCGGTTAGATGCGTATAGGCGACAGTTGGATGGGGAGTGCGAACAAGAAAGGATAGGCCTTCGTAGCGTTCTGGTCCGACGGCTACACACTGAATCGAATGGCTGGACTTATCCCTGTCCAGCATTTTCAAAAAATCAGCCATAGAAGGCAACTGCATGTCGGCCATCAGAGGAATATCTGGGAGAAACGAAATATAGAGATCATAGAGTTTTTCGACCCAATGCTCATCCCGAGCCAGTTCAGGTAAGCTTACGATTGAGATTTCCTGAGGTGTGACAAGTCTTGGCGTCCACGACTGCAGATCAAAGCCAAACTCTTGTGAAACGCCTTTTCGCGAAAAACCTCTCTTCTCGGTAAACTCAGTGCCGGGCGTTTGTCCGGTTAGGAGGACCATGCCCAGAAGCATTTTTCGATCTCGTGGTAAAGCGACATCTTCAAAATGCCTGAAGAGAAGGGTGCCGATTCCCTGTTTCTGCGCTTCGGGAAGAACCTGGATAACGCCCCAGTAGAATCCTGGCTCACCCATGTCCATTTTGTTGGATACAGTGAGATAGCCGAGCAAGCGATCGGCGCGGTCTTTTGCCACCCAACGTCGGTGGAAATGGGATTGGGCGACATGAATGTCATCGGTAAGCAAACCTTCCGGTGTGTAGATGAAAAAAGGATCAATGGCTTTCGCTATGGCGACGATCCCCGGGTAGTCTGCGGGGTTAGCGAGGGTGATAGTTATGTCGTTAGTTTGTCTCATAGTGGCTTTATCATCAGCAAACAGGGGTTTGCTGCTCCCCAGAGCGTTTTGAACTCTTCAACAACACGAAATCCCATTCCGATGTAAAACTGACGAGTGCGTTCGTATTCGGCGCATTCACGCGATGGCGAGAGGGTCTTTACGGTCAGAAACTCAGCGCCAAGCTCTCGCAGGTGTTGCTCGGCGGATTGGATGAGTGCTCGACCGATGCCTTTCCTATGGTACTCAGGGCTGACTGCCATTACGTGGATCTCGCTCGTTGAAGCGCTGTGCTTGTTGAGTGACAAAAAGCCTATTGCATTACCATCATTAAATGCTGCAAACGTCGTCATTGAATCAACATCTCTGACGTATTGTTGAATCGAGCTCTCGATGCCAAACCAATCGGGCAGAGCTCTAAGGAGCGTATTGCAGATTGTCCCGCGCTCCTCTTTAATTTCGCGAATTACGCAGGGAAAGTGAAGTATGGAGCCGGCTTGTTCCCGGTATGATCCGCGAATGAGTTGACTTTCCTGAATCTGAAATTCGCGAATCAACTCTCGCACCTTCGTGTGTTCGGACTCCTCCTGATTTGGGTCCTGGTAAACAGCTTCGAATTCGATGAAGGTTCCAAGACCAACGACATTGTCCAGGTGGACGCGAACATTATCGATGAGGTAAATGTCGCGATATTTTTCGACCACTGTTTCGACGCCGAGCATCTGAGACAGCAGAGCTTTTGCGGTTTTCGGATCTTTTGAAGTGAGCAACGTGTAATCGCTTTTCTTCGGGCCTGCGGTGTCGCTTCGGATATAGGGGATCAGCACTGCGCCGCTCAGGCTCGATTCGCGCAGTTTCAGGCGACCCTTTGGCGTATTAAAGTAGGTGTCAATCTGATGATCGAGCCCAGGGTGTTCGGTCGCAAGACGTTTTGCTGTCGCAGTTGCCTTCGTTAAGTCGTTACAACGAGCTTTGATTTCAATATTTGGCATAAATCCTATCCCAATCCCATGTGCTTGTTAGCGCGACAGGATAACTCCCACTTTCGAATTTCGTAGGATTGCGCTCCGGATTGAACAAAGGGATCAGCTTCCGCAATAGTGCGGGCTTCGCTTTCGGAGGCCACCCTTAGAATCACCATGCCGCCTTTATACGTCGAAAATGGCCCGCAGAGTTCGAGTAGGCCCTCATTTTCGAGGTGCTTGAGATAATTGACATGTTGCTGAGCCAAGTTGCGTGGGAGCAGTTCCGGTTTTGCGTGAGATAAAAGCACGACGTACCGAGTAAACTCGTGTTCGGATAACTGGGAGGCTTTCGGCAGGTCAAACATCTTCATTACGAGTGGCTGAAATGACGGCGTTAAGGTTCCAGCTTGAAGGACAGATTCAAATAACACGAAAGTGCTGGGATCGTTCTTAGCTAGCCAGTTGATCGCTTGTTTTGGTCCCTCGTACCAGCGGTTGCGCAGAACAAAATAGTTTTCCAAAGCATCTGTCATCAGCCACGTGCGCCGGAAAAGATCTTCGGCTTTGTTTCCACTGCTTCGCTTGAGCATCTTTTTAGCCCAGACTTGCCGATGTTCGCGGTCAATTTGTGATAGGGAAGGCGGGCCAGCCGCATAGAGATCATCGAGGCGTTTCAAAAGATCACTGCCTGCAGATCCTTTTTCGAAAAGAACACGACCACCGCGAATATGGAGTAGCGAGCGGTCAGCACCAACCAACTGGTTCTCTGGATATGCCCAGGCATCGACCGGAATAGTTCCGATAAAATATGCGCGTGGGGTGATCTCCTGTACCGGCCCAAACCCAATGACATCAACGTCGCTATCTTCGGTATGGTCCCCGCGTGCATGTGACCCATAGAGAATGATCGTGTGGCATCCAAAGCGTTCACGAAGATCGGACGTTATTGTAGTAAGAATATCTTGGGTCATTGGCTCGCCATCCAGAAACCCTCATGGGATTTCTTTGCCTCGGCTTCCAGTATCGGACCAAAAATTTCCGTGCTATTTACGCCACGCGCGAATACTTCTCGACAAGGGACGGTGAGGCTTCCGCCGGCAAGGGCGGCAAGTGTCTCGGTCGGGCATCCGTAGATCACTTTTCGAATTCCAGTCCAGTAAATCGCAGCTGCGCACATCGGACAAGGCTCGGTACTGGAATAAAGGACCGACCTCTCTAATACCGCCTGCTCAAACTGGCGAGCTGCATCGCTGACCAGATTCAATTCAGCGTGCCGGGTCGCGTCGCGATCACTGATGACAGTATTTTCAGCCTTAAGTATTATTTCGCCGTCACAGACCAAGATCGCTCCAAATGGATGATTGCCTTTAGAGCGTGCTCGGTCTGCGAGATCTACCGCAATGCGCATATATTTGTTATGCGTCGCGCAGCTCATAGAGACCGGTCTCCGGTTGTGAAGCGCCATTCGGTCACAGGTAGAGTAAGGCCCGCGCGACTTACGAAGTGGCCATGTTTGTCGCTTCCAAGTGACAGCGAATACTGGGTGTTGGGTTTCAGAGCGCCGCGAACACGTACGGCCAGGGTGTGGTTGTTTTTCCAATAGGCGCCCGTGTAACAAATCTCATCGCAGCGGTTTGAGATGAACACTACCTTCTCTTGCATCTCCGTGCTGAAGTTCACCGCGATTTCTGAAAGATCGGGTGAAACGTTCACCGCATTGTTCGCTGGAGACATCGAAACGACCGATGGCGCGTCTGGAATCGCGACCGTAGCCAAGTAGGACAGCCATGCGCGTTCGATTTCGCTTGCCGACTTATGAAAAAGAGCCTGAAAAGTCGATTCCAGGTCTTGGGTACTCCCGATGCTCAAAAAGAATTGATCGAGAGCTTGTTGACCGTATGTATCTATGAGAAAAAAATCAAAACTAGCCCCCACCGGATATGCGTAAAAGTTCGCGTTATATGAGCCGCCAAAATATGATTTCCAATCCTGAACCTTTACGAAATTGACGTTTCCGCTCATATGCTGCACGGCTGCTGTGGGCAAGGATTCGTTATGTTTATAGCTGTCGATGTTCCCAGCGATTCTGTGACCGACAATGCTGGCATAACCTTCGTCGAAGAACCGGAATCGCTCTTGAATGCTCGCCCCTCGGGTAAGTCGAAAGAGACAAAGGTGAGAGGACTCGTGAGCAATCAAGTAAGTGGGTATTTGCGCGAAGTGCTTTCGTGACAAAAGAATGCGGTTATGTTTCGTATCAAAACGCGAAGCGGTGTCATCAGTGAATACGATAACTATCTTTTCGGGTACGCTGCCTGGGTAAATGGCTTCGAGCTTTTGATAGATCGGCTCATACTGAGGAAGAGGAGTTCCAGTGTCGTCGAAATAGTGAACTGCGCTATTGCTCGGTGTGAAAGCCTGTGCGGTCGCAGTCAAAGAAAAAAGAAGCGCGACGATCGTCGAGGCTGCGCCGAGAAGACCAACCTGTGGCTTCGTCACTTCCCGCCTAACGGCTGTTTGAAAGTTCCAGGTATGTGTCTTAATCAAGGCGGAGATCATTTGCAGATCTCCTTGAACTCGGCCATGTATTCAGCCAAAGCTCCCAAGCCAATTTCTTTGCGGCGAACGTCAATCTTCGATGGCTCTTCCATGGGAATGGGCTCCCACTTTCCGGGTGCAACACAGGTCCCCTGTGTTCCATAACGCTGAAGGGTTCGCTTGGAGAGGTCATGCCAGGAAGCAGCAACACGGTCGAAAAGATACGCGTAGTTCGCTGGCTTAGTCTCGCTTACTCGGTAGAGCTTCTCCAGTTTTGTCAGAACTGATTTCTGGAAATCCGGATCGTGGTCAGCATGCTGGACGAGCAGCCATGCGTTAATGTCAGCCTCCGGCCCAAACTCAGTGATTGTGAACCAGGGATAAGTCTCCAATAATGCTTTGAGGTCGCTTGTGTTTTGCCTATCGACTTGTTTCCATCGTTCGCCGAACTTGCGCCAGAAGTACCGTTCCTCCTTGGGTGAATACGCATGGTCAAAAATGATGGAAAGATACTTCCGCATATATTGATCTACTTCCACCATGTGAGCAAGTTTGGCTTTCACCCAGTTCTTGTCCGATGGGTTCGCAGGAACTGATTGGAACCTGTCCTTCATTTCGCGAACCTTGTTATCATAGACTTTCACATCGGTATCGACCTGATCGAATTTCACGAGCGGGCCAATAGCATCGATCCTGTCAGTCCAGATTCGATCGATATTGTATTGAGTGACATGCTGATACGCTGCTTCGGTATCGACTCGAACAACGCCAATTTTTGCATTGATGTCGTGCGCATCAGCCGTGAGCTTTTCAGTCAGTTGTCCCAGCTTCTCAAAGTCCTCAAATGGCAGAGGAAGAAACGAGTCTCGACACACATCCTGGAAAGAGCCTTCCTTGAAATACCCTGTCAGGCAGTCTTTAACTAATCCCATAGTCAGTTTCGGCACATCAAGCTCAGGAACAAGCTTTTTCATCCGCTCGTTGATCTCTTGCTTGCTGCAGTAAAACGATAAGTTCCTCAAATTGTAGCCGAGCGTGTTGGATATGCTTCGGAGCTCAGCGACGAGAGTGTTCAGCGTGAACTCACTTGCGCTCTTCATGTTGATCACGAATCGGTAATACGGAAATGCCTGCAAAACCTCTCGAAGCGTTGGCATCTGATTGCGCTTTATGCATTCCGCGTAATCAGATGAAGCGGGATTGCAACGGAACGGATGAGTTTTGTGGTTGTCGGCGGTGTATCCGTAACCAATGTCGAGGCTGCGCAGGTAATCGAATGTTTGTTCTTGGGTCACGCCTTTGCCATTGGTGCGGCACTCAAGCGTCCAATCGTGGAAGACTACGATTTTGCCGTCTATCGTTGAATGGACATCGAGTTCCACTGCATCAGCATTTAACTCGAATGCCATGGCCATTGATGGAATCGTGTTCTCCAGGATTGTATGTATTGGGGGATGGATTCGCTCCGCTGTGCAGGTCTCGGGTTGAAGGCCGGTACGAGGGTAAGTCTGGTAAACGCCCCGATGGGACATAATTGAAATCTTTGATTTGGGTCGGGTCTCTGCGGTGGCGTCGAGACAGGAAACGAGGAGCAAGATTCCAAGAACATTCGGGGAAAATAGTCGAAGAGCAAATGGAATAAGATTGAGGACTTTAATACTTAGTTTCATCATCTGACTGTCTCCATATCGATACTGAGGAGATTCATTCGTACGTAATCCGCGGGTCTTGAAGCATTGGCTACTTTCCCGAAGCGGGATGTGACTTTCGCATACTCCGTATAGGAATGGCGCCTAATCCATTCTCGCTGGCGTTTCGCTTGGGGAATTCTGGCCTTCTTACCCCAAGGGACCGTTGGTATACTCACAAAGCGTTGGCCCCGGTGTTCGTCACACGCGCACGCGTGTGCGTGCGACGACTCTCGCTGCTAGGCTTGCAGTCGCATTATTTCACGATCCAGCTTGGCCGGGGATATACCAATATTTCTGGAAAAATTGTAAGAAGTTCTGGGTCCATTCTCTGTCGGTTTAGTTGCTGATTTGTTCGGCAATGCACAGGTTTGTGTACGAATGAATGTCCTTCCGCACTCGTAGCCCGGCACTCCCGGAGGAGCGATCGGTGTGACTTGCAAACCCCGTAAAGGCCTCAAAAGGACCTGCTGGATCAATGACTTGCACGATATCAAGTTGACCTGCAAACTCGCGCGAGCGAGGGCCGAACGGAGCCGCGATTGCGCTCGATTCCTCGCCGCGTAGTTGGGGTGCTCTTGACGGTATTTCGCCAGAAAACCGCCGGACGGCGTTCTTTTTCTCGTACTCCGCTCTCGATCGCGCGGTTCTCGTTCCGGTACTTCCGCCGGTAACGAGCACGGTGCTTTTTCACGCAAGCGTCGTCGCCACAGGTCTTCTGTTTGTCTCGGACTCGGGGATGAGGACGAAAGCTTTTCTTGCAACAGCTACAGCGACGAAAGACTCCACTCAGGAAACTTGTCGTGTCTCGCATCACCTCTAGCGTAAAGCGAAGCAAAAGATCTATCGGTTCTCAAAGGGGTGGACCCGGTCCCCGTCGTTTTCGGCGAAAGCGGGCCCACTAGACTTCGGCGCTTCCATATTCGAGGAAGGCAAAGCACCAAGGGCGGGCACCTTGAGTTCTTTTCACGACCATCATTCGAGTGAAAATTGGCAGTGGCTCTGCTCAGAAGGGGGTCAGACTTGACACCCTAGCGGGCTTGTTCATCTGTCGAGTTGCTATACAGTAAAAAGTCATTAAGTGAATGATATTGCTATATAAAGTTTGATTCTCTGGCATTCTACTTGCTCTACCAACGTGTATGCAGCAGAGCGATTTAGCGCTAATTTTAGAGGCGCCACTACAAGAACTCTATATTATCCGTCGGGGCAAACACCTTCCCCGAGCATTAAATGCCTATTTGTCTGTGCTGATTGGCTATCTTGCTGCAGATCGGGACCTTGCTAACGAGGCCGTCTCTGAGCTTCGGTCCTTGGTCAACAAAGAAGAGGACGCCGATATCGGACTGCTACTTGCGGAACTGCGAATGCAAATCCGTTGGGGAGATTTTACTGAGGAGGCGTTTCAACACCTAGTCGACTTGTTAAACGGTGGGCGGCTTTCGCGTATTTGGTACGCCGAAGCTTGCTTTGTGCTGGGGCGTTTGTTCGAGGTTAAAGACTGTCATGTCGAAGCAGCACGGTGGTATCATCTTGCATACGAAAAATTTCAAGATTGCGGGCTGCGAAAAAAATCAGTCAAAAGTTTCCTAAATTCAATTATCGAACGCAGTAAGATCGATCCCTCTCTCAACTATATCGAAGACTATAAGCGAGTTTTCGAACTCGCAATCTGTGCGGAAGAGTTGGGAATGGCCGGGACGGCTCTGATGAATATTTCACGAGAGCTGCAAATGACCCGAGCATACAGTGCTGCGCTTGAATATTCCGATCGAGCACTTGAGCTTTTGAATAATGATTTTGGTTCTCTTCACTACTATTTTGCCGTGCTCCACAGAAGCCATGTGCTGCTCGATCTTGAGAGATTTGGCGAGGCAATGCTTGGAATTGACGAGACTCGCGCCAGTTTGCATTTGGAAATAATATCTGCGCGTGAGCAACTTGAATTTAGAATTAGAAGCGGAAAGTTCCGATCAAGAGATATCAAGAATTTGACGCCTCAGTGGCGCGAGCGAGTTTTGGAGGTGAAGCAGGAATCCTCCTTGGCACGACTGGAAGATAAGTTGATCCATGAGCTTACAGGTGGGCCAAAGGCAAAAGAACAGCTCATATCGGTACTATGGCCGGAGAAATGTGGTCCCGATGTTTTGGATATGAGGCTGAAGGCCTTAATTCAACGCGTTCGGAAAAAATGGGACAAGATTATCATCTTCGAAAATGGTCTTTACCGGCTCGGGGCGAAATCTAGTATGCGTCTCCGCAGAAGGGCCGGGTGATGCGACTTCTAATTGCCATCGCATTTGGCCTTTTTTCGGTTAGTCACAGCGTAGCCGCCGCCGATAATGTTCCGTGGTTGGCGCGGGTTCAGTCGACCTACGCCAATGAATTGAATGGAAAGGATGTTAGGTTCGGTGGAGCGGGCTTTGTTGCTGAATACAATGGGCGATATTTTGTTATTTGTGATTCTCATCTTTCCCAGGGATACAAGGGATTAGAGCTTAGCGTCGGAAGTAAAAAGCTAATAGCAAAGTCAAACGCGAGATTGGCCGATAATGATAAGGATATCGAAGTTATCGAAATTGATCCCCCTGGGAACGGGCCCGTATTTCATTTTAATGAAGCAGACGAGTTTGTAATCCGGCGTGATGAAGTGAATACGTGGGAGAAGAAAAATGGATTTATTCAAATTGCAAATCGGATCTTTGTACCACTTCCAAGCGGACTGACGAAGAAGCCTTCGGCCTTTCACGATACAACCATTCATGAGCGAATTTCGTATTATAGCGACAAAGATTCGTCGAGAAGAGCGGGGCTGCTAAAACCGTCATTGGGTGAGTCCGAACTGGTTTCAGATAGCAAAATAGTCGAAGGCATGAGCGGTGCTCCGATCTTGTTTGAAGGTGTTTCAGGAAGGGATGGCTGGCTGAAGCTGGTTGTCCGGGGTTTAACAAAGGCCTATCACCGATATTTCGATCGATCTTACTTTTCGACGCGAGAGCAGTTGGCTTTCCTTTTTAAAAAGTTTCTGGCCGGAGAAAGAGGGCTCGTCTCGAAAACCCGATGGAATTATCGGGGAATGACTTATAGAGATTATGGAAACGGAACGTTCGAGATCAATAAGGACATTATCCAGGCCGGGAGTGGATCAGGTGGAGATGGCGGAAGTGGGTCCGGAGGAGACGGTGGCAGCGGTTCAGGCGGTGATGGCGGTGACACACAAAATGAGGAATCACCAGCAGGTCTGAAAGCAGGGATCACCTACGAGGGGCAATCGACGCTCGCATTTGAAGTGGTTGCTTCAAGGCCTGGTTCAATATCGTATTCTGTGTACGCCAACCCAGCGGGAGTAGCGTACATCGATCGACTCGAGAAAGAGGATCCAAATCTGCTTACGAAGGCGATCCGTACGGAATCAAATTTGGCTGATTTGCTGAAGAAGCGAATGGCTGCGGCACCCAAGGAAACTGGAGGGGAGTTGTGCGCGATAGATCCAGACGCATTGGAGCGGGGAGTGATTCGTATTCTCTTGCCGCCAAGTAAACTCAATCCCCTGCCGGCGCGGTTTTTACAGCTTGATGTCAGTGGACATATAAGGGGCACTGATCAGAAGAAGTTTAACCCAATCATTAAGCTTCAAGAGCCTGTGAGTAAAGAGATCGTCACCGTAGACCTGAAAGGTCTTTTCTTTTTCGATGTTGATCATGCGATTTACGGCAATACCTCCCCAGATGAATTTGCGACATCCATAAAGGATGTGCCTTACATCATTTATCGTGAAAGCGACGGAGGGAAGGACTGGTTGCGTCAATGCACACCGAGTCGTGAAAGGTTTAAAAACTATTTCGACCACAGCTGTGGCTCATGTAAGCAAGGCGCTGATAGAGAAGACCTGGCAGAGGTTTACAGACTGTATTCTGGAATTGCTACGATTTTGAAGGGAGTGCCATCAAAATGAAGTCACTTTCTCTTTCTCATATGTCAAGATTTGCAATTCAAGAATGGATGCTGAAGTACAATTTGAAAAACTTGTTTGTTGCAGAGATTCACGCATTAAAAATGAACCTCAAGGTGAGTAGCAGCAGAAACGAGATCGGGATGGCCGATGTGTTACTTGCCGTGGCATACCTTAAGGCGGGGGCATTTCTGGTCGCTAGTCGATACTTGGATGAGGCTCAGAGCCATGGTGCATTTTTTTTGAATCAGGAACTGCTGAATGTTGTCTCGGAACTCCGTTCAGTCATTCTTGGTCGAGGTGCAGTCGAAGAGGCGCGACCGCGTCTTTCAGGCAAACTGGAAAAGATAGTTCTGGCGGCGCTTGAAACGCAGCGCTCACGCGTGGAATTGGTTGAGCTGGTGTTTGGAAATCAATTGCCATTTGAGACAGCAGAGAATCGCTTAAAGAATTTGCTGCATCGGATACGAAAAAAGTTGCCGGGTTTGATCGCACAACAGCATGGATATTACGTCCGTACCGATTGCATGCCGAAGAAGACGGCTTAAAAAATATGATGAATACCGATAGATATCGGGAGCCAATACCTAACTAGACATCTCTAGCGCATTGCGTCAATGCCCGCTATTTTGAATCCACGCGGGACAAAATCGCCGCGTAGAAATGAGCGAATTATGCGGAAGGTTGTTGTTTTTGCCCTTGTTAGCGTCATAGCGGCTGCGGCCACAAACGTTTTTGCCTACGACTCTGCTCTTGAGCAAAAGTATCCAGGATGGATTGCGGCCAAATGGAATGACTCTCGTGCCAATCTGCTCTCCGAGACGAAGACGTGCAGAATTCTATTGGGTTGTTCAAGTTACTCGAACAGTTGCGATGACCGAGGGAAGCTATATCTCTTTGCCAAAGAGACCTTGGATGCTGATGACTGTTTAAAAACGATCCGAAAAGCCATTATCGAGACGGACTTCTTCGGTAGCGGCTGTCGAGGGTCACTGGAACAAACTGAAAGTGAACAAGAATTCTATTTGCGCGATTATCGACAGAAGTACAGCCTCGCCTGGGTCTGGTACAAGGTCAACGGATCCGGCTACGTTTCCTTTAATCATTTAACGACGTTTATCTGCAGGGCAGACGAAAGTGCGTTTTGGATGATTCCCACTGGTAACTTTTAAATTTCAGGTCTCGCGGAGAGTTTTATGAAAAATATTTTACCCCTTCTGATGCTGTTCCTGGTTGGTTGTAATGACATGAAACAATTTGAGCGGCAGGTCGAGCGGACGCTCGGCATCCCGGTTACCGTTAAGGCTGATTCTTCTGATAAGTGCGCTGTCGTTCAAGTTCAGCGGTTTCTATCTGAGTACAAAGCACTTTCGAATAATGAAAGGACGACAATGAGGAGTCAACTGCGCGAGCGATATACCGCAATCGAGATTAACCCTACGCGAATCTCCCAGACGATCAAGGGTGATGCGTTACGTCTGAATTTTACTGTTTTTTCAGGAAAGCATTCCGCTGTGATGAAGACGAAGATGGCAATTGATGGGCGTAAGAAGACTGGAACCGAACCGGTAATGAAACTTATCAAAACAGGAGCATTATCACTGACTCCGGAAGCCACATTCGAGCAATCGAATCTCGTGACGCTTGGAACGAGTGATGAGTATGTATTTGATTATATTTCTTCTGAGCAGACGCTGAATGCGATTATTAATAACCCTGAATATACTTACCTAAAAATTTGGCGCGAGAGTGAAGACTTTGTGCAGGAAATGCAATGTGCTCAAGTGATAAGTCTCGCTGATCTTCTTTGAGTCGAGAAAAAGAAAAGAGTGCCCCGAAAGCGGAAGTGACGGGATCAAGGAAGTGTGGCCCCGATTCGGCAGTGAGTTCGCCGAATCGGGGCCTTGGCTGCATTATTGTTTAGATGCGTTCCGGCGAGATCGGGTACCGGGATCTCTACAGCTCACGGTAAGCGCTCCATCCGCGCCACCCTTTTGCTAGTTGCGCCATCCGCGTAGTATCAACGCCCCAAAATTGGAGGCGTACGATGGAAAACATAGAAAACGTGGTTTCAGAATCCGCGAAAGGACAGCTCAGCGAAGAGGACTGGAAGCAGCACATTGGCTATGCAAAGAACTTTCTTGGTTCCGATTAGGGACATTCATTCGTATCGGTTTGTGGGTCCGGAAGCATTGGCTACTTACCCGCCGAGGGTTACTCGCGAGCGGGTTTTGAACTTTCGCATACTTCGTGTGGGAATGAAGCCCAACTCATTCTCGCTGGCGTTTCGCTTGGGGAATTCTGGCCTTCTTACCCCAAGGGACCGTTGTTATACTTACAAAGCGTTGGCCCCGGTGTTCGTCACACGCGCACGCGTGTGCGTGCGACGACTCTCACTGCTAGGCTTGCAGCCGCATTATTTCACGATCCAGCTTGGCCGTGTCTGTATCAAATTCTCGGGCGATACGGTAGGAAGAGGTGGGCCAATTTGATTCGTAAGTCGCTGTAATTCAACGGCAAGGTATTGTTCTGTTCTGCGAGAAATCAGTACGAATGAATGACCCTTTTCGTGTCAGGATTTGGTTTTTTCTCCCAATCATAACCTGACTTAGTCGGTAGAGGATTGTGATTTGAATTCGGCATGCTGTAGGTTAAAAAGCGAGCTATATGGGGACCTTCGCGCACAGCATTCTACTTCTTTTGTCATTATCAGCATCCGCTTATGCCGGCATCGTTGAGCTTCATCTTTCGATTTGTGAGCCCTCGAAGGCAAGGGCGGTTGCCAAGCTGGGACTACCCGACCGCAGGGGTGAGACTCGTGATGTCAGTTATTTCGATACAAGAAATCTTGAACTCTATTCAAATGGCCTGGTGCTACGCCTCAGAGTGACGAAAAAGAAGACGCAGTTCACCGTTAAGATCCAGGGCTTGACGCAGGACTGGGTGTCGGATGCTTTTCTTGCGCTGCCCGGCTTTAAGTGTGAACGTGATCGTTACGGCGGTCGGATTTCTGAATCTTGCTCACTGAATTCGAGTCCATCGGCAGAGGATGTTGCGGCTGCGCTGAATGAAGCCCGAGTTGAAAGACTATTTTCGCGCGAGCAGATTGAGTTCGTTCAGCAGTACTATCGTGTTCCGTTGGATTTAAGCTCAGTCAAAGTACTGGGTCCGGTTCCAAGTCAGTACTGGAAATTCGATGCGAACCATTTCGATGATGTTCTCACCCTAGAACATTGGACGGTTGGGCCGGATTTCGAAATCGTTGAACTCTCGACACGTGCCGATGCGCAAGACGCCGACAGAGTCTATGACGAGCTGAGGGCGTATGCGCTAGAAAAGGATCTGAGAATTTGTCAGGAGCAGAGCAGTAAAACTCGTTCTACTCTGGAATACTTGGCGGAGCGGTCGGGCCAGTGAGATCCCTGCCGCTGGTAAGGGACATTCATTCGAATCAGTTTGTGGGTCCGGAAGCATTGGCTACTTACCCGCCGAGGGTTACTCGCGAGCGGGTTTTGACTTTCGCATACTTCGTGTGGGAATGAAGCCCAACTCATTCTCGCTGGCGTTTCGCTTGGGGAATTCTGGCCTTCTTGCCCCAAGGGACCGTTGGTATGGATGGACCCACCCGTCGTTGCAAAAATTTTTTTGAAACGTAAGTTCATAATCATTGAATCGGATGCACCTATGGATCCGGCCTTTTGGTGAGTCTGTAGCTTCACTCTGGCCCTGATGGGTTTTGCGTTCTCTGTCCTGATTATACTCTCGTCCTCGAAGGCCTACACCAACGGTAGGGTTTCAGAGAACCGGTCCGACCTGATTTTGCCATCACATTTCGTATTTATCCTCGCAATCCGCTGACTTAAAATCTCCTCTTAGAAAAACGTCTATGCAGCCTTTTCCGGTTCACGATATTTTTCGTTCCGAGCCATCAATGCCCAAATCACCCGAGCATTCTTATTGGCGAGCGCAACAGTCGCTTTATTCATGCCACGCCTCTCGATTAGCTTCTTGAGCCATTGGCTCTTGGAATCTTCCTTCTGATCAACCCATCGAAGCACTGTCCGGGCCCCGTGAATGAGAAGCATTCTGATGTATGGATCGCCCCGTTTACTAATACCCAGTAATCTGTCTTTTCCCCCAGTCGAGTGCTGCCTGGGCACCAGTCCCAAATATGCTGAAAGATGCCTACCATTCTCAAATGCTCCGGGATCGCCAACCATGGCTATAATCGCAGTAGCAGTGAGCGGGCCGACTCCTGGGATCGTTACCAATCGTTGACACACAGGGTGCGCTTTGTGAATGGCCAGTATTTTCTGATCGTACTCTGCCAACTTCTCTTTGGTTTGCCTCAATTCCGCCAATAACTCCGTGAAAAGGGCTTTGCTCATGGAAGTTAACTCATTTTCATTAGTTGAAATTGCTTTCGGCAAATTCTCTTCGATACTGCCTTTCCCCTTTCGAAACGCAATTCCGTATTCCAAAACCAGACCTCTGATTTGATTCATTAATGCTACTTTTTGTCGAACTAGGCGTTCCGAACACGATGAATTATCTGGATATCTTGTTGGTCGACCGTATTGATCGAAACGAAGCGCATGTTGGGTCGAATCGCTGCCTCGACAATCGCCTCAGCATCGATCGCATCATTTTTGTTAGATTTTACAAATGGTCTCACAAATTCAGGGGCAATTAATTTCACCTGGTGACCTGATTTTTGAAATTTCCGAGCCCATGCATGAGCTCCTATACAAGATTCCATGATGATGAGGCAGGGTTTGAGTGTTGCGATAAACTCCGGAAGTTGCGCACGACTCAATTTTTTTCGAACTACAGCTCGATGGAAAGCATCTACGCCATGAAGTTGAAAAACACCTTTTGCCAAATCAATACCGAGTACGCTAATTTCCATAGTTGGACCCTCCCAGGTTCTTATGAATGATCGTTGTTACGAATGACCATTCTGGCTCATAGAAGCCGTTTTGAGAACTAGGGTGGGTCCATCCCATTATACTCACAAAGCGTTGGCCCCGGTGTTCGTCACACGCGCACGCGTGTGCGTGCGACGACTCTCACTGCCAGGCTTGTAGCCGCATTATTTCATAATCCAGCTTGGCCAGCATATACCGCTCTTTACGTCGACCTTTTTGGTAGCGCTCCCAGATCGCTCTGAGATATTCACGCCTTGCCTCGATGCTCATGTGATTCTCCTCTCCGTAATGTCAGCCACGACATCGTTAGGAGGTTCTGGGCATCAGGGTTCTAAGTCAAATTCCCCTTACTTTCCTTCGGTTAGAAAAATTCTGAAGCTATTCGGGCCGTAATAGGTCGATTCTGACCCTTTTTACACGACGCAATTTTTGGAGGATAATGTAATAATCTAAAGTACTTAATCGGTGCGTATGCGTGCATGGAGACTTGGGGTTCGCATGAGAAACGGTATTATCATCCTTTCGATCCTATTCGCCGTTTGTCAGGCACTGTTCTTGATCGGCTGCAGTGAAGTGACGATGACCAGTCAATTAGGCACTTCGCCCTCTGGCACGGACGCAACAAGTGATCCGGCCTCAAGAATCTCCTGGCAGCAGACACTGGATGGATATTTTGACATCTCAGAATCCTTCGATGAACTTCAGGACTGGACTGCGAATGGCCTGTTTCCAAGTGGTTCTGGAGGAACGATGCCTTACGATTCCGCCCATCTTCCTCGAAAACAAGATGGGTCTCTTGGCCATTGGGGATATTGGAACAACAAGGCGCCCACTTGTTTAGCTAGTTCGATGACGGGTTCATTCACCAAAGGAGAAACTGTCTCAAATGGACATGGAGCCTCGTGGATCTATCGTGCCACTTGGGTGCTTGAGGGGCAGTCTTATCTTCAGTTCGACACTTACCCAATGACGGGAACAATCTCTCCCGGAGATACGCTGACCGGGGCCACATCATCGGCTATGGCCAAAATGGTAGGATGGCCAAAGATAATTGCAAATTTTGATACGTACACATGGCGAGGCCAAGGTAAGTCGCTTGCCATGAATCTAGGTGACAACGACAATCCCGATGCCATGGCGGGACTCGGGGCTCAAAGATTGGGGATATTCTTCGGAAACGGCATCTCTGGAAAAAGCGGATATAAGAAAGCATACGTTTTCATGATGCTTCGATTTAAACCCAATTTTTTCCCGAGGGTCGATGCCAGTAGTTTCGCATTTGTAAGCGTTCTCAAAATGTTTGATTTTAATACTGGGTTCACCTCCATAGACTATTGGGGGAATCTCAACGAACACGCCAGCACGACCGGATCTCCTCAAATGAACGTGGAATATGGTCCTAATGGGTCCGTGATCAATATTGGTGGCGGTGGTGCAAGCACTCCCTCCCGCCTATTCTATATGGATAACTCGAGCGTCGCTCAATGGATGGGCTCTGCGTGGTCTTATAAAAATCTGAGCTCCGCGAGAATGACCAACGATTCCACCCAAGATAACGATTTGCAATCTTACGTCCAGTCGGGAGACTGGTTTGGAATTGAGGCGGCGCTGGACGTCGGCACTGTGAATAGCTCCGACGGCACAATGGAGTTCTGGGTCTACGATAAAAATGGAAACCAAAAAGGCTATTATGCGAGTGGCGCTACCCCGAGACTCGTGCAGTTTGACCACTGGATCAATAAGATTGTCCTGGGTGGCAATCGGCGATCCAGCGGTACAGCAACGTCAACGACAGATGGCCGCTATTACGTGGACGATTTTATCATCAATAAGAGCAGGATCGGCCCTGCCTACTTTCAGTTGTTATTGATACATAGTTAAATAAGGGTCTATTTTAATCAAATAAAGAAAGTCCCGCGTGGTCAATGCAACTCGCCAGTACGCTTTTGCGACGCCGGGTTTTGCAGAGACCCTGCTTAGCAGAAGACCCAACCGTACTCGATGGGATTGAGATCCGGGGCATAGGGTAAATCGTCGATACTGCCCGTCTTGACTGGAAATTAGTGTGCTTTGAACTGGCTGGGAGTGAAGGCGGGCTTTCCTGCGTGGAGATCGGCGACGACGGCCTTGAGAAGGGACATTCATTCGTATCGGTTTGTGGGTCCGGAAGCATTGGCTACTTACCTTACTCGCGAGCGGGTTTTGAACTTTCGCATACTTCGTGTGGGAATAAAGCCCAACTCATTCTCGCTGACGTTTCGCTTGGGGAATTCTGGCCTTCTTGCCCCAAGGGACCGTTGTTATACTTACAAAGCGTTGGCCCCGGTGTTCGTCAC
>MEQK01000037.1:23304-56448 GCA_001770175.1 Bdellovibrionales bacterium RIFOXYD1_FULL_55_31 | reverse complement strand
GAGGAAAGGCGTCTCGGATCGCAAGACTAAGCATTCTGTCGAACCCGCGACCGTTTCAACAAAATCCCAGAATGGCACCTTTAACGAGGCGACAGCCGCAAACTAGTGAATGTGAAAGCCGCCCATGCGTCTGAACTAACTGGCCGTTCGTGGGGCGAGTAGTAAGTCTTTTATTGAATTTTGATGGCGAACAACGAATGGGATTGAGCCAATCGAGGATGATGACCGTTACTCCAGTTTGTGGCCCTCCTAGACACGACGCGTAATGTATCGTACCACTGCTGCATGAAATACCAGACGTACATTGCAGGAATGTTCTTATTGGGAACCATCACAAGCGCCGGGGCTTCCGACCAAATACCGATCACACGCGATCCTGAACCGCAGGATTGGGATTTTGTAGCTCTTGTGAAGGGCTACCAGGAATTGATTCCATCCGAAATTCAGGACCTACTCCAACGTCTCTCACCGAGTGACCTGCTGAAAGGGGCCGCGTGGACCTATGTACAATCGATTCAACCGTCGATTTCCGAGCCAAGTGCACCTTTTGCCGTGGAAATCTCGCAAATCCTAATTCCAATTCCGTTCGAAACGTTCTCTGTATCGTTTCCTATTCACGAATGGGGGCAGAAGCTACGCCAGTACATCGGCGGCCAGGTTCGCGTCGTGGAAAAGAATGCGCTCGGGTTACCTGTCCGCCAAGTCGAGAGAATGGTTCTGTGCGCTCCCCTACAGAATCAGGACATGACGAAGGCCGAGCAAATAGAATATGCCGTCGGCCGATCAACAGTGTATTGGCGCGTCTATCACTCTGATAACGGCACCACCGAAGCCGATTTGGGAAAACTGGAGATGATCGCGTATGACACCGGTTCGACTTTGCTCACGTTCCATTCAGCGCATCGTCTTCGGATGAGCGGAGTTCTTATACCTAATTGGATCGTTCGACCCATGCTGAAAGAAACATTCTTGGGACATTTGCGGCACTACAAGCATTTGGTTGAGTTTTAGCACGCACACGTATTGGTCCAGGCCCCGGCATTTGTAACCTGGGCGAAGCCGTTATTTCTCAACATCGCCGCGGCAAGCGCGCTGCGGCCTCCCGAGGCGCAACAAACGACGATTGGCCGGCGACGGTCCAGCTGAGCGATTTTGACGGGAAGCTCATCAAGCGGGATGTTGAGGCTCTTTTCGTTCGCTCCCGACGCGAATTCCGCCCGGGTTCGCACGTCAATGATGAACGTGGAGGGAGCCGCGATCAAGCTCTGCACACGTCGCATTCTCACCCTTTTCCAAACGAGATAGGCGGCCAGGATAACGAGGGGCAACCAAATGTTCCAATATGCCATTTCAAATCTCCTGGTGGAATATTACTTGACCCAGCACCACTATTCAAGATAATTCTTGAATAGGAGAACGACCGATATATCGGTTGCGCTGCCGCCCGAATCGACGCAAATAGAATTGTGGAAGAAACAAAATGATCACCTGGAACCCCAGCCCCGATGCGATCACCTTTGGCAGCCTGCACATTCGCTGGTATGGCCTCTTCTTCGTCGCGGCATTCCTTTTCGGGTATCGAATCATGCGCTGGATTTTTTCAGTGGAAAAAGTCCCGCTTTATAAGCTTGACCCGCTGCTGAACTATTTGTTTTTCGGCGTCCTCATCGGCGCCCGGCTGGGGCACACGCTGTTTTATGAGCCCGGCATTTACCTCCGGGATCCCGTCCGCATCCTCAAAGTCTGGGAAGGCGGGCTGGCGAGTCACGGCGCGGTCCTCGGAGTCCTGATCGCGCTTTACTTATTTAAGCGCCGCCGCTCTTTCGAGAAGTCTTATTTATGGCTCCTCGACCGGCTCACGATTCCCGTAACGCTCGGCGCTGCCTTCGTTCGCCTCGGAAATCTCATGAACTCGGAGATTGTCGGTAAACCAACTGATCTGCCGTGGGCTTTTGTTTTCACGCGCGTTGACGCGATCCCGAGGCACCCCACGCAAATCTATGAAGCGCTGGCTTATCTGCTCGTCTTTCTTTTTGTCTCGTGGCATTACTGGAGGCGGCGTTCCGACGAAACCCCGGGGTTTCTGTTCGGTTCATTTCTCGTCGGTGTATTCACGCTTCGCTTCTTCATCGAATTCCTCAAGGAGGCGCAAGTCACCTCGGAACTCTCCCTTCCCGTCAATTTCGGCCAGCTTTTCAGTATCCCCTTCATCCTGCTTGGAATAGTCTTGCTAAAGAAAGGATTGCGACATGAACGAAAACGAAATGAGAATACGGTTCCCCGGAAACAAAAAGGTCACCGCTGAATACGACGGTTACACCGTCCTGACCGACCAGCCGGTTTCGAGCGGCGGCGACGGCAGCGCGCCGGCGCCTTTTGACCTATTTCTCGCCTCGCTCGGAACGTGCGCGGGGATTTTCGCGCTCAGTTTCTGTAAGAAACGCAATATTTCAACCGACGGGCTCGAACTGATCCAGCGTTTTACTTACGACGACGAAAAGCATCTTTATACGAAAATTTCGCTCGAAATACGACTCCCGAGCGACTTCCCGGAGAAATACAAAGACAGCATCGTTCAAGCCGTTGACCTGTGCACCGTCAAGCGGCACCTGCAAAATCCGCCCGCGTTCGACGTTTACACGACCTCATAACGTAGTCCGGAACCGTCTGAAGCTCCAGACCACGCTGACGAGCGCCATCAGCCCAAGAGCAAGAATGTGCGTCCCGACATAGGCGTGTCCTCCGCCTTTCAGCATGATATTTCGAAGTAGCCCAATGTAGTGGTAAAGAGGATCCAGATATGCGACCCAGCGAATCGAAACGGGCATGTTCTCGATCGGAAAAAACAGGCCGCCGAACATGATCATGGGAAATAAAAATAGAAACGCCGCTAAGGTCGCCTGCTGCTGATTCTTGCAAAACGTCGAAATCAAAGTACCGAGCGCGACGGCCGTGCAGACAAAGGCAAAAGCCGCCAGGACCAGAACCAACAGCGAGCCCCTCATCGGTACCCCGAAAACGAAGACGGCGACCCCCAGGATCAACGGAAAATTGGACATCCCTAGGATCACATAGGGGATCGTCTTGCCGTAAATCACTTCCGCCGGGGAAACGGGCGCTGAAATCAGCATTTCGAAGGTCCCCATTTCCTTTTCACGAACTATCGCGTTATTCGTCATCACCATCGTCGTAATGATCATGACCATCGCGAGCGTTGCGGGAACCATGAAGATCGCGGTCTCCAGGCCCGGATTGAAAAGAACCCGGCTATTCACCTGAATCGAAGGTTCGGGCGGATCGAGTCTCAGATCTTCGAGAATCGTCCTTTGCACAATGGCCGAAACGTACGATTCCATAGCCTGTGCCTCGATCACGTTCATCGCATTGAGGAGAAGCTGCAATTTCGCATCGCCCCTGCCGAGCGCCCGGGTAAGCCCGCCAGGCGGCGCGACCAGCACGGCATCCGCCGTTCCGCTTCGAATCAGCTCAAAAGGATCGCTGAAAACTTTTTGCGTCGAAACGGGAAGAAACCATCCGCTCGCGATACTCCGGTCATGGATCTTTTGCATCACGGCGTCACCCGGCGGAAAGACGGAAACCAGCCTGATATTCTTGACCTCGTTTGAAAGTGCGACGCCGAAAAGAGTCAGCTGAATCACTGGCACTACGAACAAAAGCACCCGCATCCGTTTATCCCGGAGCGTCTGAGTCAGTTCCTTTCGAATAAAGCCCAGGAGAGTTCGATTCATGGTTCGAGATCCCTTTTGAATTTTCGGGTCGCGAGGAAAATCATCGCGAAACAGAGAAACGTAAGCGCGAGAAAAGGCACCTTCAACTCGATGAGGCCGGACCCCTGGAGAAAGGTATCCCGCGCGATCCGCATGAACCAGCGGGCGGGAAGCAGCATCGTGAGGTATTGAAAAAAGGTAGGCATGCTCTCGATCGGAAAAATAAAACCGGAAATCAGATTTGACGGAAGCATCCCGGTTACCATCGCCAACTGCATCGCGACCTGCTGATTTCTCGCCACCACGGAAATCAAAAGCCCCTGCGCGAGATAGGTGATCAGGAAAAGGAGACTGCCAAGACCGAAAACCGCGAGATTACCCACAAAGGGGATCTGAAATACGGCACGGGCAATGACGTAGACGAAAGCGATCGCGATGATGCCGAGAACCCCGTAAGGCGCGAGCTTCCCGACGATGAGCTCAACCGGTCGGACCGGGGTCGAAAGAAGAAGCTCCATTGAGCCGTTTTCCCATTCCCGGGCGATCGTCAGTGCCGTCAGCAAAATCGACAGAATCGCCATAATCACGACCGTCAGCCCCGGAATCACGAACCACCGGCTGTCGAGCTCCGGATTGAAAAGGTATCGCGTGCGAAGATCATAAAGCGCTGGTGCTCCGGCGCCGACGATTCGATTCACGTAATTTGAGACGGGACCGACCGTTGAATTGTCCGAGCCGTCGATCAGAAGCTGAAGCTGCCCCTGACGTCCCGAAATGAGGTCACTTTCGAAGTCAGGCGGAATGACCAGCGCCGCGCGGGCTTTCTGATCGGTTAGTTCGGCGACCGCCTGATGAGGCGAAACAACGCGACGAATGCCGAAGTACCCGGAACTCGCGAAACGATCGAGCAACATGCGGGAACTTCTCGTCTGATCGGCATCGTTCACGGCCAGCGGAATGTCCTTCATGTTGAACTCAATAGAAATCCCGAAGATGATGACCATGAGCACAGGAAGCCCGAGAGCCGCCGCGAGCGCGAAAGGGTCACGAAGAATGTGGAACACTTCCTTTCTGGCGACCGCTCCCGCCCGGCCCCAAAATAATTTCATCGCTTCTTCCCTTCCACGGTCTTGATGAAGACATCCTCGAGCGAGGGCTTGATTCGCCGGATATTAAATTTGCATTCCAATTCCGGGCGCGCCCGGTTCCAATCCTCGCCGTCCCGAATCGCCGCGTGAAAACGCAATCCGTACGGCTCGAAGAACGTGAAGAGGTCAAGATGCTCGATTGCGGCGACCTCTGCGAAACTGAGTGGGGTTTTTGGATCAAACTCGAAAACAGCTCCCGGAAAAACCGAGCGTTTTAAATCCTCTGGCGTGTCGAGGGCGATTATCCTGCCCTCTCTCATCAATGCGATCCGTCCGCACTGCTCGGCTTCATCCATGTAGTGGGTGGTAACGAAAACCGTTTTCCCGGAAGCCGCCAGTTTTCGGATCAGCTTCCAGAACAGATTTCGGGAAGCGGGGGTCACGCCGGCCGTTGGCTCATCCAGGAACACGACTTCAGGATCATGCAATAGGGCCGCGGCAAGCGATACCTGCTGCTTCGTTCCGCCCGGAAGATCCCGAACCGGGGTCCCAAGCGACCGATCGAAGGAAATGAACTCAAGAAGCTCCTTGCGCCTTTCGACGTAAAAGTTCGAACCAAGCTTGCGGAGGCTTGCGATGAAGCTCAGGTTCTCTTCAACCGTGAGGTCGTTGTACAGCGTGAACTTTTGGGACATGTAACCGACTTTCGTCTTGATGGCCCGATCTCCCTGTTCAAACCCCGTCCCAGCTACCCTGACGAAGCCCTCGCTCGGCAAGAGAAGCCCGCAGAGAACGCGAATTGTTGTCGTCTTTCCAGCTCCGTTCGCGCCAAGAAAGCCGAAGATCTCCCCTCGTCCGACCTCAAAGGATATTCGATCGACCGCGGTAAAATCGCCGAACCTTACGGTAAGATCGCGAACGATGACAGCCTGTTCAGCCATGCCCACCTCGGCGAAGGAATAATTCGTCGAAGGTCCGCACGTTTTCCTTCATCAACAGCTCGCGAGGCCGGCCTTCCGCGACAAGCTCGCCCTGCTCGAGCAAATGGACCATTCCGCAGCGTTCGGCCTCATCCATGTATGCCGTCGTGACGATGATCAGGATATTCTGATCGGAGAGTCGATAGAGAAGCTCCCAGAATTCCCTGCGACTGATCGGATCGACGCCGTTCGTGGGCTCGTCCAGCAGCATCGCGCGCGGAGACCTGAGTAGCGCGCACATGAGCCCGAGCTTTTTGTACATTCCGCCTGAAAGCTGTCCCGCGGGCCTTGAAACAAAACTCCCGAGCCGGGTGATTTCGAGCAGTTCATCGCGTTTTACCTCGTACGCCTTCCGTTCAATGCCGTAGAGTTCCTTGAAAAAATCGAGATGCTCGCCAACGGAAAGATCGGGATAGAGACTCTGCTGCTGTGGCATGTACGCGATCGACGGACGGACGATATCAAAGTCCACCGGCTTTCCAGCCTGACTGAACTCGACGGTCCCGGCGCCCGGTTTGAGCAAGCCGAGAAGAAGTCGCATTAAAGTCGTTTTGCCCGCTCCTTCCGGACCGATCACTCCGTGCATATGTCCGGCCGTAAAAGACAGGTCGACGTCCTTAAGAGCTACGGTCTGACCGAAGCTTCGTCGAAGTCCCCGAGCGGTGATCGAAATTGACTCCATCGTCAGTTTTCCGGCAGCTTGATTTCGATTGTCATTCCGGGCTTGAGAATTTCCTCGGCATTGGATTCCCGGAAGCTCACCTTTACGCCGAATACGAGTCGAGTGCGTTCAGCTCTCGTCTGAACGTTCTTGGGCGTGAATTCGGCCTCTTCATTTATTTTTATGATCTTGCCCTCAAACTCCCGATTATCCGATTCCGGAAGGTATCCTTTGAGCGTCATACCTGGTTTCAGTTTGGCGATTTCGGTTTGAGGCACGTAAATGTAGGCCCAAATATCCCGAATGTCCGCCAGACTGAGGAGCTTGGTCCCGGGATTAACCCACTCGCCGGGCTCACGGTAACGGCTAAGCACCGTTCCGGAAATCGGCGATCGGACAACGCACCAGTTCAGCCGAATGTCAGCGTCCTGCTTCTTGTTTTTAACCTGATCCATTATCTCTTGCGATACGGTTCCCGCCTTGAAGAGGCGGGAGTTGCGTACGAAGTTTTCTTTTGCAAGCTCGGCCGCGATTTTGACGTCCTCGCAGTCAAGCGACAGGAGTTCCTGCCCTGCCGAGACATGTTCCCCTTCATGAACCTTGACCGAAGCGATGGTCGAAGCGAGGCGGGCAGAGAGATCGACCCTCGTTGCCTCCAATGTTCCGGCGAATAGAAACTCCCTCCGGAAAAAAACCGTCTTCACGAGCGCAAGGATTATTACGACGACTGCTACTCCGATCAAAACCCGCTTTTTCATGGATTCACTTCCTTTCCCGAGAGGGCTTTCAATGCGTTGATCTGATCCAAAATCTGCGCATCGATCCGGGCCGCGTTCACTTTAGATTGTAACGCCTGAACGTTCGCGCTCTGAACGTCGGTCAGATTCACCTTTCCGGCCTTGTAGGAGTCGTAAAACAACCGTGCCGCCTCTTCTGATCTCTCCACATCTTCAGCCGCGAGCTTTTGTTGTTCTCGCAGGCTGTTCAGGAGCACCCGGGTTTTTGTGAAGTCACGTTCCATATCCAGTCTGACCTGATCCCGGCGGTGCTGCGCGGCCTCCGCGCTTTTAACGCGTTCCGCGGCCAAGTGCCGGGCCCGTTCTGCTTCGAAGAGCGGCATCGAGAGAGTCAACGCTACGGTGTTCTGGCGAACCCGCTCCATGATGGGCCCGTTCGGATAATCCAGAGTCGCTTTGGCTGAGAGCTGAACTGTCGGATAAAGCAAGGCCCGCTGGCTTGCGGCCGCCAATTCCAGGGACTCCGAGAGAAGCGATTGGGCCTGAATTTGTGGCTGGGAACCGTCGGGCGGAGGTGGCTCACTTCGATTCTCTTGCGCCAGCAATTTCTGAAACGAGTCGAACTTCAACACGAGGGAAACATTCTCGACGTTCGGCGGTCCGGGCCTGTCGATCCGGTCAATATCGAATGCTCCAGTCGCTGAAACGAGAGCAAGCAGGTCCTTGAGGTTCGTGGCCAGCGCAGCCTGACGTTGAGCGAACTGCAATTCGTAGTTCAGAGTCTGCCTTCCTGAAGTTACAAGATCAAGTCGCGTTGCGGCTCCAGCCTGGTATCTGCTCGTCACGTCGCGGTTCTGCGCTCGGGCGAGCCGCAGCGTATCGTTGACGAGCCTGAGCTCTTCAAGTGCAAGAAGGACCCGAACGTAAGAGGATCGGACGGAAAAAAGAAGCTGAAGCTGCGTATTCTTCCGGTCCTCATCCCGTGCTTCGGCGAGTTTCAGAGCTCCACGATATGATTTACGCGCGGTGCCCGTATCCCAGAGCGTATAATTCAGCGCCGGACCGATGCTGTAGTTGGAATGGGCTCCGAACTGAATCGGCGGAAACGCTGGCGAAACCGCCAGCCTCGGCACCTCGCTGATGTATCTGTAATTGCCGTCAAGCGAGACCCGCGGAAAAAGAGCCGCATATTGGGCGTCGGCTTGTTCCCTGGCGGCGTTCGCGTCCGAAAGTGCCGCCTTCAGGCGGTTCGAGGAGGCAAGCGCCTGTTGTTCGGCTTCGCGAAAGCCGAGTTCGAGAACTTCCGGACGCGCATGGGCCGCTTGTGTTAGAAAAAGTGCCCAAACAGCGAAGAACAGCTTCATGGTTCCAATCCTTTCACCGCGAGTTCAATCCGTTGGACAATGGCTTCGTCCGATACAAAAAGGTCCAGCTCGGGAAAATCCGCAGGTCCCACTTTCTCGATGACCCCTCCGATCAGGGTCGGCGCATTCACTGCTGTCAAAACGAAAGCCATCGCATGCATCAGCGGCATTTGTTTCAAGCTCCCCTCCCGCTGGGACTTGAGCAGAAGTTCGTGAATCACCCCCGCATGTCGGGGGAGATTGGCTCGAACGAACCGCGTGACCTCAGGATCCCCGTTCAATACATCTTTGAGAATAGCCGCAATGAGGTGCCGTTCAGAGTGAATGAATCTTGCCATCGCGAGCAGGGCATTCCTGAGTTGCGTGATGGCATCCGGACCTTCTCGGGAGGCAACACTAAATTTTTTAAAAAAACCTTCGTAAAATTCCGTCAAAAGAACACGGGTAAATCGCTTTTTGTTCTGAAAATGATAGTGGAACATTCCCAGGTTGACTCCGGCTCGGCGCGCGACATCGCGCACTCGAAGTCCCGAGCACCCCTGGACAATGACGATTTCCTTGGCCGCAGCGATCAACCGGCGGTCAGCGTTTCCTGGTCGACGAGCCATACCCTTCTTATACACGTGTATAACAATAAGGGCAAGTCACGTTCTTAGAAGCCCAAGAAGGCTGGGCTGAGGAAGGAGACATATCCGGACTCTCGTCGTCAAAATTGCGATTTGTTTGCGCTCATTCGGAAATCCAAGAGGCAGAGACGGGCCTCCCAGGGCTGGAATAAATTGAGAGGCCCTGCTCTACCTTGTCCACAAGTCGCAAGTAGCCCCTGGTTTATTGTCTAGAATCTCGCAATCAGTCGCAATTTTGCATCTCCATGTGGCAAATAAATCGCAACTTTGACGACAGCAGACAAACTCAAGCCACCTTCAATTAGGCAGAGCCGTCCGTTCGCGTTCTTTTTATTGGATTTATCACTCCCCCTTCACTAGATTCCGAATTCATGGCATCCCGCATCGAGATTCCCGAATTCCGCCTTGAATTGAGGATCGGCTGTTCAGAAGCTGAACGCTCCCGTTTTCAGCCCGTCGAAATCACAATCAGGGCAGAAAAGCGTGACGGCTTCAAAGCGGCAGCAACCGATCACCTGAATGACACAATCGACGTAAACGCAATCTGCTCTGTAGTCCGGAACACCGCTTCGGAAAAACCTTATGCAACCGTCGAAGGGCTTTCTGGGGCCCTGATCCGAGCCTTAAAAGGTCATTTCGACGTTCCTGGGGTCCTCTGGGAAGTGAGCATATCCAAGATCGCGGTCCCCATTCCCGGGCTCCAGCGAGGCTATCGCTATGTTGAATCCGAATGAACTCATCCTGGGCCTTGGCTCAAATTCAGGGAAAACGCCCGACGATGCACTTCACATGCTTCGCCGCGCCAAGCGACTCCTCCAGTGTCATTCCCGTTTCGAACTGCTAGCAGTGTCGCCGATTTATGCTTCAGACGCGCTTCTTCCGAATGGGGCTCCCCCGGAATGGAATCGTCCTTTCCTGAATGCGGCCTTACGGCTTCGCGTTCGTGATCGCTCCGGACTTACTACCGACGATGCTGGGGCGCTTCTGGAGGAAATGAAGGTACTCGAGCGGACTCTCGGACGCATGGACGGTCCCCGCTGGTCACCGCGGGTCATCGACATCGACATCCTCGATTGGGGCGCCCCTCCGGTTTCGAGAGCTGAAATCACCATTCCGCATTCCGAACTCACGAAACGTCCATTCGCCCTTCTCCCTCTTCACGATTGTCTCGAACGGCACAATTGCACCCGTGAGCCTCTCGAATGGCGCTACTCACATCCCGATCAGGTACCATTTCGCACTCGACGAGCGCCCTTCGCATGGCCGGAAATCGTTGCGATTTTGAATGTCACGCCCGATTCTTTTTCTGAAGGCGGCCCATCTGAAGCCGGGAACTCACTTGTTAGGCGCCTTGAGTCGCAGGTTCGTGAAGGCGCCACGATCATCGACTTGGGAGGCGAGTCGACGCGCCCGGGCGCGCGCCCCCTCAGCCCTGAAGAGGAATACAACCGTCTCCTTCCCGTTCTTTCGGTGATTCACGACCTGAAGAACCGCTACGGAATCACGTTCAGCCTTGATTCCAGGCATCCCGAAGTTACCCAGTGGGTGAATCGCGAGTGCCCGATCGACTGGATTAATGATGTGGAGGGGTTCACGAATCCCAAAATGCTTGAACTTGCGAAGGAGACTTCCTGCGATCTCGTCGTGATGCATTCGCTCACCATTCCACCGAATCGGGAAGCCGTATTGAACCCGCAATTTGATCCTGTCGACCAGCTGATGGAATGGGCAGCCGAACGGATCTCCACACTGACCCGTGCCGGTATCGCGCGCGAACGCCTGATTCTCGATCCGGGCATTGGCTTCGGCAAAACAGCGCGACAGAATCAAGCGATTTTCGAGAGAGGTCGGGAGTTCCTGAAGCTGGGCACAAGAATTCTGATCGGCCACTCCCGAAAACGTTTCCTGGACCCGGATGACCTCGTTCCGGCGAGCGATCGAGACCTCGAAACCGCTGTACTTTCGTCGAGATTGGCGCTTTCCGGAATTGACTACGTCCGCGTACACTCGCCTCGTCCAAACGAACGTTCGCTCCGACTCGGGAATCGCCTATGACAACCTTGTACCGGCACAGCGAATTCGCCGAAATCACCCGATTTCTCGAGGCACGCTGCATGATGCCGACCCGTCCTCCCGCACTTGACTCAACCCGACGGGCCTTGAGACGGGCCGGGCTCCTTGAAAGGATCGACCCAGCCAAAAACATCATCATAGCCGGCACCAATGGCAAAGGTAGCGTCTCGGCGACCTTAAGCCGACTTCTTCATTCCGCGGGAATCAGAGCCGGTCTGTACACATCGCCGCACCTTGTTTCAACGACCGAACGTATCCGAGTCGCGGAGCAAGACATCTCCCAGGATACTTTCGTCAGCGCCTATCATGCCGTTTCCGAACTGATCGACAGCGAAGAACTCACGCATTTTGAAGCCCTCACCTTGATCGCTGCCTGGATCTTCTATTCGGACGGGTTCTCGCCCCCCGTCGACTTCGCTATCTGGGAAGTCGGACTCGGGGGAAGACTGGATGCGACGAACGCCGTTCCACACCAGTTCTGCGCGATCACCCGTCTCGGTTTGGATCATCAAAACCTCTTGGGAAACAGCCTTTCGGAAATCGCCGCGGAAAAGTTTGGAGTGATCCCACCCCACGGACGCGTGATCTACAGCCCGCTCGATTCGTCGCTCGAAGCTTTGCGAGCACAGGTCGAAAAGCACACGAACTCCGAATGGAAGCCGGCGGTGCCGGTCAACATTCTTTCACTCGATGAGATCGTGACGCCTTGGGGGCGCGCCAGACTGTCGCTTCCGGGTCTGCGCGGTGCCGAAAATACTGCGACCGCGCTCAGCATATTTGCCGAACTTGGCTTCGATCCCTCGTCCCATCTCCCGAGTCTCGCTTCAGTACGGTGGCCTGGCCGGTTTCAGGAAATTTCGCTTCCAGGCTGCCCCTGCCCCGTTCACCTTTCGGGTGACCATAACCCACAGGGCATCACAAGTCTGATCGAGATCCTGAGCCAACTCAGCTGGAATCAGCTGCACCTCGTCGTCGGAATCGCCCACGACAAGGACTCCGATTCGATGTTCGAAAGAATTTTTGAACTTCCTCGAGTAAAACTCTACCTCACCGAAACACCCTACAAAACCCGGAAACTGGCAACTTATTCCGGTAAATGGCTCAACCTATCCAGCGACAAAGACCCCGACGTTCACGCGCTCCTCAGACGAGTCTCACAGCAGGCCACCCCGGGAGATCGGGTCGTGATTTCGGGTTCCCTTTACCTCGTCGGCAAGGTCTTGGCGGCAACATCAAATTATTCGGATTCGGCTAAATCCAGCACTTGATTTTGCCGATAAAGAACTGTGAAGCCATTTCTTTTGATCCTATTCGCTTTCTCATCGGGCTTCTCCCTGGGATATGCCGACGAATACTACCGCCCGGAACGGTACGCGGATCTTCCCTCCGGAACCATCGGCGACAAAATGGTGCGCGTAAAAGGAGCCAAAGTAGCTTGGGCTGATTTTGCCGCGCTTCGACGAGACTTCCCGGATTTACGGCCACTCACAGATACGCAGATTTCGGCCTGGATTCTCGATCGCTTTGGTTACATCAGTGAAGCCCAGCTCGAGTTGAACGATATTCGGCAGACCCCGATTCCGATCGAGAAGGGCAAAACGAAGCTCGGTATGCGCCCGGTTACGTATGATCGGGCCGCGGTGCAAGACACCGGGTTCAAATCCGGAGGACTCATCGATCTCAAAGGGGCCGGGCACCGAAAAGGTTCCCCTTCGCTTCTGAAGCAGATCACTGATTTCAAGGCAGCCTCGGGTAATTGGGACGAGATCAATAAAATCCATATCAGAAACCATACCGATGGTTTGATGTCCCTGGGCGAGGCGATCGCGGAAGTCACCCGCCAGAACGCTGCACAAAAACTGTTCGATCTGCATCACGCGGCCGGAGGAAAAAGATTTCAAACAGTCGAATCCTACTTCATCATTTCACTGCCTTTCGAGCTTCTAAAAGACCACGGGTCAAAGGTCCCGGCTGCCCTGTACGGCAGACAGGCCAATGTAGGACGGCCGAACGGACTTAAGGTTCCGGATAAAATCTATATCGATTCCGAAGGAGCAAAGCAGGCTTCGGAGATGGGGGCCGCCGTCGATTTCGGCGGCGTTCAGATCAAGGACCCGCGGCTCGCGGATCGCTTCGGCATGTTGGATTCGAGTTCCTTCGGAGCCCAATACTCGAAACCGTGGGCCTACGGACACGATACGGCCCGGGCATTCTATTATCGTAACGATACTTTCGCCATATATCGTCACTTAGAAGATGACATGCTCAAACCCATCCTGGACGAGTGGCGTACGCTTCCGGTGTCGCGCGAGTTCGAACGCTACCGCGTCCCACTGCCACGTGATCACGGTCCGGCTCCCAAACCTTTTCTGACAAAGATCGAGGAAGCCCTGAGCGCTACCGACACACAGCTCCGCCTGAACGCGGTCAGAACCTTAAAGCTTCGGAACGGAGATCTCGCGA
The DNA here is from genome assembly GCA_001770175.1 of Bdellovibrionales bacterium RIFOXYD1_FULL_55_31. Lineage (GTDB taxonomy): Bacteria > Bdellovibrionota > UBA1018 > UBA1018 > UBA1018 > XYD1-FULL-55-31. The sequence goes on along the minus strand of MEQK01000037.1, from coordinate 42,728 downwards.
CCCTTAAATTATTGCAGAAGGCCCTTTCAGACGGAGCACCCGAGGTCGCCAAGGAAGCCGTAGAGGGAATCTCGTACCATCGTCATCGGGGCGCTCTCGAAGTCATGGACTGGATTTTCGAACATCGATATTCTGAACCTTTTACACGGTTTCGTGATGATATCGGTCGGCATCTCGGCAGCGGATTGGCAAAGCGGAAAGGGCCAGAAACAATTCCGCTTCTCAAAAAACTCCTGAGTAGTGGCAGTGCACCGTATTATAAAAACGCAGCGCTCGCTCTGCGGGACCTCCCCGCTACTCCCGAAACATTTCGACTCTGGGAGGATATGCTCAACCATTCATCAGAAGATGTGAGGTTCTACTCGGCATTCGCGCTCGCGGATAGAAATGACGTCCGAGCTCTTGGAATCCTCAAACGCCTTCTCGCCAGCGGAAATCCCGAGCATCGCGAGGCGATCCTGAAAGGAATTTCGGAAGCTATGGCCTCGAGCGGCATGAGCTGTTTGAAGGCCCGCATTCTGCATCTGACTCTCCCCTGATGCAGGGAAATCAGCGTCATATCCTCAGCCATTTTGACGAAATCCAGCCGCGTTACCTAAGCCCGCAAGACCTAATTCTGGATTGGCTTGCCGCAGCCCACGCTCGCGCCGAAAACAACGCTCCTTCCCCTTCCGAATTCGAATCAAAAATGCGCCGCTTCATCGCACGTTTTGGATGCGATTCAAACCGGATTGCGAGTCGAGGTCACGAATTCGATGAAGTCACCCATCGCGATTGGGAAAAAATGCGCCTCTACAATGTTATCCAAACTCCGCATGGAGCCCCGCTCGATGTCAGAATGCAGCTTTTCCAGGAGGGCGCAGAGCGCGTCTTTGCCGCAGCCTATGGTGAAATATCAGAGCCGCCCCGCAACCTTCTGCACGTCACCTGTACGGGGTACGTTTCCCCAAGCGCCGCTCAAAAACTAGTGGATAACAAAGGGTGGGGCGCACGCACGCAAGTCACCCATCTTTATCATATGGGGTGCTCGGCCGCGATTCCGGCGATCCGCGTGGCCTGCGGGCTTAGGTCGCTCGAACCTGATTCACGGGCCGACATCGTCCATACGGAATTCTGCACGTTGCATCTCGATCCCCTTCTCCATACTCCCGAGCAACTCGTCGTTCAGAGCCTCTTCGCTGATGGCGCGATCCGCTATTCGGTGCAAAACGGCGTTGAAGAACCGGGATTCGAGATACTATCGATGCACGAGGTGATGGCGCCCGATTCGAGCGGAGACATGCGCTGGATAACCGGAAGTTGGGGATTCCAGATGTCGCTTTCCTCGAGTGTTCCATCGCGAATCTGTTCCTTGATCACGGGCTACATGAACGAGCTTTTTCGAAAAGCTGATCGAGACTATTCGCGTGACAGGCGCGAGGCGATTTTCGCCGTTCACCCTGGCGGCCCCAAAATCATCGACCTCGTCCAGCAAGGCCTCGAAATTCAGTCTTCGCAACTCGCAAAAAGCCGTGAAATCCTCCGAGAGCGTGGCAACATGTCTTCAGCCACCCTCCCCCACATCTGGAGCCGAATTCTTCGTGACAAGCACATTCCGGGCGGAACCCTGATTCCGAGTGTTGCCTTCGGGCCTGGGCTGACGATTTCGGGCGTTCTTCTCAGGAAGCGATAAGGTGCACATGAAACCCTGGATCGTCGCGTTTTTTGTTTTGCAAGCCGCAGTGATGTTGTTCGACGAATTCTATTTTCACTGGCGGCGCGGACTGCCCCGGTGGGAGCGAATCGGGCACCCGATCGATACGCTCAGCGTCCTCGCGGTGCTCGGTTTTTCAATCTACGTGGAACCGACTGCCAAAGAGATTCCGACGTTTGCGCTACTAACGACCATTTCCAGTTTCTGCGTGACCAAGGACGAGTGGATTCATGCCAAGCTCTGTGGAGGTTTTGAACACTGGGCACATGCCGTGCTCTTCCTTTTTCATCCGATACTTCTTCTCGGCGCTGGCTGGTTATGGTGGACCCGGGAACGTCCCATCCTATTCCTCGAAACAGCCCTGATCGGCACATTCCTCGTTTATCAGGTCACCTACTGGAATTTCCTATGGCCAAATCTCAAAGTAGAACGGTAAACAACTCGTTTTACGAGGAACCCGGTCTTGACTGGCACGAGGGCGCGGCTCACCCGATCGCTCTTCTCCGGGCCGAAGCCAAATTCAAAAATCCCTGGGTCGCCCAAAAGATCAGGAACAATCTTGGAACCGGAAGCCATCGCATTCTCGACATCGGCTGCGGCGGAGGCTATCTCGCGATCCACCTCGCACGGCTCAAGCATCGCGTAACAGGGCTCGATCCCTCCCCTTCGGCTCTCGCGGCTGGTGCTCAAGCGGACGACACGCGGTCCGTCGACTTTGTCACGGGATCGGGGTTTGAGCTGCCCTGGCCGGATGCAACCTTCGACGTCACCTGCGCGATGGACCTGCTGGAGCACGTTGACACCCCGGAGCGCATCATCGCGGAAGCCAGCCGCGTCCTTCGCCCAGGGGGTCTATTCTTCTTCCACACCTTTAATCGAACGCCGCTCGCCTGGCTCTTTGCGATCAAAGGGCTGGAATGGTTCGTAAAGAACACGCCAGAACGTCTTCATGTGCTCTCTTTCTTCGTTCGCCCGCGCGAGCTGGCGGCAATGTGCCGGAAAAGCCACCTCTCGGTCGCGGAACTGACCGGCATCCGACCCAAATTCAATCGAGCTTTTCTCAAGCTCCTTCGTCATCACGAAGTGCCCGATCATTTCGAGTTCAAGGAGACCGGTCTCACTTCAGTAGGCTATCTCGGGTTCGCGAAGCGGCTCAATAAACGATCAGCAACAAGGCTGTTTGCCGGTTCGCATGGAATAAAATAGCGCCGCCGCGCAGCCCACGCCCGAATGAACCTGAATGGCTCCCGGCTGGCAATTTTTGGCGCAAGCACCGCATTCGATGCATGAATCGCGATCGATAATGAACGCCTTGGATTTGGGTTTTACCTCGAACACCTGATGGGGGCAGACCTCGACACAACGGCCGCAGCCGCTGCACTTCTCTGAATCGAAATGAAGAGTGGCACCTCCTCGGAGATAGTTCATCTGGTCACCTGCCTCGCCTCACCGCCATGCACTGCCGCCCCCGCCTTCGCCACCATCCTGGCCGGAAGTTCAGCAGCCGCCGCGATCATGAAAAGGGTCACACTGATATACAACGCGGCCCGATAGATCGGCACGGCGAATCTCATTTCCCTTTTCACGGCCGACATTCCGGTAATCGGCGTGGCGCCGGTGAATTCGAGAGCCACGAACGAGCTGAGGAGCGGGAAAAACACGAACGCCGCAGCAGCAATCCAGGTGTTTTCGAAGAGCCCCGGAGGCACAAGTCCGGGATAGACCAAGCACGCGAACATTCCGAGAATCCAACCCTTAAACGCGAAGGCACGCCCCGGAATCCACGGCAAAAGAGCGGGCACGCCCACGGCTCCCGCGATCAGCATGAGCTGAAAAAGAAAAAAGACATCCCTCGCAACCGACCAGCCAAAAAGCAATCCACTGAGCGCCGAAAGAGCGGTTGCGGGAAGAATAGTCTTTCTGAACCCCGGAACCCATTCCATCGGAATCAAGACCAGACGCTCGAACATCGGAAATTGGATGAGCCGCATCTCACGGCTGGCAGTCATCCCGTTATCAATATAGAGCGGAAGATCGGCCGCGCGTACGGGGCCATAAAACACTCGAAAGCCCGTCTCCTTCTGAACACGATGCGCGACCACGCCCGGCGCCCCGAGTTGCGGAACGATCACCTTGCGATGCCGAACAAGCTTCTCCAACTCGGCTTCACGAATCCGCTTCATCAGTTCAAAGGTGCCGAACCTGCCTTTTCCCGCGGCGCACCAAACGTTGATCCCATGGGTATTTAGAACCAAAATCCAGGCACTCTTACCGGTGAGGGCCCTTCGAACTTTGTCAAAGCTCAGCTTGTAATTGGCGGTAGCGATCACCGGCGAGTCCTCACCGGGAGAATTGAGTGCGTAAATCCCGGGTTCCACGGTATAACGCATCCGGAAGCCACTCACCCTTGATCTGAGCTGACCCCAATGATCCGAAAACGTCCATTCGCTTGAGATGGCGGAACGCATGCTCTGTTCTATACCGGCCCAGCTCACGGCAGACAACAGCTTTTTAAGCTGAATCACCCGCTCGGCAGCCCGGTAACCCGGCGCCAAGCCGGGGGGGGCACCCTTCTGCTCCAATTGCTTTATTAGTTTACAATTTTATAAACTAATGTTATTCCTGTTTACAAGGAGACCGATCATGCCTATGCCTAAACCCTCCAAGAGCCTCCACGTATACGAAATGCAGGCTGAGATCTGCGCCGCCCTGGCAAATCCGATACGCTTGAGAATTCTTGACATCCTTTCGCAAGGCGAACGGACGAACAGCGAACTCCTCGAGATTCTCGCGATTCCAAAGCCCAATCTTTCCCAACACCTCAGCGTTCTGAAAGACGCCGGCATCATCACCTCGAGAAAAGAAGGGCTCTTCCAATACGTCAGCGTCGCGATTCCGCAGGTCAAGGATGCCTGTTCGATTATACGGGGCGTTCTGTTCGAAAGGCTTTCGGCGCGTGATCGCATGACGCGAGAACTCAAAAGGGAACTCGCTATCAGAACCGATGGAAAGAGGAAGTCATGACCAAGTTCATCTCGGCTCTGACAGGAATAGCTGCTGCAATGTTCGGTGTGGCTCATGCCGAACCCCCCGTGCCAGCGTTTTCTTTCGCGGAAGTCTGGTCGAAAGTTGCCACGCACTCCAAGATGCAAAAAGCGGGATCGTTCGATGCCGATGCTGCTTCGGTCGCGAACGATCGTGCTGCTCGGCATCAGTGGCCGCACCTATCCCTCGACGCTCGGGTTTTCGCGACGCAGGATCCGGCTATGTCCTTTTTTTCCCGCCTCGCTCAGCGAAGCGTCACAATGAATGACTTCGCTCCGGAAGCCCTGAACTACCCCGGGCGCGCCACTTACGAACGAGTCACGCTCGGATTTGACTGGCCTATTTACGAGGGCGGGTCCCGATCGGCATTGAGCGACTTTCAAGAGTCCCTCTTGGATTCAAAACGACTCGAAAACCGTGCCATCCAGGTGGCGGAGTTCGCGAAAACAGCCGAGCTTTACGGAGCCCTTCTCATAGCGAAAGAGCGGGAAGACACGATCGCGCCGGTCAGGGATCTCCTCGGATCAACGATTTCCAATTACGCGATCGGCATTAAGGCTAATCCGATCGGCCACTCCGGCCTGCTCGGAATGCAAGCACTTCGAAACCGAATCGATGGCGAACTCACCGCGAACGCCGCGAAGCGGATGACCGCGGCAAGAGCGCTAGCCATCCTCGCGGAAGAACTCCCGGACCGATTCCGACCCAAAAACCAGGATTTTCTTGAGTTCACGGACGGCATCTTCAGTCGGGGGACACGGACTGATTCATTCGCGGTCCTGGCTCAGGAAGCCGCAAGCCGCGGAATGAGTAACCTCACCAGAGCGGAAAAGGCCAAGTTTTTACCTAAAATCGCGGTATTTTCGGAAGGGTATCTCGCCGGAGGGGATCGAAGTTCCGCGACTGGATATACGGCGGGAGTCTACCTTCAGTGGGACCTTTTCAACGCGCAGAATTTCGGATCCGTTCGCGAGGCTTCTCTTCGCGGAAGCGCCGCTGAATCGCGGGCCGACGCGAAGCGACAGCAGGAACGCCTGGAAGCTGACCAACTTTCCGGGGCTCTGAACGCAACCCGAGCCGCCATCGATCTTGCCTCGCGCAGTATCGTCCTGATGGAGCAGCAGACCGAAATCTCACGCAAGCTTTTCAAAAACGGGATGATCAATGCGCTTCAGTTCACGGAGGTGCTCTCCCGGAGAATCGACGCGATTCTCTCGAGGAGCGAGGCGCAGGAACAGTACCTGAGCATGATGTCGCGGCTCATGACGATATACCCCCTTCAGCTCGGGCCAGCTCAACTTGGAGATAAAACATGAGTGACCACAAAACAGGGTTCGCGGGCCGCACTGCACAAGCCTTCATCCGTTCCAAACTGACTCCGGTCATCGTCATGGCGAGCATCATCACCGGGATCGGCGCGGTTTGGCTCACGCCTAAGGAGGAAGAGCCCCAGATTTCCGTTCCGATGATCGACATCCAGACGATGGCGCCAGGTTTTAATGAACGGGAGGTCGAACGCAAGGTCAGTGAACCGATTGAGCGCGCCGTCTGGGGACTCGAAGGCGTCGAATACGTTTACTCAGCGAGCATGCCGAACTTCAGCCTGATTACCGTTCGTTTCAAAGTCGGCGAACCGATGGAGCCAAGCCTCGTGAAGGTCCACCACAAGCTCATGAGCATCCGGCAAGATCTCCCGCCGTCGGTGCAACAACCTTCGGTCAATTCCTTTTCAATCGATGACGTCCCGTTCCTGACGCTCACATTCAGTTCTGAATCGCGCAATGATCACTCCTTACGGACGCTCGTCGCGCCGCTTGCCCGCGAGTTGTCGTCCACCCCCGATCTGAGCCGCGTTGAACTCCTGGGCGGCCGGAAACGGGCCATCCGGATCATCGTCGACCCCGACCGACTCTCAACGTCCGGAGTTACGCTCCCGGAACTCGCGCAATCGCTGAAAGCGAACCAGGCACTCGGCCCGGCGGGCAAAAACTGGAGCGATCAAGCCGTTTACGACGTCGAGGTCGGCGGAAAAACCACATCCTCCCGGGATATCGGGATGGTGGTGGTGGCGCAAAAGGGCGGGTCGATTATTCGCGTGAAGGATGTGGCCCAGGTGATCGACGGTCCCGAAGAAAGAACCCGCGCTTCGATTCTCGTGGATAAGTCGGGTGTCCAGAAAGCGGTTTCGATTGTATTCGCGAAACGAAAAGGGACCAATATCGTGAACTTGGCCGAGGAGATTCTTCACCGAGCCGAAGTTTTTTCTAAGAAGCTCCCCGCCGACGTAAAGTTGTCGGTTCTCAGGAACATGGGCGCGACCGCCGAAGAAAAATCAAACGAGCTGATCGAGCATCTCCTGCTTGCGACCCTTTCCGTTTCGATCCTGATCGCGTTATTCATGGGTCTACGAGCGGCTCTGGTTGTCGCGATCGCGATTCCGGTGACGCTCGCCCTCAGCCTCGCGATTTATTATTTCATGGGTTATACGCTGAATCGAGTTACTCTCTTCGCGCTTATCTTCTCGATCGGCATTCTGGTCGACGACGCCATCGTCGTTGTCGAAAATATCGAACGTCATCTCAAGCTCGATAAACAATCCGGACTCATTCGAACGACGATCAAAGCGGTTTCGGAAGTCGGCAACCCCACTATTCTCGCCACCTTTACCGTGATCGCGGCGGTATTGCCGATGGCGTTCGTCAGAGGGCTCATGGGTCCGTACATGAAACCGATCCCAGTCGGCGCAAGTCTCGCGATGATTGTTTCGCTGCTGGTCGCTTTCGTCGTGACCCCCTGGGCCTCCATTCGTCTGCTGAAACACGCCGCGCATAAGCCAGCTCCCGGCGAAACCGCGCGCGACCGACTCTATCGAAAATTCGTAGACAAGCTGCTTTCTCGAAAGAGAAACTCAATCCTGTTCGGAGCCATGACACTCGTTCTCCTGCTCTTGTCCGCCTCGCTTCTTTACTTCAAGGCTGTCAAAGTGAAGATGCTCCCCTTTGACAACAAAGACGAGTTCCAGGTCCTTCTCGACTATCCACCGACGACCCCGCTCGCGAAAAGCTCCGAAGCCTCCGTCGCGCTTGCCCGGAAGCTTCTTCGCGATCCCGACGTCGAAAGGATTCAGGTGTTCGCGGGGGAGCCCGCGCCATTTTCGTTTTCTGGGATGGTCAAGCACACCTTTTTGCGGAAATCCGATTATCTGAACGATCTCCAGGTCAAACTCACCCGAAAAAGTCACCGTAAACGTTCGAGCCATGAAATCATCTCACAGCTCCGGGGTGAAATCGCCGATTTCAGCCGATCGAACAATGTGGTCAGCAAGGTTCTCGAAATCCCACCGGGACCACCTGTTCTCGCGACCCTGGTAGCCGAGGTCTACGGTCCGTCGGAACAAGAACGGACCAGGGTGGCTAATGAAATTCTGGGCATTTTCGCTAGTGAACCGAGCGTAGTTGACCTCGACTCGACGCTGCGAACAGGCCGCCCCCGCACCTTCTACCAGTATGACCAGATCAGAGGAGGCTTGCTCGGAACCAAGGCGTTCCAAGCGCTTTCAACCGCGCAATTCATCTTTTCCGAGACGCCCCTCACCTCCTTTGATGACCCCTCCAGCCCCGAGGAAGTCACTCTCAATCTTTCCGTCGATAACACGGCTCGATCCGGCCAGGAGCCGTTCAAAGGCCAGAACCTGCCCTCTTTCGAATCAGGCATCGTGCCGCTCGCGAAGACGCTCAGCCCCTCTGCCACTCTCGAAACCCGAACTCTCCACCGGAAAAATCTGAAACCGGTCTCGTACGTCATGAGCGAATTGACGGGTGAGGAAGAAGCACCAGTATACGGGATCTTGAAGCTCGCCCCGAAGATCCCCTACAAAACGCAAACCGCGAACGTCCCGTGGAACACACAAACCCCTGTCATCAAATGGGATGGCGAATGGTTCATCACCTATGAAGTCTTCCGCGACCTCGGCGGGGCCTTCGCGGTGGTCATGGTTTTGATCTACGTCCTTGTGCTTGGCTGGTTCCGGAGCTTCATGGTGCCGCTCGTCATCATGGCCCCGATTCCGATCAGCCTGATCGGAATACTTCCGGGGCATGCCATGCTCGGGGCATTTTTCAGCGCGACATCCATGATCGGCTTCATCGCGGGAGCCGGGATCATCGTTCGGAACTCGATCATCCTCGTGGATTTTATCGAATTACAGCTCAAGCAGGGAACCTCACTCAAGGAGGCGGTCATCTCGGCGGGAGTGCTCCGCTTTCGTCCCATGCTCCTGACCGCCGCGGCCGTGGTCGTCGGAAGCTCAGTCATGCTTGCCGACCCGATCTTCTCGGGCCTGGCGATCAGTTTGATGTTCGGGGAAGTCGCGGCCACTGCGCTGAGCTTTTTTGCCGTTCCGCTTCTCTATTACTGGATTGTCGGCAGGAGCCGTGTCCGATTTATCCAGACTGCCGAGGGAGGGGACTTTTGACCGGCATCGCTGCCAATGATGTCACTCCTGAATCTTCTTCGTGATTTCATCGACAGCACGCTGGCGTTCTTCGTATTCCCGCAAAAAACGCTGCCAGTGCTCAGTGTTGAATTGATAGAACTGCAGAGTGATGATGTTGAATTCAGCGTTAAAGGGCTCTAGTTCCGCGACTTTTCCGGTAACGGCCAATTTACTCGAATACGACTTGATACCTTTTTTTGAATCAATCATCTTCTTGTCAATGGTCGCCATGAGGATATGACCGGCCGAGGTCACGTTTTTCGGAACTTTCATCACAACACCGGCGTCAAGTAGCTCAATGACCTCTACAAGCTCGGCGTTCTTGACGGGTTGATGCGTACTGATGTTCTTGATCGTAAGTGTATATGACGTTTTGACAAAATCGCGGACATCGATCCAGGAATTTTTCGGCGTAAGGCTCATATGTAAGTACGACCATTCTACCTCATTTCCTTGCAAATCTCGCACTTATAAAATATTGTTTCTTCACATTCAGACAATCTGGCGACAATCTGGGAGAAACTTCCGTGGTGCTGTTTTTGGCAGCCATTGCTGTATTGCTTCTGTCATCCTTCGGGGCTTTCGTTTCACACAAATCTCCAAGACTCGCAACCGGTCTCGGTGTGACAGGCGCAGTTCTGGGCTGTTCGCTCGGAATCGCGGCCGCCATTCGAGGACTTCTGGTCCATTCCCCGGAGTCCATCTCCCTGGCATGGACCATCCCGTACGGATCGTTTTCCCTCCAACTGGATGCTCTTTCGAGTCTGTTCCTGATCCTGATATTCACGATTTCGGGCCTGGGTTCCATCTATGGAGCGGAATATTTCGCCCCCCACGCCAAGACGCGCCCACTCGGCTCGACCTGGGCTTTCTACAACATTCTCATCGCGAGCATGGCTCTGGTCGTGACCGCCCGGAACGGCGTTTTGTTCCTGATGGTCTGGGAAATCATGGCCCTCTCTTCATTTTTTCTTGTCATTTTCGATCGCGAACGCGATCGTGTTCGCCACGCCGGATTGATTTACCTCGTCGCAACGCACCTCGGCACGGCGTTTCTTCTGACCTTCTTTATTATTGCCGGCAGTCACGCCCAGTCTCTTGATTTTGACCGATTCGAAAGCGTTCTCGGCACGCTGCCGCCCGCATCAAGCGGGTTACTTTTCGTTTTGGCACTCATCGGGTTCGGCTCAAAAGCGGGGTTCATGCCCTTTCACGTCTGGCTCCCCGAAGCACATCCGGTGGCTCCCAGCCATGTCTCAGCGCTCATGTCAGGCGTCATGATCAAGACCGGCATTTACGGTTTGATCCGTACTCTGACATTTTTGGGAGAGCCCTCGCCGTGGTGGGGCCTATCACTCGTCACAATTGGCATCATTTCGACAATCGGGGGAATTCTGTTCGCAGTGCCTCAGCACGATTTAAAACGCCTCCTCGCGTATTCGAGTGTGGAAAATATCGGGATCATCGGCCTCGGCCTCGGCCTTGCCCTGATCGGCGCCGCCCACGGATCTTCGATCATCTTCGCGCTCGGGCTCGCCGGCGCCATTTTTCACGTCATCAATCACTCGGTCTACAAATCCCTCCTCTTCCTTGGCGCGGGCGCCATCCTCCACACGACAGGAACGCTTCAGCTCGACAGAATGGGAGGCCTCATAAAGCGATCGCCTTATCTGGCGCTCGCTTTTTTCATCGGAGTACTGGCGATCTGTGGATTACCGCCGCTCAACGGCATGGCGAGCGAGTTTTTGATCTACATGGGCTCGCTGAACGGCGGAATGCCACTGAAGGCAATCTCCCCCATTCCGTTCATAGGGATTATCATCGCGCTCTCTTTTGCCGGCGGCCTTGCCATGATCGCTTTTACAAGCGCCTTCGGTACGGTGTTTCTGGGGACGCCTCGCACGGAGACGACAGCAAACGCACATGCTCCGGGATGGCTGCTTCAGGGTCCGATCGCTTTTCTTGCGTTCCTGACAATCGCGCTGGGGTTCTTGAGCCCCTGGGTTTTCAAGGGAATCCTCTCTCTTCTCCGTCGTGTTTCCTTTTCGAGCATACCTTCGCAGGATTTCGCGAACGCCGCCGCAGCCGCCGAACGAACGGCCATGGAGCCGCTCCTTCATCTCACTGGAGGGGGAATCGCGTTGTTCGTGTTCCTCGCGATACTAGTCTGGGCACGCCGCAAGCTCCTTTCGGGGCGGTCGGCCACCGAAACCGTCACTTGGGATTGCGGGTTCATGCACCCGAACGAACGGATGCAGTACACCTCGTCGTCGTTCCAGCAGCCGACGCGCGAGTTCTTTCATATGTTCCTGCGAAGCAAAAGGAGCAGACCCGTTATCGTGAGTCATTTTCCAATGGCTTCGGAGTTCTCGACCGAAACCCGGGACGTATTTCTTGAGCACGGCTATCAGCGCTTTTTCTCCTGGATTGAGCGCAGCGTCTCGGTCTTCCGAACCTTTCAACATGGCCGAATGCAGATTTACGTTCTTTACGTTCTCGTTACGCTTATTTTTCTTCTCGTTTGGCTTCTGGGGTTGCCGACATGAATTGGGATTCACTCGCCAATGTGGCCTTCGCCTTAGGTTGTGCTCCTTTTTTGATGGGGGTGATCAACCGCACGAAAGCGATCTTCGCCGGGCGGCAAGGCCAGCCGCTGCTGCAAACTTACTACGAGATATGGAGACTCCTCCACAAGGGCGCTGTTTACAGCAAGACGACGAGTTGGTTCTTCCGCGCTGGACCTTTGGCCGGGCTGGCGATCACCGTTCTCGTGCTTTTTCTGATTCCCTTCGGCCGAGTGCCGGCTGTCGTTTCTTTCCAAGGGGATTTCATTTTCATCGTTTATCTCCTCGGGTTGATGCGTATGATGACGGTACTCGCCGCGTTGGATACGGGCTCAAGTTTCGAGGGCATGGGCGCGAGCAGGGAACTTCAATTTTCGGCCATCGCCGAGGTCGCGCTTGTTTTTGCCCTTTCGACGCTCGCCTGGAAGGCGGGAACGCTGTCCATTTCTGAAATTTTCACGAAAGTGACGCCCGACCTGTGGCGCACTGAAGGCGGCATACTCTCCCTTCTCGGCGTCGCCATTTTGCTTGTGTTTCTCGCCGAAAACGCTCGTGTACCCATCGATGACCCGAATACCCATCTGGAACTGACCATGATTCATGAGGTAATGGTTCTCGACCATTCTGGGCCGGACTTCGCGATGATTTTGTACAGCTCCGCTCTCAAACTCTGGATTCTCGGCACCTTTCTGCTGGAAGTTCTGCTTCCCTTCCAAGTCGGGAACTTCTGGCTGGATCACGCGAGTTTCATCTTCGCGATGTTCGCGCTCGCGGTGCTCGTCGGCATCATTGAATCCTCGATGGCGAGACTCCGGCTGATTTTTGTTCCGAGATTTTTGATGGGCGCGGTGATCTTCGCGCTACTCGCGTTTCTGTTGGGGCTGAGGTGAACATGCTTCCGATCATCGACTCCCTTCTGATTATCTTCATTCTTACGAATCTCCTTCTACTCGGCTCCGGACGCCTGGCCACCTACATCCAGATGATCGCCGTCCAGGGAGTGCTCCTCGGCATTCTGACCGTCTTCATTCAACACGGCGGATTCAGGCTGCGCTTCGCGCTTCTCGCTATCGGAAGTACGGCGATCAAGGGCATCCTGTTCCCGCTCCTGCTTGCGCGAGCGACCCGCCTTGTTCATATCAAACGCGAGCTCGAACCGGTGATCGGGTATACCGGATCTCTCATCATCGGTGCGTTTCTTCTGGCTCTCTCTCTTTGGATTTCATCCAGACTGCCCATTCCAACCCCCGGGAAGATCGACGATTACGTCCTTCCGATCGCGTTTTTCACGATTTTCACGGCTTGTTTTCTCATGATCAGCCGAACGAAGGCCATTACGCAGGTCATCAGTTACATCGTTCTTGAAAACGGCATTTATCTCTTCGGGATTCCGTTCGCGGGCGAAGCGCCCGTCCTGATCGAGCTTGGCTTGCTTCTTGACCTCACGGTCGGGATATTCGTGATGGGGATCATCCTTTACCACATCAATCGCGAGTTCTCTTCCGTCAACGTGAATGAGCTTTCCAGCCTGAAGGATTCCCGATTATGATCATCGCGCTCGTTCTCATTCCCTCCATTCTGGCTTTAACCGTTCTCTTTTTGAGGAGCTTCAGGATTGGCCGCGCGACACTCATCGGTACCGCAATCATCCACGCGGCACTGACCATAGCGACTTGGCTGCTTCCTCTCGACACCCGCATTCTTTTCGGCGTTCTCGGGCTCGATGAACTTGGCCGCCTGTTCCTGACGATCGTCAGTCTGCTGTTCCTCGTGGCCTCATTTTACGGAGTCGGGTACCTCGCGCACAGCTCACGGGCGCATGCGTCACAGAGGACGGAGAACTTCTTTATCGTCGCGCTTCTCTTCTTTCTCTCGACAATGACGCTCGTCACCGTCTGCCAGCACTTTGAACTCCTTTGGGTGGCCATTGAAGCAACGACACTCGCGAGCGCGCCCCTGATCTACTTTCACCGCACGAAGCAATCGCTTGAGGCGACCTGGAAGTACCTCATGATCTGCTCCTTCGGTATCGCTATCGCCTTGCTCGGTAATTTTTGCTTTTCGATTTCGGGCGCACACTCCGGCCATACGTCGATGATTTTCGGTGACCTCCTCGCGTACGCGCCATTCCTCCAGATTCAGTGGCTCAAAGCCGCCTTTATCCTGCTTTTTGTCGGTTACGCGACAAAGATGGGCATGGCCCCGCTTCACACCTGGCTTCCAGACGCTCACAGCGAAGCGCCCTCGCTCGTTTCGGCGCTGCTTTCCGGCGCGCTCCTGAATTGCGCGTTCCTAGGGGTGCTCCGGGCCTACCAGGTCGCGCAGGCTGCAGGACTTGCCCGTTTTCTTCAACCGGTTTTCATCGGCTTCGGTCTTGTCTCGATGGCGTTCGCCGCGATTTTTATCATTCGGCAGACGGATTTCAAACGCATGCTGGCCTATTCAAGTGTTGAGCACATGGGGATACTGCTTCTCAGCGTCGGGTTGGGAGGCGCCGCGGTTTTCGGCGGAATGCTCCATATGATCGGACACTCGCTGATTAAGGCCATGCTGTTCCTTGTTGCCGGAAATATCCTGATCGCCTATCGGACGAAGTCCACCCAAGCCGTCGCGGGTTTGCAGGAGGCCTTGCCTGTTTCGGGAGCACTGTGGTTTCTGGGGCTTTTCGCGATTACCGGACTGCCGCCATTCGGGCTTTTCACGAGCGAATTCATCATCCTGAAAACCGCCCTTGATCAGAACAGGCCTTTGGTGGCGATTCTTTTCCTCGTGTTCCTGGCGGCGATTTTCATGGGGATGTTCTCGATCGGTTTAAAGATGCTTCTCGGCAAATCTCCCGAAGAATCAAAACAACCGCTCAGAAAGGAATGGCTATGGTCAACCGGTCCTCCGGTTTTTCTGGCCATTCTGATCCTGCTCCTTGGGCCGCATATCCCCCGTTTTCTCAGTTTTCACCTCCATAAGGTAGCGGAACTCATCGGAGGTGTCGGATGACTTCGTCTGAGCCGTCCGTCGGCCGCCCAATCCGAAATGCTGAAGCCGTCCGATTGTCTGAAATTCCGATACTTACGACGGATCATTGGCGGCAAGAGATTCTTCGCGCGACTCGTTATTCCGCCGGGAAGAAGGAATGGCGCATCTGCGCGCTTTTCGCGCTCCCCAAGGGTGGAGCATTTCGCCTCATCACGGTACTTGCCAACAACCGGGAACAGTCGCTCACGGTGTTTGCAACTGACGTAAGGGACCGCTATCCGGCGCTGACGCCCGATGTTCCTGAAGCGCATCTTTTCGAACGTGAAATCGCCGAACAGTTTCCCATCAAACCAGAAGGTCACCCCTGGCTCAAACCGGTGCGTAATGCCTCGTCGACCGAGTATTTCAAAATCGAGGGCGATGAAATCCACGAAGTCGGCGTAGGGCCGGTTCACGCCGGGATCATTGAACCGGGACATTTTCGTTTTCTTTGCAACGGAGAGGACGTCTTTCACCTCGAGATCGCGCTCGGGTACCAGCACCGGGGAATCGAGCGCGCTCTCCAAGGCGGTCCGAACAAGCGCACGCTTTCTTATATGGAAACGCTCGCCGGTGACACGACCATCGGACATACGCTGGCGTATAGCCTGGCCGTCGAAGGGCTCTCGCGCTTGGATGTTTCGCCACGTGCCGAGCTCATACGGGGCATCGCTCTCGAACTCGAGCGCCTCGCCAATCACACGGGCGACCTCGGCGCTCTGGCCGGCGACGTCGGATATCTTCCGACCGCTTCTTTTTGCGGAAGACTTCGCGGCGATTTCCTCAACCTGAGCGCGCAGATTTGCGGCAGTCGATTGGGACGGGGATGGCTGAGGCCGGGAGGCGTGCTCTTCGATTTGCCCAAAGATCAAACGGAGGGATTTCTCTCCAAACTGAAGGCTACATTCCGCGATGTAAAAGAGGCCGCCCAACTCCTTTGGCATCGTCCGTCCGTTATGGCGCGATTCGAAAACATCGGAGCGATCAGCCAACAGGTTTGCCAGGAACTCGGCATTGTCGGCCCGGCCGCGCGGGCCTGCGGTCTACGTAATGACATCCGTCACGACTTCCCTTCCGGTATTTACCGCAATGCCCGGATCCACATCCCCACCCGTCACAGCGGAGATGTTTTCGCGCGCGCCTACATCCGCTGGCTCGAAATCCAGGAGTCCACGCGCTTTATTGAAGCGGCTCTGCGCAGCGCGGTCGAAGCCCCGATTTCAAAGCCCACCACGCAAGCTCCCTTGCAGTCGAACTCGATCGTCGTCTCTCTCGTCGAGGGCTGGCGAGGTGAAATCTGCCATGTTGCGCTCACCGACCATCTCGGGGCATTCGCGCGTTACAAAGTGATCGATGCCTCGTTCCACAACTGGACAGGGCTCGCGCTTGCGCTTCGTGACCAACAGATTTCCGACTTCCCGCTTTGCAACAAAAGTTTCAACCTCTCCTACTGCGGATACGACCTGTGAGGTAAGCGATGTTTGACTCTTTCGTTTCCAGATTCAACCAGAAATACAGAACGATCGGTTTTCCGAAGAACCAGCCTCACCTTCCTGAACGCTTTCGTGGCAAACCGGAATGGGACCCCGTGGCCTGCGCGCGCGCCGGAAGCCAATGCCGTGCATGCGCCGAAGCCTGTCCGACAGACGCCATCTCTTCAACCCGGCCCGTTCTCGAGATGGACTTGGGGAGATGCCTGTTCTGCACCGAATGCGGGAGCGCGTGCCCACAGAAGGCCATCCGGATGGGCCGCGATCATGAACTCTCCGTTCGCCGGCGCGATGCGCTACTTTTGAAAGGACACGACCCTGTTTTGGAGAAAGCAGAAGCGCTGAAACGGGAAATGCTCCGGGTATTCGGCCGTTCGCTGAAACTCCGACAGGTCAGCGCGGGCGGGTGCAATGGCTGTGAGGTTGATATCAATGTGCTGAATACGATTGTTTTCGACCTCGGACGCTTCGGAATTCAATTCGTGGCATCCCCCCGGCACGCGGACGGAATCGTTATCACGGGCCCTGTCACGGCCAATATGAAGCTCGCCCTGCAAAAAACCTACGATGCTGTCCCAACCCCAAAATTCGTCATCTCCGTCGGAGCGTGCGCGATTTCCGGCGGCCCGTTTCGAGATCATCCGGAAGTGAATAACGGAGCCGAAGGGATGTTCCCCATCGACTTGTACATACCAGGATGTCCGCCTCATCCGATCACGATCCTGGACGGGTTATTACGGCTCATCGGTCGCAAAAAATAGCCAGCCAGCCAGAAACAAGCGCTCAAGCGGCGTTTGCATCGACCACAAGGCTTTTCAGTGCATCACTCAAGTTGTTGGCAAGCTCTTCAGGACGCAGAATGCCTTGGGTTTCGAGAGTCCTCCTCAACTCGGGATGAATCGAACTCATCCTGAGGACGGCCGGCTTGCTCCGAATCAATCGCTGTAATCTCGCCAATGCGGGAATGACGGTCCGATCCATCGTGTTGGGCACATCCCTGAAGTTCACGATCACGAACCGCACATGGCGTCTCGAGATCTCATCCATACAAGCTTCGAGGACGTGAGCGTTACCCCTCAGGAGCGGCCCAATCAGGCTGATCACAACGATATTGTTCTTTTCGGCAATGAAATACGTGAGTTTTTCGGAATCGTTCATGCTTTCCTCCAACAAACGGTCTTCTGAAGCATCACGACTAACTCTTTGATTGTAAGCCTTTTAAAACAAGGTTTCCAGATCCTTTCAGTCAAGTAAATTATTCAGTAATGTCATCGCGGGATTAGAGTTTATGATTTTTGTATGCCCATCAAATCAGCTTTCTTGGCGTTCGGAATCATCACCCTCCTTCTGGCCGCCACTCTCCCGCTCACGGACGCACGTGCTTCGATCGGCCCCTCACTCGCGATCGGATTGCCACACGCCTTGAACCTCGCGATCGATTCGAAATCCTCTCCGACCATGAGCTGGGGAATCGCCTTCGGGGGAATTTCCCTGCCGCTTCAGAACTCCATCACGCTCGGAATGGGAAATTTCGATGCACGTCTTCGATGGCATCCTTTTTCGGGATCCTTTTTCCTGGGCGCAATTCTGGGCGGGCAATCCGTCTACGGAAAATCAACACGCCCGATCAACCTCGAACCGGGGCTTTCGATTCCGACGACCGTTGATCTCACTGTCCGAAGCAGCTATTTCACGCCGCACTTGGGCTGGTTCTGGATCTTCAACTCCGGCTTCACGTTCGGCTTCGAATTCGGAATTCAAGCTCCTTTCGGTCCCCGGAGCACTCTGTCCGTTGATATCGCGGATCCCACGCTGAATGCCTATCTTTCAGCCTTGAAGCTCACGCCCCAATACCAGGAATTGGAAAACGAGGTCGAGGATCTCGCCGACCAAATCGGACGTCTGGTTTTTCCGTACTCGATTTTGCGCATCGGCTGGATGTTTTGACCTATTTCGCCTATTTCGCCTATTTCGAATGATGGCAGTGGCAACCCGCCTGCGTCCCATAATGAGCCCTGGCGAGGGGGACGATTTTATAGCTGAACGCGGCAAGCCCCGCGAATATCAGAATAGCGCCGGCCGCCTTCGGCGCCCGGATGGCAACCGGCTTAAGTATCCGCTGAATGATCCAAGGCGCCGCTGTCATGGCCGGCAACGTCCCGGCCCAGAAGAGCGCGAGAAATACAGCCCCGGAGACGGGATTTCTCGTCGCGAGCGCGCCTAAAACGAAGCTATGAAGCCATCCGCACGGCAGCAGCACGGAAAAAAAACCGGTGAGAAACGGATCGGGCGTCACGCTGTTCAAAATAGAAAGAGCCGACCTCTCCAAAATGGGCGGTAGAGTAAAGTGCAAAGGCTTGTCAAGCCACAGGCGGATACCAGCAAACACGAAAATCGACCCAAGCCCGAGAGCGGCTACCCAAGGGATCGCCCCTTGGAGTTTGGAACTGAAGATCGTCTCGCCCAAGAAGCCCGCTAACGCGCCAAGCCCGATATACCCTAGAAGCCTACCCACATGGTAGTACACCGCCGTTTTGCGGGAACGAGCAACCGCGACCGCAAGGCCGCCGCACATACCGAGACAGTGCAGGCTCCCTAACAGGCTCGCGCTCAAGACCGCGATCGGGATAAAAGCCGTCGCAAGCTCTTTCGCCTCAGTGCCGAACATCGCATACTCTCAATCTTGGGGATGCCCCCGGACGGTTCGCTCGCAAAGCTATACTTGAATCACCTTGCAGCGGCAAGTCGCGGTGCCCTAGCTCTTGATCGGAGTCACGCCTGGTTTGCGCCGTGATGAAAGATTCTGGATCCTGGGCCCGAATCCCGCCCTGAAAACGAGGCAGGGCTTCAGCAAATCGATCGAATACTGCTCCGAAAAAAAGCGGTTCGCCCGATCGAGACGCATCTGCTGCTTTGGTGAAAAACGGAACACGTTACGCAATGCTTCTTTCCGATAACGATACACGAGCAAGGACACGCCGACGGGTTGCACGGAAATCCCGCGACGTGTCAGCTCAAGCCAAGAATCCTGCATGGCCATTCCGAGACGAAACCACCCCAGAGGCGAATCATCATCGCTCCGCATCGCGAAGAGATCACCTGAACGCATGATCAGCCGATAGCAG
>MEQK01000037.1:0-23296 GCA_001770175.1 Bdellovibrionales bacterium RIFOXYD1_FULL_55_31 | reverse complement strand
AGCCCAGGTAAGCATAGATGTACTGAAGACCGAGGGAGAAAAAAATATAGAGACCGCGGAACCGTTTGAAGGACCAAAGCATCCACTGGACGGGCGCAGGTACGCCGAAAGTCTTGACGTTGAGTCCATTTCCCTCAATTTCATTCTGCTTGCCGAAGCGCATACGATCGAAAAAAGATTGGCGGATCTCCGCATGTTCGTATCGAATCACGTCCAGACTCATCAACTGCCGGGCAAGAGCTCTGCGTTCTTTATTCAGCAAGAGAACGCGAATCTCAGGAACCTTCTCTGACAGTTTTTTGAGGTTATCGAGAACGTCATGCCCTATGGAGCGCGTCTCAAAGGGATAGCGACTGACCGTCCTTCGTTTGATGAGCTCAGAGATCTCAGAAAAGCTTTGCGCATCCGGTCCTGTCCCCAAATCAACAAAGACCAGGTGGAACGCGATTTCCGAAGCTTCCGCCTCTTCGTTCGCATCAATCGTCAGGAGCCGATACCCCTCGGCCGCCAAAAGCAGGACGAGATTCTGCGCAAAAGCACCCAGCGCCACGTAAAGGGACCTGAACTCGAATTCCAGAAACCGCGGCGTCCGACTTTCTTGATTGAGCGAGACCTCAGCCACGATCCGATCTGTCTGAAAAGACCAGACGACTTTCCAAGGCTGGAGGTTATCGCCCGAGGGTGCCCAACGGGCAACATCCAGCCAAATCCGCGAACGCGTCGCAAAATCCACCATGACTGAAGTCTAAGTGCACCCGGTCACGAAAACAAGACCTCGGCACCGCGCCTCTTCGCTGAGATCAGGTGACACACCTGACTAACTCTTTGACAGGTCACACGGAATCACGAGTAAAAAAGCGCCATTTTTCCGAAGCGTTGATCATGGGAGTTCCAGGCACATCGTTTGCTCTAACACATGGTATCGCCAGCTCACGTAGATTCCGTTGAAGCGCGCTTGAAGAGAGGAGTTTCGAAAGTGAACTCGTATTTCAGGATCGTCGGAAATCTGACAGTCGCAGGGACAGTGCTCCTGACCGGCTGTTCGAATGTGATCGGTCCCAGGTATGACCGAGCCCCCGAGGATTCCTACATGATCCGCTCCTCCGCGAGTTCTTCAGGACTTGAATTCGGCAGCAATGATCCCTACTCCGACGAAAACTACAACTGTCCGACCTCTCCGAACGTAGTTCCCGATTATGATTACCTGTTCGACGGCTCAGGCCAGTACAGAGTGTGTAAGAAGAAAGATTCCGACAGCGATATTCTGATTCATGGCCGCACGAGCCTCTCCAATTCAATTTGCATCTTTCCTGCGCATTTTGTCGATGTCACGACCGTTTATACCCGGCCGGACCCGATGGCTCCCGCGCTCCCCTGGTTTAAATGCTTCCAAATCGCCGAAGCCGGAATTTTTGCCAGCTTCCCGAACACCTCGTTCAACGCCGTGTTCATCGTGGAGCGCGGGGCGGAATACCAGATGCGCGACTGCCTCAAGAACGGCGGAAATTACTACACCTGTCCCAGTTATTCGTTTGGGAAATTTCGCTGAAACTCGAAAGTTTCACTGATGCGAAATCAGTGCACCACCCGCTGATTTGAGCCCTCGGCTTTTTTCCCGATCTCCTGCTGACCTTTACGGTAATGATCGACGAGTCCCGCGTCGCGAGTCGGAAAGGCATCGAGAATCTCGATCTGCTCTTCCTCCTCGGTTTCACGGGCAATGATCACGTACCAGATGGCAGGATTCTCGTTGGGATAGTGACGAATAAATTGATAAAGCCGGGGTAAGGCTTCGTTGGATTGGTAACTCCAGACTTCATCCGGTTCCTGAAGAGTCTCCTCCAGACACCCCTTATAAAGCGTGAAATCCTCGGAAGGAATATCATCACTCCGACGTTCCTGAACCATCCTCGCGCGAAACGTTTCGTCATCCGTCCAGGAATCGGCAAGCCGGTCAGTTGGCTGCCCCTCCAAAGCGTCGACGAGGCCGGGAGGCAAGCCCTCGGCATCGTTAGTGAGGCGCCTGGGGCTGCCGACGTGCCCGGAACGGGAGGTAAGCTCGATTTGCTCGCCCTTGCGATAGAGATTCACCATGGCGGCATTACGGGTCGGAAAAGATAAATATAGAAAACTTGGCTCGCCACGCAAAAAAAGGCACAGGCAAATACACCAGACTGTCTTATTTCCTGGCTGGAACTGGGATATCAGGGTGTAACGATAATCTCCTGAGAGTGTTTTCTCCCTCCAGACTTCGTCCGGTTCCTGCAACGTCACCCATCGCAAATGAGCCAAGTTTTCGCGTTCTTGGGGAGACAGGTCGCCGTGTGACAATGCACGAAAGTAAGCTTTTTCTAACCGCCCGATTTCAGGGGCAAAATAGTCCGAAATACACTTCTCAGAACAAAAAATACGCCCCACTTCTTCTTCAACGAAAAGGGCTTTATCGCTCCCGGAAAGGTCTTTTCCGCACGTTTTACACACGTCGGCGTCATGTCGCGCCAAAGGGCGCCGGCGCCTGGGGCTTTTTCTTCGTTCTACGCCTTTCTTTCCTGGCGTCTTCTTCATAGGTTCATTGTACCGGGCCTTTCCGCATAGAGTCAAATATGCTCTGCGTCACGAATGACCTTCTGATATCGCAAGCCCCCTTGCGACCCTGAACAGGCCCGTTTATCCTGTAGTTGCCATGTCAGGAGAACTCCATGACGGAGCTCTTCAAGACTTCGGGACCCATGGAGGGGTGAAACGTGATTTACGTTTCGAAGCACCAGCTCAATCAAGTCGAATACCTGATCCACCAGTCCATCCAAGGCAATCACCTGCTATTCGATGTCGAAACCGTCAGGCGTGTCTTTCGCGCCGACATCTCGGATAAACCCGAAAAACCGGTCGAAGGCCTCATCGAACATTTGATCCTCGAACCAACGTTGGAGAAAAAGAGAGCCTTTCTGGAAGGCCTCGATCGCTCAACCTTCGTCCGAGTCGTACGAACCTATTTCAATATCGTCGAAAATAATCTCGTCGAGAAAGGCAAGGTCTTGCACTGATGACCATCAGCCCACTCGGTCCCGACAGATCCGCGGGATCCCGCCAGAAGCTGACTGCCGATTCCCCTTCACAAGCGCAACGGGATGCGCAGGCAAGAATCGCGGAAACACATCGCCAGGTCCAGGAAGCGGAACGCGATATGTCACGAGGGCTCGAGCAGCTTCGGGAGCAACACGAAAAGCAAAGCGTGATCGAAAGCGATCGCCAGGAGCAGGCGCTCGAAAGGCAGCGCGCGAAGGGCTATGAAGCCATTCGCGACGCGCAACGGAGCCAGCAGGCCGAGCTTGCCCGAATCCGGCGGGAAGGCGAAAAGCAGGTTTCTGATCTCAAAACTTTCTACCGCGATGCCATTTACGGGACCGAGAAACGCGGCCGGGACGATCTTCGCGAACTTCAGAACCGCCAAACCGCTGAAACCGCTTATCAGATGAAGAATTTTCAAGCGGAACGCGCCGACACGGAAGCAGCCCAAGCCAAACAGAACGAACGTTTCCGAGCGGAAAAGGACGCTAAGCTTGAGCAAGCCGCCGATACTTATCGCAAGGAATACGAGCGCATCAAAGCCAACTCCAATCTCCAGAACGAGCAGGCGGAAACGCGTTTTCTCGAACAGCACGAGCAGGTGCTCAAAAAGAACAGCGAGATCCTGGATCATTTGAATTCGCGCGCCACCGCACAACTGACCGAGATTCGGGAGGACACGTCACATAAATTGTCGGCGTACGCCGAACGCCAAAACGACCCTTTTTACAAGCTGGTCGACATTGACGCTGAGATTTTCGATTCCGGCGACGCCTATATCCTGACGGCATCGATTCCCGATCACGAGGACAGACATCTTACCGCTACGATGAAAGGTAATCATCTCGTGGTATCCGGATACCGCAGGAACGAGGAAAAGCTCGATCTCGGATCTGGAATCACGAAATCGACTTCCGCTTACCAATCATTCAACGAGAGTTTTCCCCTGCCTTTGCCCGTTGATGCCAAACAACTCAGGCGAGAAATTCGCGATGGCGAGTTGATCGTGACCGTTCCGAAGCTGAACCCAAATCTGGTGCGTGAATCCACTGCACCGAAAGCGCCCCCCCCCGAAAAGGCGCGGGTGGAGCGCCCGAGGTTCCCTGAAAATCTCGTCGTTGCGCAGGAGGAAAGAGCCATTGAGCCGGACGAGAGCAAAAACATCAGCACCGGCACAAAGGGGTCGCGTCCACTTACCTGAGCCGATCAGCTCTTCACGAGATCCTCGAGCTCTTTCAGCATGAAACGAAGCCGGGAATGAAGATCATTGAGTTCCTGGAGATTCTTTTTAAGGCTTTCGACAGCCGAGTTCTTTGTCGCAATCACTTCGGGCCTCGGCACACGCTTCCCGATGAACTCGGTCGGAGCATAGGGGGTGATCGCCAGCGCGGCCGCACGGAGATCGTCACTTTTTAAAACGTTTCCGCTACGGACGACAGCAGCTCCCGCGGAAGCGGCGAGGGCTTGACCAGTTGGCGGCTGGGCTTGGGGCTGGACTTGCGCGGCTTCAACCGGATGCGCGGTCTCTTTGCCCTTACGATAGAGCTGATAAAGGTTTGAATAAACGAAGGCAACTTTCTGGGTCTTATCGCGGGATGCGGACATTGGCTCTCCTTCTCTCTGCTTCTGCTCAACATGGGCGTAAACTCTCGAGACGCCCTTTGCTTTTCTACTCTGCTTACCGTCAGCCTCGGTTCCGACGGCTCACACAGACTTAGAGAGCAATTGAGATGCCATGCGCTGTCAAAAATGACGCAGCTCGATGAATTTTGATTAATCCAAGGACATCATGGATTTATGCAATCAGGAAAAGCCAAAATCGTATTTTTTGTGAACTGTCGCTGGCCAAACATTCGACAGTTGTTAGCGCGCACAAAACGCGGGCGAAGAGACTTAACTGTGCTTCTTCGGCTTTACGCTTACTCGGATATGAAAATCGAGGTCGTTCTTGGCGAAGAATTCCTCGGTAAACGCTGTCGGATCAACTTTCTCCATGATCCGGCTCAAAACGTCCTGTGACAAGTTGTGCAAAAATTCGTTCTTCGTTTTTCCGGCTGATTCGAGAATCCCGCCGAGAAGTTCTTTGGGAAGCTTGAACTCCGAAACGAGGGCCCGCAGACTCTCCTCCGTCAGGAAGATCGCTCCCACCCCGACCGTAAGCACCTTCTTCATCATTTCCGATGCTTTCGACTGTAAATCATCACCCACGGCGCGCTCCCTTCAGCGGCTCGCCCGCTTAACGAACCCTTTCACCATCGAGGGAAGGCTCCCCCGGACGAGCCGGTTCAGAATTATCCCGGGCACAGGAAACGTAAATTCAAGTTCCAAGGAATACCGGACATCCGTTTTGCCCCGACCGGCCGCTTTGAGTTCCCACACTCCCGAATTCTTCTTAAATGAATCACTGCTGATCAGGGACCATTCCACCCGACCTGCTGAAGCATTCTCCTTGTGCTCGAGTGTGTAGGAAATCTCCTTCATCATCGAAACTTGATAACTGACGCGCGCGCGATCCGGAGCGACTCGTTCGACTTTGACCGACTTCATCCCTTCGACGAATTCCGGGTAATTCTCATATTTCGTGATCGCGGCGTAAAGTTTATCTCGATCCACGTCCATGACTTCATGAAATTCAGCTTGAGCCATTTTAATACCTCACGAAAATTGCCGAACGCACCACTTCTTCAGGTCCTGGGGCAAGTTTGAACTCATGAGTAATTTTTTTGCAACTTCCAACTTCTCCGGGTCTGGCTTTTCGTCAGTGTCCAGCAGCATCGTCTCGAAGTGAACGATACCGCGAACTTCCGCGCATTCATCCGACGCGTGCGTCTGGCCGGTCGTGATCCCACCCGACTCGTCCCATTGCATATAATTCCCAAGCACGAAAAGCGCGATTCGACGATACTGTCCATCACTCGCGCGCCAAAGGAGCAGATTGGTTCCTGACGGGCCACGATACCAGACAGCTCCCAGTTCAGACGCGGGAATCGGTTTGAGTTCCCGCCCAAGTTCTTCCGGATCAAGAAAGCGGGCGAGCACGGCCTTGAGGTCTTCGGAGATTCCATCAAACTGACAGCCGACGGCATCTCCTCCCAAATGTCGAACGATCGCCTTCGTCTCGAATTTCTGTCCCCCCAACTTCAAGGTCCCCTGAATCCTTGTCGCAATCGGAAACCATTTGAGATCCGCGCGCTCCAGTACCCGAAGGGCCATGCCGTCATTCGAAAGATTGCTGACCGAAAAAACTTTTCCCGTGATCAGTTTGAACTGCTCACCCGCGAGGTTCAACCTCGGCAGCCGCCGCCGCTCGTCAGTACGCCTGCGAAGGGCTTTCACATCCTGTTCATTCAAGACGACTTCTAGGCTGGGGGATTTTTGAGTCATGTGCGCCGTCTCCTTTGACCGCTCGCTTTTGCGCTTCAATATAGGATCGCATGCGATTGCCGGTTAGGCCAAAGACTATTTCAGCTCCTCGCTCCATAACCAGCGTGGGAGGCCAATCCGTCCCGGCAAGGCTTCCTCCGAAATAGACGGCTGTTCCCTTTTCTCCGAGGGATTCGAAAAGGATATCTCCCGAGAGCCCGATCAGATGTCCGCCAACAATTTCATAACGAAGCCATCTGTTTCCGCGCTCCTCAAAGCGGAGCTGTGAATCGAGACGGAATTTCCAAATCCCGCCGTTCAGCCTGAGAATCCGCGTGCTCGGTGAGTAATCCGCTCGGTCAACGTAAGGCACCACCTTTGCGTAAAGCGGATAGTCAGTCAAAATTCGACGTACCTGCTCAACGTCTGCCCTCACGACCATGGCTGTATAAAACGCGTAGCTCTTCGCCGGCTCCTTGCCTGTCCCAGCCTGCTCCAATCGCGCATGAACCATCACCTCGCGATCTTCCATCATCTTCTTGTAAACACTGGATTTTATGAGCTCAGCGATTTTCGGCGCCGTTAGTTGCGGCGCGTTTTTTTCGGCAGCATAGGTTTCAGAGATCACGTGCGCAAAAAGCAGAAGAACAAGAGAATAGCCGACCCGTGTCATAAATCGCGGTATTGTAGAACGCTGAGCAAGACACTTGGCATCTTCACGAGATTCCTTCATTGGGAAATCATAGTACGGGATTAATTTCTAGACAAACTCCCCCTCTCCCCAATAGTTATAGCGATCGTGACGGACCAACAGACCGCAAATCGACCACACGATGAACTCACCTTCAGTACGACCCCAAACTGGCTCACGATGCTTCGGATCGGGTTCGTTCCACTCGTCGTCGTGCTGCTTTTCATGCGGACCCCGGTCTGGGATCTTGTTGCCGCGCTCGCGTTCGGACTCGCAAGCGCGACCGATTACTTTGACGGCTACATCGCCCGGAAACATAAAACCGTTACCGTTTACGGAAAACTCCTCGATCCACTTGCCGATAAATTCCTGGTCGTTTCGGCGTTAATCATGCTCCAGGAGCTCGATCGCATTCATCCGGTGGTCGTCATCCTGCTGATCTGCCGGGAAATCGCGATCACGGGCCTCAGAGCCCTGGCCAGCGCCGAAGGGTTGATCATCAGCGCGTCCGGCTCGGCGAAATGGAAAACCGCAACCCAAATGATCGCAATTCCTTTTATCATGGTGAATTCGGATATCGTCGGTATCAGGCTTTATCCCGCGGGAATGTTCCTGCTCTATGTTTCACTCGGGATCAGCCTCTGGTCGGCAAAAGATTACATCGTGGATTTTTTCAAAGCTGTCCGGGAAAAGAGACGAATTCGTCTTGAAACCCGGAGAGCACTCCGGGAAGAAAAGAAACGGGCGCGTAAGGCCGCTCGAGAAGCCCGAATGGCGGCATCACGGAAAACAAACCATCAGCCGCCGGGCAAGTAATATTAAAGCCAATATTTGAATAGAAGTGCGATTCTGCCGCCCCAACGCTCGATCCAACTCATTCGTTTCCAATCCGGAATGAAAACCTCGCGTGAGTTCTTCTGATCTTCGGCGAACTGCGCTTCAAGTGCCGCATGAGCGGCTTTGCCGGTGACCACAACATCGACTTCCAGATCGTGCAAAAGACTCCGGTAGTTGAGATTCGACGAGCCGACGCACGCCCATTCATCGATCAGGATCGTCTTGGCGTGAAGAATCGTGGGAGAATACTCAAAAATCCGCACGCCGCTTTCCAGCAGTCCGCCATAAAAGGCGGCGGCCACCCAGCGGATGAAGAAAACGTCCGATTTACGCGGAACGATGATGCGCACATCGACTCCCGCAAAAGCCGCTTCGCGAAGAGCGCGAACCAATTCCCCGTTCGGGACGAAATAGGCATTCGTGATCCAAACGCGTCTGCGGACCTGGGATATCCGATCGAGAAGATCGTCGTGATAAAAGGCCCGTTTCGTCCGCGTATCGTTCAGCCTCACAAGAGGATGAATCTGTCGATCCCGCTTAAAGAGGCGCAGAAACGCACGCCGTACCCCTTTCTGCTTCCCCCGAGACCGCCGCCACGCTTTCTCAAAGGCCGCGGTAAGTTGAGCAACCCCCTCCCCTTCGACTCTCAGCCCAGTGTCCCGCCAGGCCCGCCGGCCGAAAATCTTTTCAAGATGGCATGCCGAAATGTTCATGCTCCCGAGCCACGCGTATTTGCGGTCAACGACACATACTTTGCGATGATTTCTTTGATTTAGCTTCTGAAACAGCTTGAGAAGTCCGTTAAAACCTTTCCGCCTGGCCATTGAATAGGACCAGAACACCCAGGGAAGAGGGTGAAATACCTTTCCCTCAACGCCCGCTTCGGTCATTTCCGGGAGAAAGCGGATGGCCCAAACCGGGGACCCCACTCCGTCCACCAGAACGCGCACCCTCACACCGCGTTCTGCTGCCTCTTTTAAAAGCAAGGTCAGACTCCGTCCGTAGTCATCGTCGTTGTAGATATAGGTTTCGAGATCAATGGTTTCCCGTGCGTGTCGGATTGCCTCTTCGAGCGAGGAAACAAACGCGTCGCCACTGTGGAAAACTTCATCTTTCCGCCAGGGGTTCGGCTTTTCGAAGACATATCGGGCGAAATTCGGCATAGATCCTACTTCGACGCCCTCCGGGTGTGCAGAACCCAGACCGGACAGGGCGCTTCGCGAACGAGATGCCGGGTAACACTCCCGATCACGGCTGAAGCAAGAGGGCCGCTTTGCGCCGCAATCGCGACCAGATTGATCTTTCGGCGTTCAACTTGCCGCACAATCGACGTGGCAACCGTCTCCCTGGAGGTCTCAAGCACCACCTCGACCTCCACGCCCATTTTACGGGCTATCTTGACCCAGTGCTCGGCACTTTTCTTCCGGCGCGAAAGTTCTTCTTCGAGGTAGTCGGATGCCGGAATCCACCCTCCTCCCATCAAATAGACGCCTGATTTCAGTACCGGATCGATGGGATTCTGAACAACATGATAGACCGTCAGTTTCGCTTTCAGCTCGCACGCTAGCACAACCACACGCCTGAATAACGTTCTCGAAGCGCGGCTCAAATCGGTCGGAAACAGAATTTGGTCGAATCGGCTGACCTTTGATTTGGGATTCACGACCAAGACGGGCACTTTCGAATGCAAAAGAAGCCGTTCAGCGAAGCTACCCAGAAAAAACCGGTGCATGCCTTGCCTGCCGTGGGTTCCGACGAGGATCAGGTCCGCTCCTATTTCGACGGCGTACTCGGCAAGGCTCGTAACCGCGGCACTCGTCGAACCGACATCCTGGGTCAGAACCTTGGGTTTCAGAAGTCCGGGACAGTTGAACTTCCTGACGATGTCCTTGACGGCGGCTTCCGCGGCCGGACGATACTGTTCGATCCAGGGAAGCGCTGTTTCGGCTCCCAAATTGAGCTGATCCGGACTAAGGACGTAAACCGGCGTCACCCGAGTCGACGTACTGCCGCGAACGATCGCGAGAAGCGCTTCCTCAACCCTCTGCTCGAGAATCTGCCCTTGCTCGAAGGCATCGAGAGACCAAACTATTTTTTTCACTTGCTGTGCATCTCCCAGCTTCCATTCCATTCCGCTCCGGGCGGGTTCTTCTTGAACTCGGCACAGCGCTCGAGATAAACCTCACAAGGGCCATCCATCTTCGTTATAGATGGGGCGAGAATTGCATTGGCCGCATTGAACTTCTCTATTGCCGCGTCCCACTCCTGTTTCGTGTAAAGCAGCCGGGCTTCATCGAATAATTTCAGACCCTCGTCCGAATGAGGGCGATCCAGCACTTGGATCAATTCGACGGCTTTCTTTTTTCCCTTCACCTTCACATGGTCAAGAATGCGATGAGGCGGCAGAGCTTCGCCGGTTTGTGCAATATCGTCAAAGGTGAACCGCGTCGTCACAATCGTGACTCCATACGCTTTTGTCAAACCTTCAAGACGGGAGGCCAGGTTCACATGATCCCCGATCACGGTATAAGCGAAGTTCGTGTCGGACCCCATGTTACCGACATTCACCATTCCCGTGTTCAGGCCTATGCCGATGTCCACCGTAATCCCGTACTGTTGTTTGAACCGCTCTCGATGCTGCTGGAGCGCGCTCATCATGCCAATCGCGGATTTCACGGCATTGCTCGCATGTTTCGGCTGATCGAGCGGCGCGCCCCAGAATGCCATGATCGCGTCACCGATGTACTTATCCAGAGTTCCCTCGTGCGAGAAAACGATTTTGGTCATGATGCCCAGGTAATCGTTCAATAAACCCGCGAGCTGCTTGGCATCCATCTTTTCGGAAAACGTGGTAAACCCCCGGATATCGGAGAACAGGATCGTAAGATTACGTTTCTCGCCCCCGACCGACAGCTTCGAGGGGTCCTTCAGAATCGAATCGACGACCGCTGGTGCCACATACTTCGCGAAAGCGCCGCGAATGAATTTTTTGTCTCTTTCCTCGAGAATGTATTTCAAGACCAGCGTAAAAATAAAAATCGTCAACATCTCCAGATAGAAAAAGCTGGTATTCCAGTTGCGATTCGTCGCGAAAAGCACTTTCAAGTCGATGAAACCGAAGGTCAGGAAGACCAGTAAAAACCCGATCAACGCCGGCACTGCCTCGATCTTAGCGGCGATAAACGCCCAGAGCATGGCTCCGAAGATCATCAAGCCGAGCAGCCATGCGGACCCGCGGCTCATGGATGTATTAACGAGTGAATCTCCCTCCAGGATATTATCCAGAATGTTCGCGTGTGCCTCCACACCGGCCACATTCGTATCAAAAGGGATGGCACGCATGTCGTAGACCCCGAGGGCCGTCACCCCGACGAGCACGTATGCGTCCTTGAACACCTCTTTCTTTGAAGCACCGACGAACTTTCCGGTCAGCTCGTCGCCGATCAGCTTATCGTTGTTGCTCATAACATCAACGGCCGAGACGTACGGAAACGTCCTTCCCGGCCCCCTGAAATTGATCTCCATCACGCCTTGGGGCGTCACGGGGATGTTCCTGCCGGATTTCACGAAACCGACGCTCGCGACCCGCTGTTTGTCATTCAACTTCACCTGCAGCTGTTCATCCATGCCGATCCTCGCCATTTCGAGGGCGAGCGGCGGATACGGCTTGCGATCGAGCATGTAGAACATGTTCATACGACGGACGAAGCTGTCC
This sequence comes from Bdellovibrionales bacterium RIFOXYD1_FULL_55_31, assembly GCA_001770175.1. Lineage (GTDB taxonomy): Bacteria > Bdellovibrionota > UBA1018 > UBA1018 > UBA1018 > XYD1-FULL-55-31. The sequence continues at coordinate 11,624 of MEQK01000037.1, read as the reverse complement.
GGGTCGGGAAGCACATTGAAATAGCCGGCGTGCGCTCCTGCCGAATTGTAATCAGCAAGGTTCGGAATCAAAGTCACGACAGACACAAACGGCGTCCCCAAAGGATCGAAACTCGACGCGTGGAACTCGCTGAAACTGAATTTCGCGAAATCCTGCGGAATGAGCGCGAGTGCCTCCGGATCGGTTACCGGACAGTACTGTTTTCCCTCATAAAGCGGCTGGCAAGCGCCTTCGGTAGCCCAGCCGAGAACAAGGCGATCCTTGTATTGCAGGACCACATCGCGCAAATAGCGGTCCGTTTCGGCCTGAAGAGCGAGCGATTCCATATTTTTGGCCTTAAGCACATGGAAAAGTTCATCCGGCACCCGCTTGTCTGGCTCCGAAAAAACCATGTCCAGGCCCACGACCTTCGCACCCGCTTCAAAGATGCTCGTGATCATGAGCGAGATGGCATCCCGATGCCAGGGCCACCTGCCGAGCGTCTCAAGCGAAGCGCTGTCGACCGCGACGACAACGATCTTGTTCTTGGGCGGCTTCGGTCCGCGAAGCTTGAATTTCAAGTCCGTGAACTGAGTGGAGACCCGACGCAATCCCGGGAAAACCGAGTCCCTCAGAAACGTATTATGGAGTTCCCCCTGAACTCCCAGTTCATCGATCGTGAACGCGAGCGTAAACAGAATAACTAACGGGATCTGCAGCAACCAAAAATTATTTTTCATAGGGGTTGTAAAATAAGGTTAGACGATTCAATGCCAATTGCAAAGCTCTTCTGATCGCCTTAATATCAACGACATGACGACGGTCTCGAGTTACGCGCGCACCATGTTTGTCCTGGGAGTTGCCTATGCGCTCTCAGCCGCCGCGTTCTTTTTTTACCCGGACGAGGTTTTTTACCTGATCAACGTGATGCCCAATGTCTTCAAACTCGCCGAAGCGATTCCGAATCCGGTCGAGAGATTCTGGCTCGTGATGGCCAGCGGGCTCCTCGGGACCCTTGCCGTCGCTTCTTTCTTCGCTGCGCGGTCGCCCGATATCAAAGGGTACGGGAGGTTGCATATCCTCTCGAAGCTGATTTCGTCCGCGGGTTTTATTTATATGTTTTTTCACGATAAGGCATACTTCGCTTATCTTCTCGGCGTGACGATCGATGTCCTGATCGCCCTTCTCATCTCCTGGAAGCTGATCGTAATAGCGCATGAGAATGCCAAGCCATCCGCCCCCGGCCCCCTGTCTTCGCCCAAGGAGGCGGACATTGATGTCCACGCCTGAAGCCGATCTCCCCAAGGTTACGCCCAACACCCCACTTTGGTCGGCGCGGCCGGTCAGCGCCTTCGCGCCGTTTCAGGAGTCCTGGTACCTCAGGTTGAACGATTTGACAGCCAGAAGGGCGCTCTGGCTCAAGTTTTCGGTCCTGATCAGCAGAAACGGATTCAGAAGAGTCGCCGAGACCTGGGCGATTTACTCCCAACGACCCGCGGGCGGGGAAATCACGAAAACGGCGCTCAAACAGACTTATGACATGAGTGAGTTTTCCTCAAGTTCACCTTCCACGATCCAAGTGAACGATTGCTTCCTGGATTTCGATCCTGACAAGAAGCAGGGCCGAACGGCAGGCTCAATTCGTTCAAAGGGAAACAGGCTCAGTTGGAATCTTTCCATCGAAACGAATGAGGACGCGAGGTTCAATTTACGCCCGGAGCTTTTCGGAGGCATCACCCGCGCGAAGATGGTGGCCTCAACCGTAGCCGAGGACCTCCGCATTACCGGAACGGCCGAATTCAACGGTGAAAAGATCACTTTTAAAGAATGTCCCGGAATGCAGGGTCATGTCAGCGGTGCTCACTCGAACCACTCCTGGGTATGGGGTCATTGCAACTCTTTTAGAACGGAACAGGGCACGCCGGCCCCCTTCATCTTCGAAGGGCTCAGTATCCGGAAAAAATGCTTCGCCTCGCTGCCGCTGCCTCAGCTTTCGTCTTTTTACTTCTTCTATAACAACAAGGCATATGCGTTCAGCTCGCTCTGGAGTTCACTGCGTTCCAAATCAAAAAACACGCTGACGGATTGGGAGTTCCAGGCCGATTCCGGTGACCTCTCGTTCCGTGGACATGCTCATGCCGAACACAAGGATTTTGCCGGGCTTACGTTCGAGGACACCCGGGGCGCCCTGCTTTACTGCGCGAATTCGAACATGTCTAACCTGAAAATCCATGTATATCGCCGAGGAAAGGTCGAGGCGGCTTTTGAATCAGACGGCAGCGCCGCCTTCGAAGTCATCTCACGAACGAAGAATCCCTACGTACCGCTGCTGATCTAGCCTTTACCGCAGCCTCAACCTTCACCCGGGCTTCAATCATCTGCGCTTCGAATTCCTTGTCCGAAAACTCGCCCAGCAACTTCCGGCGGATCATCTCGATCATGTGAGACTCCGCGATCCTGCCTTCATCGCTTTTTCGCGCTTCTTCCCAACGGATTTTATAGCCACCCTTCCGGGCAAGCCAGGTATACGCCCGCGGAAAATTCTTCTTAAGCCGTTTCAGGGGCAATTCGGAATCAATATTGGCCTGAATAATCCCCAAGGCGAGGGCTCCCCCGAAGCCGGGGAAGTTCATGAGCTTGTTGATAACGTCCTTTCTTTTCCGGGCGGTCGCGGCAGCGATCTCCGGGGCGTTCATGTCCTTGTTCCCGATCAGTACCGGTCTGATCACCTCGTCCGTGATTCCCTGGATGATCGTCTTGCCTCCGTCCGTATCAAACACCGAATCAAAAACCGCTTTCTCCGTAATCGCGTTCCGTAGATTGGGAGGAATTATTTCGGCGAATTCGTAGGGAAGCGAATTCAGTTCCTGAATCGTCAGATTGCGCACGTAGGCTTTGACGAGCTGGCGCAATACTTCCGTTTCCTTGCCCAGCCACTCCAGCAGCTCTTGGCGGACGTTCGTCAGCTTCGGACGATTCAGGAGTTCCTCGAGCTTCGCGACGAGCCTTTTCAGGTCATCTCTCGCACGTCCCGAATCGTAGTCCAGATATTCTTTCAATATTTCTGTCATTGAACCCGTGAGATCCTGAAACAGATCTCCGGGGGCGGCATTTTCGCCGCACGTCGCACAGTTGGCAGTGCCCCGATCGGCCGTTGCGGGTACCGGGTCCAGGCCTTTGAGAAGCCTTTCGATCTGATCTTTGAATACGACGAGAGTGGCTCGTTCGGTGAGTTGATCTCCGCAGGTTTTCGCGCCCAGAATATAATCGTCCAGACTCGCCTTTTCCGCAATCCCGGCGAGGCAGGCGTCGAACGCCGTGATCAACACGCGCTCGAGTTCCATCATGCGGCCAGGGTTGCCTGAATAGAGATCCGCCACCCTTTCTTCGAACTCGGTACTCGCGACGAAACGAGCGATGTCATCGATGCTCCGTTTCGTACAGAGATCCGTCCGCTGGTCCGCTTCCCTGAGATGCTTTTCGGTCAGGTTGGCATCGATACACGCCTCAAAAGCCTTGACGATCGCCGTTCCGGCTTTCTTCTGCTTCAGGAGACGTTCTTTGGCCAGTTTCTGGTCCGCCACCTTCGGCATGAGCTTCGAAAGCTCATTGGGCAGGCGAACCCGCGCGATCGCTTTTGCCGCACGTTTTTTGAATTGAAGTCCGCAGATCTCAAGCTGCCGCTCGGTCGGCGCGCTTCCGAGGCAGTTTCGCGAAATTCGCCTTGACCTCTTCCTTGACGACCTTGTTCAGAACGGCTGTTTCAAGCTCCTTTTCGGCGGCTTTTCGCAGCCGGAATTCGGAATACCCAAGCGCGGCATCCCTTCTCAAAGGCGTCGCGCACGAGCTGAGTTTGTCCCCGATATTCTTGGCTTTCGAAATATTCTGCGGAAGCCGCTTCGTGATACAGCTCTCGAAAGTTTTCAGATACTTCGCTTTTTCTCCGGGCTTTTCGGTGACGAACTCCTTATCCGTGAGAATGTCGATCTTGATCGAAGCGATCGTCGAAGCCGTTTTGAAGACCGCCGACCGGAGACAGGCCTCGCGTTTGGCTTCGTTTTGATCCCGTCTCCAGCAACTATCGAGGGCAGCCATGCTGGCCTCCGTCGCGCGCCTCAAGCCAACCCTATTCCCTTCGGCAATCCTCTTTTCCTCGGCGTTCGGCGGCCCGGGCGGAGGATTGGGATCCGGAGCGAAATTCGCCGCGACCGAGGCTTTGATTTCGTCGGAGGCTACCCGATAGGTCAAATCATTCGTGACCAGATCGATACAGCGATCGATTGCAATGACCGCCCCGTCGCGTTTTTTGCCCCGCTTCTGTTCTTGGGCGCACCGTTCGAAGACTCCTTGTTCTTTACTGGAAAGCTCGCGACGCATCTGTTCACCCGGAAAGGTTTCCAAAATGGAGGGGTGATAGAGAACGTTCTCATCGATGGTGATTTTGCCTGACTCGATCGTGAGCCTGTCGACGCATTCGCCAAAGCCCGTTTCGTCTTCCGTATTGCTCAGACACTTGCGAAACCCATTCTCGAGAAGCTTCGACGCGGCTCGAAACCTTTTCTCGGATTTGAACTCGGGCGCGATGGTCGCGCTGACTTGCGGCATGGCGACTTCGACGGTCGCGTCTCGAACCATCCTCAGGATGCAACCTTCGACGTCGGGCAGCTGCCGAAGGCAGTACTTGTACTGATCCGTCAGGGTTTTTAAAAATGCTTTCTCCGCCCGCTCTCCTATTTCCGGGCCCGGTTTGCGTTTCGGATTCTCTTTGAGAAAGCTTTTTTCGGCATTTTCCCTGACCATCTGGCCGAAGTTCTCATGTCCCAATTCAAAGAGGATCGCGAGGCCGATATTCAGCTTGAGCCCTTCCGAAAAGGCATCAGTACATGACATCGCCTGGAGCGGATCTCCGGCAGAATCCATGCACGACTCAAAGGGACCAAGAAGCTTGTGCACCCATTTCTCTTGCCGATCGGGAGCGCCCTTCACCTTGGTCGACATGACCCGGTTTATGATATTCGCGCTGACGTAAGTCGTGAGAAGATTGATTCCGTCCGTCAGATTCGGTCGTGTCACAAGCAGATTGCCAGCCCCAGTGGCCAGATCGTTCAGTTCCTTCCGCGTAAAGAAGCCACTCACTTCCTTACTGCCGGGGTCCTGCCGGATCAAAAGAACATCTTCGTATTTCTGTAACACTTTTCGAATCTGCTCAGTCCCCATTTTGGGCGAGAAAAATTTGCCACCGATACTGGAAGCGAGACCGCCCAGAGTACTTCGACTCCCGCCATGATACGGTACCGGTTCAAGAAGCTCGATTGCGTCAAGGGAAGGCCCGTTCGGACTTTTCGCCGAAGCCTCTGCAATACCGGGACATAAGCTGATCACGATCAGTCCCACGATGGACACTCGAATGGTGTGCGCCCGCGGCTTGGATGTGAATAACTGGCCCATTCAATGTAGTCCTCTTCAATACCCCAGAAGGGCGCAAAAAACGGCCCTTAAGGTAAGTAAGGCAAGAAGTAAGCCCGCATAAAAGCCTCGTAATCACCAGCACATACCTGTCCAAACCCGATTACTTTCGTCCAAACCTTAGTCAGGCTGCCGACGATTTTACAGGGATATTCTGAGAATTGTATCTTCGAGGGAACTCCGGCCCGGTTCTAGAACCGTTGTAAACGGCTGGCTTTCACCTCATCGAAAAAAGGTCTTGCGCGAAAGTTCTCACTCCGACAGCGCGGTGATCTTTGCCGGAGTTTTTCCCGGTGTTTTGAGGGAAAACGAGTATAGATTGCCCCCGCTCGACAGGAAATAAACCCTTTGTTTGCTTGGATCGTAGGCCGGTGATCCGGCAAACCCGCTCCCATAACCGATATTCAGGCGATAGAGGCCTTTCCCGGTATTCTTGTCGATTACGTAAAGGTACTGAAAACTCGAGCCGACGATCACGTATTTATCCGTAACGACCAACCGGGTCGGAGTACCGTGATCGAGTTCAAATTTCCAAAGTATTTTCGCATTCTCTTTTTTCAGGGCGTAGATCACCCCGTCGGAAGACGGGAAATAAAGCCTTGGACCATCCACTTCAACGCTCTTGCTTCCCCCCGCATCAAAGCGCCAAATCACTTCGCCGCCCTGCCGTTTCAGGGCATAGAGTGCGCCATCATAGGATGGAATATAAAGTACGGCTTCGTCCAAAACGGGACGGGCATCGACATCCGTGAACTTCGTCCCCTGGTGAAGCTTGCGCTCCCACTTCAATTGCCCATCCGCAACGGATAGAGCCACCAGAAAACCATCGCTCAGTCCGGCCAAAACCTCGTTGCCGTCGACGAGCGGCGAGGAAGCCCCCAAGATCGTGGCTGTCGGAGCTGTTCTCCTCCTGTAATGCCATAGCCATTTTCCTGTCCCGGCATCAAAAGCGTAGATCGTATCATCCGAAGTGGTCACGAACACTCGTCCGCCGCTCACCGCCGGTTTCGAGATAATCGGATTTCTGATCTCATAACGCCAGTTCACGCGGCCGTTTTCGGCATTAACGGAATAAAGAAAACCGTCGCCCGCACCGAAAAAAACCGCGCCTCGATCGATCGTCAGCTCGCTGATGACGCCGCCGGGAATGGGAAGAACCCAACGTTGCTGATTGATCGTAGGATAAAGGGCAATCAAGCCGACCGTTCTGCTGCCAAAAATCAGGGTGTTTTCGACAAGAACCGGATTCGAATAATCGAGTCCATGATCGCTCATCTGCGGATCTGGATGTGTTTGCAAGGTCCAGCCCCGAACCATGACGTCCGGATTCTCCGTGAGGTCGGAATGAATGTTTCGCCCCGAGCACCCGGCCAGCCCCCCAATGACCAGGGCGAAGACCGCGAACCCTCGAAACAGGCCCGAGCCGTTCAAATCAGAGCTTCGCTTTAAGCGCTTCAGCCTGGCGGGCATACTCAGTATTCGGTAACTGCGAAAGTATTTGATCATACGTGCTCCGGGCTTTTGCCGAATCGTTCAGAAGACCATGACAACGGGCAATGGCGAGCAGAAGATCTCCCTTGAGGCTGGCTTCCCCGATGTTGATCGCCTTTTCATAAACTGGAATCGCTTCGGATGCTTTTCCCGAGCTTTCGAGTGCATATCCCCAGGAGGAGAAAGCTAAACTTTTTGGAAACGGCCCGGGCGCTCCCTGGGCAGCCTCCTGATACCAGGACACCGCTTTCGCCGGTTGACCGTGCCTATAGTAAAGATCCCCGAGTTGGAGCCTTGCTTCAAAGACTGTCCGCGAATCGTTATATTTTTCGGTCACGGCCTTGAGCATCTGAACCCCGCGGGAAAATTCAGCGTCCACATCGAGCTTCTTGTACTCGATCGTCTCGGGAGAGGCCGCGACTGGAGCCGCTTGTTTAGCTTTCGCCGCTTTTGGATCAACCACCGGCTTAGGTTCAGCCTCGGCCACGCGCTTGGCATCAGCCTGGACGGCCTGAATCGCAAGATAAAGGGCGTTGCGGGCCTCTTCGGCCCTTGCTTCCTTGCGACTACTGACCAGAATGCCAGCCCCGCCAAGGACCAGGATTGCGACCACAACGGCAAGAACCGCACGATAATTTTTAGAAAGTTCGTTAAAAAAATCGGACAAAGCCGCCATGAATTGGTCGGGACGACGCAACGACTTACGATCCAGTTTCGAACTCGAGCCACTATTTGAATGAGATGAGATTGAAGACATAACTTCGTGTTTAGAGGACTCTTCGGGGGTTGTCAAAAAGAAAGGCCACGGTTACCCTGAGAGATATCGAGCGAGGAGACCCCCGAGTGACCCATATCACCACCAGAACTATAACACGATGCATTAGTTTCTGTTTTCTGCTCGCACTCTCCTGGATGATCGCGCCCGCAGCCAGCGCCCGCGACATGCAGGGTCGTTTGGGCCTCGGCTACAATTCTGAGTTTTCAAATATGCAGGCTGTCAATGGCGTTCCCGGCGTCAGCTTAAAATACGGATTAACGCGGGACCTCGCAGGCGAGGTCGTAGTGGGCGTCTCGACAGCGAGTCCATCGAATTCTGTGACGGGCGTCAAACTATTCAAGAATCTTTTCTTCGAAACGAATCTCAATTTTTACTTTATGCTCGGCGGCGCGATCCTGAGCGGAAATAGCAAGTCAGGGGCGGAATTTCTGGGCGGATTCGGCGCGGAGTTTTTTATTCCGGGCATCGAAAGTCTTGGGTTCTCAATGGAAACGGGTGGAACTTTCGACAACCTCAGTGGAAGTTTCGTCTTAAAAACTCTCGGGGTGAGCTTCCTCAATGCGGGAATTCATTTTTACTTCTGACCAGAAGTTTAATTGCCGATTTTATCTTCTGCTCGCGGCATTCGTACTGATCGCTTCAACTCTGACGGCATTGGCTCCGCTCTCCCTCGCTTGGGCGAACGAACCATCCGCGGGACCGCACTCGGTGATCCCGACGACTGACGGGGATGATGACGATATGCCGAACGCCTTCGTCGAATACGGCGAATTCAATCTCAATGACGAAGAAGCGGACACGCAGTTCTTTCAGCATGGTCGTTTTTTCGGAGTCAGCATTGGGCTCGGGCTCGAAGCCGTCAGCGGCAATCGCGGTCTTCTCTGGGCCGGGGGGTTCCCGCTCTTTGATTTCAAACTTCATTACTGGTTTGATTTCAACACGGCCCTCGATCTGAACTACATCACGGCAACGCACAATTTTGTCACGACTGTACAGCGTCTTGGCGCGACGACCGTAAACCTCGGGCGAATCGGCGCCGATATCAAATATTACTTCGATACGAAAAACCTTTCAGCGCCGATCAGCTTCGCGAACCCCTATGTCCTGATCGGGGTCGGCAACTTCACGAAAACCGAAGTCTCCTATCAGGAAGGCTCAACCGACGAGAGCGCGGTCGGTCTGTCACTCGGAGCAGGCCTGGAATTCGCGATGAAACCCAGAAAAATGTACTTTGAACTCGAGGGCAAAGTGAGCTTCGTGAATTTTGAAGACACTTATTCAACCGATTACAAAAGCCATGTCCCGCCGCTCGACGATCTGACGGGGCACTTCTTCACCTTGACCGGAAGCGTCCTGTTCACCTGGTAGGTTTTTTCTTTCGCGCCTTCGCCGCGCGTTTCACGCCGCTCCCTGGCAGACTCTTCCGGTTTTTCCCTTCAATGAAAAGTAACCGGATCGGGGTTCCCATATACCCCCAGCGCTCCCTGAGCGCATTGATGAAGTGCCGCTTCAGGCTGAAGTGAACCTTTTCAGGATCATTGACATGGCAGACGAAAGTCGGAGGATTGCGCCCCGTCTGGTGGCAAAGAAAAAATTTCGCGTTCATCGGGTTGTGGACGGTCGATTCCTTTCTCACCCATTCCGTGAATTCGTGCGTCGGGATCTTTAATTTTCGTTGGTGCAGAATCTCGTTGATCAGATCTCCAAAATCATCGAAGCCTCGCCTTTCCTTCGCGCTTACGAAGAGAATCGGCGCATAATTCAGGTACCCCATCTTCTGCCGGACCAGGGAGGCGGCTATCTTCGGAGTGAATTCCTGGTTTTTCCGCTGGGTGTCCCATTTATTAATGGCTAGAATAACGCTGCGACCGGATTCCTCGATCATCCCTCCGATCTTCTCGTCCTGATCGCTCACGCCTTCTTCGCCGTCCAAGAGAAGAATCGCGACATGCGAGCGCTCGAGGGCCTTTTTCGTCTGAACGACCGAGAGGACCTCGACTCCCTTTTCGGTCTTGCTCTTGCGGCGGATTCCCGCCGTATCGATCAGAAGATACGGCTTGCCGCCCATCGTGACTTCCGAATCGACCGAGTCCGTTGTCGTTCCCGCTATCGGGCTCGTGATCATTCGTTCACGTCCGAGCAGCGCGTTTACCAGCGTGCTTTTCCCGACATTCGGACGTCCGAGAATCGCGACGCGCGGGACGATCGGAGTTTCCGGTTCCGGGCCTTCTCCGTCCGGACTATCTTGCTCCGAAATGCCTTCGGATGACTCCTCCCGAGGCTCTTGTTGCGCGCGCTCTTCTGAAAGCTCCGCAAGAAAGCCGCTGGCCTCGGCGATCGCGTGTTTAAGGTCGTCCATTCCCCTGCCGTGCTCGGCTGAAACCGTCAACACCGGATCGAGCCCCAACGAGAAAAAATCGGAAATCAGGTTCTCGTGAACTTCGGCGTCAACCTTATTCACCACTCCGATGACGGCAACCTTTCTCGGAAGGCCCGATTCATTGAGTTGACGTACTACATCCCGGTCATGAGGAATCAGGCCGGACTGCGCATCAAAAAGAACGAGTGCGACATCCGCCTCAGAAAGCGCGGTATTTACCTGATCCGAGATCTCCTCGATGAAAGAGTCACCGCCCAGCCCCCCCGTATCGACCAGAAGAACAGGAAACCGGTGTCCCCGAACCCACCAGTCCCCTTTTTCCTCAAGACGGTCCCGCGTCACGCCAGGTTTATCGTGCACAAGGGCCCTGCGTTTGCCGAGGAGCCGGTTGAACAGCGTGCTCTTGCCGACGTTCGGGCGCCCGATTACGACGATGGTAGTGCGCTTTTGGGGCATATTCATTTGCGTTTCTCCGGGAGGGTATACCCCATTCTTCTGAGGGCCGCAGCGTCTCGGGTCCAATCTTTGAGAAGCTTCACCTTGAGCCCCAGAAAAACGGTGTAGCCCAGGAATTCTTCGATTTTCCGCCGCGCATTTTGACCGATTTCCTTGATTTTGACGCCGCCTTTGCCGACGACGATCCCCTTTTGGGATTCCCGCTCAACATGAATAACCGCCTCAATCCGCGGAGGCTTCGCCGCCTCATCGAATCTCTCGATCTCGACCGCACAGGAGTACGGCAGCTCCTCCCCCAGTCTCAGGAAGAGCTGCTCGCGAATCATCTCCGCGACGAAAAATCGCGTCGGACGATCCGAAAGCTGATCCTGGTCGGGATAATACAACGGGCCCTCCTCAAGACGCTCCCAGGTCGCGGCAAGGAGATCATTGAGCCCGGTCCCGGTTTGCGCTGAAATCCTGAATGTCGAATCAATACGGATCCCCTTCTCGACGGCCGCAGCCAGGATTTCACCGCCAAGTTTGTCGGTTTTATCGCGAATGCGCTGCTCACGGACGAGATCGGACTTATTGAGAAGCAGCATGACAGGAACTTTCGTGTATTTGGCCGAGTCCGCGAGCAACTCAATAACGGCCATCTCGTGCGGCAACTCTGAACGTGGATCGACGATATACCAGATGACCGATGGTGCCTCGAGCGCTTCACGAGCCTGTCTCACCATGTACTCGTTTATTCCGCCGACCTTTGCCCGGTGAATTCCTGGCGTGTCGATAAAGACGATCTGACCTCGCTCTTCGGTCAGTATCCCAAGAACGCGGTCCCGGGTGGTTTGCGCTTTGGGCGTCACGATCGAAACACGCGCCTTAAGTACGGAGTTCAAGAGCGTGGACTTCCCGGCATTCGGGCGCCCGACGATCGCGACAAAACCTGATTTCATTCCCATTCAACCTACATTTTCGTGGCACTGGCGGTCTTCGGCGCAGTGTTATTGGAAGCGATAGCACTCTCAATAGCCGATCGCGCGGCATTCTGCTCGGCTTCTTTTTTGGATTGGCCAGAGGCTGTGGCGAGTG
>MEQK01000036.1 GCA_001770175.1 Bdellovibrionales bacterium RIFOXYD1_FULL_55_31 | reverse complement strand
TCAGTAACGGAAACCTCGAAACCGTGAACCGTTCACCCGCGGCCTCCTGGTTGGTGCGCTTCGTGGAGCTGCATTGCCCGGAATTTAAGATTTAAATCGGCCCAATACTCAGGCGCTTTCCTTGTATCGCCGGTTTCTGCTGACGTACGGCTTCCGCGTTGATGCCCGCGATGACGAAATAGCGCCCCGTCCCGTATACCCATAAGCGGCGGCAATCAGGAAACAGCACCCCAGAAAGAAATCCCACCAGTTCTGCCAAGGCAATCCGTTTGTCGCAGACCCAAGCGCCCATAACCCAAAGAGGAGGAATGACATGATCAGCGGCGCAACCGATCGAAGCTCACGCCGCGCTCCGGGTCGAACCAGCCCCGAAACAATGAAAGCCGCGATCGACGCGAGAAGATTCATCCATGACAGCCACCCTGCAGCTGAAGCATCAGCCAATCCGACGATCCAAAGCAGTGCCAGAGAGAGCGCAAGCAGAGTCGACCAAGCCCTCATGTCGTCACCTCAAAAACGAGCGAGCAACAGGCATGCCGTAGCGAGCGGGGGGTTGTGCGCCGCGCCATTAACCCGCCGGAGATCCCTCTTGTCGATAACCCTTCGCAAAATCACGAGAATCTGCATTTCGGCCAGTTCGCGTCTGGTCCGCTTTTTTTTTAAGAGTTTAGGCCAAAATAACGAAAAGAGATCATGAACTTCCTCACAATTTTTCTGCAGAGTTGTCTCTTGGGAACGCTTGTTTCAATGTCCTTGTTGGTCGCCTCGTGCTCCGGCCCGCAACGCCGTCCGAGCAGCGACTCGATCGAGGCAATCCAGACAATCGCGCCACTGGTTCAGTCGGAACTCCAGCGACAATACCGGAGCGGTAAGGATGGCGAGACCGCTCGCGTAGAAATAAAGAATCTTGCTGCCGCCGGAATCACGTCCCGCTCCATTCCGGTCACCCAGATAGAGCTGAATGAACAGGCTAGCTTTCCGGCCGAAGCGCGGCAGATACTTCGAATCGACGATCTCTCTTCTTTGCCGCTCGTGTCGGGCGAGCCGTCCATCGACTTCCCGGTCGACACGGGAAAATATGCGGTGGTAATCCCGCTCCAAAATCACTTGGCCGCGAACTCACCATCGCAATCGGCTCATCCTGAGGCATTCGCTCTAGACGTGCATCTCCGTTGCGATCATCCGGTCACTATTCAGCGACGGATCTTTTTTGACCTGAAGAACACGAAGGAAGGAAAATTCAATCTTCCTGTCCATAACTCAACGATGCAAAAGATCTCATTGAACATCCCGTCCGGCGTGAACCGCTGCACGCTTCTCTTCAAAAAACCTGGACAGCGGGATTTCAATGCGGGCATCCGAATTGTTTCAACGAGTTTCTTTTCCGAACAAAAGCTCGCCGGCTCCGTCCGCGAGGCCTGCCTCTACGACCCATCAAACCAACCCGGCTCTCCCGGTTGGACGGCGTACCAGTACTACTTGCAAGCCCATTATCCCTCTATGACCTGTGACCTTGACGCTGACTCGGCGGAACTCCTCGCCGACCCCATAGAATCCCTGAACACGAAGGTCCATGCGCTGATCGGCAGCAAGCTCTCGCCGGAAATGATCGCGAAACGGGACATGAACGCGCCGATCGATTTTTCGAAGGCGCCAAAGTTTGACTCGATCGTGCTCAGCACGATGGAATTCAAGGTCGATTTTTATGGCACGATCCTGTCCCGTATTCTGCAATGGCACGCCGAACGGGGAACGATAGTGCGCGTGATCGTCCCGGGCGCTTCCACTTCGCTCTTTTCGAAAGACATGGCCCTGATCAGGAAAATGGAGCGCCACAGCCCGAACATCAGAGTCCAGCTCTATCGCGACGATTCCAAGAAATCCCGCTGGAGCATCAATCGGCTCCAACGGGTCATTCACGCGAAAATTCTCGCCGGGATCTCAACGGCAAACCCGAAGGAAAGCTTTCTCGTCATTGGCGGCCGGAACGTGAAGGACACCTTTCTTTTTCACTCGCCCCCCGATTACTCCGCGCATCCCCAAATGGAGCAATATGGAACGCTGCTCTCGCCCTTCAGCTTCTTCTCCGACCTCGAAGTCCTAATCCGCGGCGATCATGTCGCCCGCGAAGTCACCGCGCAATACCTGAGCTTCTGGAATCGGGACAACCAAACAATGCGCATGCGCCCGACAACCGCGCATATTCCCTCAGCGCTTCCAAGTCTTGACCGGCCTGATAACGAGGGGACGCGAGTGCGGCATCTCATTTCCGTTCCTTTCGCCGATGGCGGACAACTCGAAGATCTCGTTGCCGATCTCATCAGGAGCGCCACGAAATCACTGAAAATGGTAAGTCCGTATTTTCGACCCACGAAAAAGATCGCGGCCGCCTTTCATGACGCCGTCAACCGAGGCGTTTCGATTCAATTCATCACTGAACTTGATCTCATCAAGGATAATTCACCCCCCATCACCATGGGGGTCAACACTCAATCGGTGAACCGGTTTTCGAAGTATTTTTCCGTGTATGTATCGAAAGATTCGCACATGATCCTTCACAGCAAAGCCATTCTCGTCGACGGCGAGCTGCTCTTTATCAGCGGAACCAATCTCAACATGAGAAGCTTTCTGCACGATATCGAGAACGGCCTGTTGATCATGGACAAGAGTGTCGCATCACGATTCGAGCAGGTTTTTGAAGATGTTTATCTGCCTGGTTCGACTCTTGTTTCGGAAGAACTCAAAGTCAAATTCCTGGATAAGGTGATCATTCCCTTGGTCGATCAATATTTCTAAGCCGGCGGCTGTTTCACGAGTTCGTCCAGACGGCTGGATTCACCGACAAGCAAAAGTGTATCGTCGCCTTTGATCACGACATCGCTCTCCGGATTCAAGATTCTGTTGCCCTGACGCTCGATGCCAACAACCATCGCGGAGTAATCCTCGCGAATACGCGACTGTCGAATGCTTCGCCCCAGAAGGAGTGAGGAAGGTCCAACGTAAATTCTCCTAAGTTCGTACCGTTCAATTGCCGAATCACCGGTCGCGCGAAAGGGGGATTCGACGAGCGGCCTAATCTTATCGACCTGTTCGTCGGTTCCGAGAACGAGCAACTCGTCTTTTGGAAAAAGCTGATGATCGGGGTTGGGCGCCACGATAGTCCGCGAGCCGCGCTGAATGGCGACCACGTTGACGCCATACTTCTTTCGAAGCTCAGAATCGCGCAATCGTTTTCCAGAGACCTCCGAATCCGGATGTATTTTGACACGAAGCAAATGCCCCTCCCAGGGGGCCAGCTCGCGATAAATGTCGGCCGGGCGTCGTGTTTTTTTCTGTTCCTTGAAAGTCGCAAGAAAGCCCTCTTCGAACCAACGATACGAGGCTTCCATTTCGCGATACAAGCGGACGAAGAAAAGACCGGCAAGCGTGATCGTCACGAGGGCCACATAGCGTCCCGGAAAAAACTCCAAACTCAACAATCCGATCCAACTGATGGTTCCAACCTGCATCATGACGGATGCCGGGCTCTGCCCGGCAAGCGTTCGTCGTCGCTTGGACTTCTCGGGGCGGAATAGCGCGAACATCTCCCAAATAAAGGGGGACGAAAGGATCAGTCCCAAAGCCCAGCCTAGAGCATATCGCCATTGCGGAGTGGCAATGACTCTTTCCAGAAGAGGCATGCCGTACGCGGCGATGATGACGTTAATCGCCGTCACGACGAACCCGTTCAACGCCCACTTCAGGAACTTCTGGCTAAACTCGCCTCTGGTGGTTTTGGCGGCTTCTTTTTCCCGCCAAATAGCGTAAGCCTCGACGGCATCCTTTACACTCACGGGAAGGTGCATCTCGAGGTATTGCGCAAAATGGTACGAGTACTTGATCAGGTACGGCGCGGCAAATGTCGTGATCAGGGCGACGGCAACGATGACGGGGTAGAGAAAGTCGCTCATAACCCCGAGTGACAGTCCGAGGGTCGCAATGATGAAGGAAAATTCGCCAATCTGGGCGAGTCCGAAGCCCACGAGAATTGACGTCTGGAGCCGCTGTCCGCTCATCAAAACGCCGAAAGTAACGGCAGTCACTTTCCCCAGAATCGTGAGGCACGTGATCAGAAGGACCGCTCCGATATTGCTCCAAAGCGCCGCCGGATCCATAAGCATCCCGACCGAAACAAAAAAAATCGCGGCAAACAGGTCCCGAAGCGGGGAAACGAGCTCCTCGATCCGTCTGGATTCGGTGCTTTCAGACAAAATCGAACCCATGATGAACGCGCCCAAAGCGACTGAATAGTGAAAATTGGCCGCGAAAACCGCAAGGCATAAGCATAGGCCGGTCGCAGCGAGGACCAGGATCTCCTGCGATTTAAAGCGCGCGACATACTGGATAAATCGCGGCACTACGAAGTAACCGGCGATAAACCAGGTCCCAACGACCAAAGCGAGCCGACCGGCGGATTCCGCGATCGCGAGGGCCGAAAGACTTCCGCCCGAAACGACCGCCGTAACCGCGACAAGAATCATCACGGCCAGCAGATCTTCCACGATGAGTATTCCGAAGATGAGTTCTGAAAACCGCCTGGCCTTTAACCCGAGCTCATCAAGCGCCTTGACGATGATGGTAGTCGACGAAATGGAAATCATGGAACCCAGAAAAATGCTGTCCATCCTCGACCACCCAAGGAAGTGACCGGCCCCATAACCGAGAAAGAACATGAATGGCACTTCAATGCTGGCGGCAACTCCCGCGGAAGTGCTGATTCGCGCCAATTTTCGGAAACTGAATTCCAGTCCCAACGTGAACATCAGGAAAATGACGCCGAGTTCCGCGAGCGTCTTCACATTGGGCATATCCGTGACGAGAGGAAAGGGCAAGGTGTGCGGGCCGACAATCATTCCCGCGACCAGGTACCCTAGGACTACTGGTTGCCGAATACGTTGAAAGACGAGGGCGACAATTCCAGCGATCGCGGTAATAACCGCGAGGTCTCGAATCAACGGAGCAAGATGCATAGGAGCATCTTACTATCTTCCGCTTTGGATGCGGACAAGAACTTCGAAAAGAATTTCGTTCAGGACATAGAAAATCTCGTTCACGCCAGCCCCCCCCCTGTTTCGGTTAATGATTACGCGCATTATTTTGGATTCTCAGGTTTGAAGCCACGCGGCGAATTGAAGAATCTCATCTTCCGTTTTGCAGAGTTTACAGAACCGGAAAACGCGCGAATTCGCTTTAAAAGCCCTGCCGCAAAGGTTGCAACGCAGTCGAAATCTGCCGATAATAGCCAGTGTATCGTTTTCCTTTTCCTTCGACTGCGCGGCGAAGTCCTTGAAGAACCTTCTTGCCTTTGGGAATCCAAATTTCATCACGAACTCCTTTCTTCTGAAACTCCGGTTCAATTTGGCCACTGGTATTGTGGCCCCATAGACTGATACGGAGAGTCGCCAAGAAAGGCGCGCGGAAATGATCCGGAAGGTATAATTATTTGTTCGGGTTCTACTTGGAGTAAAGCCCCTGATACTCCTGGATACGCCTGGCTTCCTGGAAGGTGTCGACCATGCCCGAGAGCAACCCTCCCGAAACAAAGACCAGCGCGGCCGTGAGCACCAGAACAGCGACACTTACCCAAATCTTGGTTCTTCGTGAAAACCGCGGGCTGCGCCAAAACAGCGGCAATGCGAATGGGCCGGCCGCCAAAACGGCTGCCGCGAACATCCACATACTCTCGGCAATGCGGCCCTTTTCGGACTGCTGGTTCGTGCTCACCTCATAACGGTAACACGACCGCTGACGCGGTAAAACCGATTCCCCTGGTGGCCCGCTGTTTGAACCCCCTGATCAGATGATCTGGCACAGGATGTTCCCGGCGGCGCTACTTCTTGTCCTCATGCAATCGGGCTCTCCCGCGCGGTTTTCCGCGGCTTTTCAGGGATCCTGCCCCGAACCCGAATCCCTGAAAGCGCAAGTCATCAGGACGATACGGCGCAGCGCGCCCGGATTTACGGAGGGTCTCGTTTATCGTAACGGCTTGCTGTTTGAAAGCACCGGCGGGTACGGCGCATCGGCCCTGAATCGAATCGACCTCTCCGATGGCCGGGTCACGGAGATCGCAAGACTCCCTTCGCAATGGTTTGGGGAAGGCCTGGACTTCTGGAACGGTTTCTTCCTCCAGCTTACCTGGAAAGAGGGTAAGGCCATTTTTTGGCGTAACGAGCCAAGTCCGGAACTGGTGACGATTCGCGCGTACCCACGGGAGGGCTGGGGCCTGACTCACGGCCGAGGAGCCTGGATTGCCAGTGACGGGACCGCGAAGCTGTATTTTCTGGATCCGGTTGATCTCAGGGAAGAGGGCTCGGTGGAAGCGCGGCTGAGAGAAAATCCCGTGCGCGGGTTAAATGAACTTGAGGAGGTAAACGGGAAGATACTGGCAAACGTGTTTCCGACGGATCTGATCCTTCGCATCCAAATGGGAGAAAAGGGGTGCGTGGACGGAGTGCTCGATCTTTCAACTTTGAGATCTTACTTTTCTCATCGAGACTTCGCCCGCGTCTCAAAAGATCCGGAGTCCGTCGCGAACGGGATAGCATATGACCCCGAACAGCGCGTCTTGTATGTCACCGGAAAAAACTGGCCTCTCATATTCAAGCTGAAATGGCCTAATTGAAGAAGCCGGGAAATCTGGCGCGAAACTTTTCGGCTCACATGCAAAGGTCTTGCAGACGTTTGGTCCTGTTCTGTCTCAAACCAAGACCTGCGTATCGCGCGGAAAGCTCTACATCGAGGGCGGGGTCGATGGTGAACAACTCGGGACGGTCGTAATACTCGGGGCAGAGTTTTAAAATGTTTTCAAGAATTCGCGCCTCGGTTGAGGCGGGATAGAAATTCGTGTTGATCGATTCATCCCAATACGCATTGACGTGGTCGTCGATATCGAAATCGCGCTGCACGATCGGCGTTCCCGCGTTGTCCCATTTAACGAGCGCGGATTTTGCGGGAATAACTCCATCCTCAAACAGGCTTCGATAAAACTGAAACCCTTCGAAATTGGCAACCAGGTCCGCGTTGCTGAAAACCCCGGTCGTCGAAAGACCCAAAGCTCCGGTCTCGCTTTCGACCCCATTGCGCAGCGCGGTTTCCATTCCATATTTTTGCGCGTCGACGAAGTAATTCCAGCCCTGCGAGAACATGTGCGAGAATTTGTCGGTGCCAAAGCGTGTTCCATTCACTCGAATGGTCGGGCTGGAAAGCAAAAAAACTCTGGCGCCCTTTACCGCTGGCAATGAACGATAAATGCTGTGCCTGATCGTATCGACGCGATCGACGTCTCCGCTCGTTTTGCTCCAAAACGTCATTCTTCCCCAAATACCGGCACCGTCCACGGATTTACGAATTGCCTCTGCGAGCCCAAGGAAGTCCACGCCCCCGCGCCACTCATCAACCGCCTTTCGAATCCTTTTGTTCACGCGGTCATTGATGACGCCTCGTGAATCGCGAAGCGCTACAGCACGATCGTGGTACTGATCGGTCTCACTTGCGTAAGACGACGGAGACGCAAGGATGCCGCCAAGAAAAAGCAATAAGACTCGCAAATCCGTCTTCACCCCTGAATTTTAACCCAAATAGTCCGAGTCCTCTAGCCCGGTTCACGAAATTCTTCACCTTTGGCGCGCCGCTCCCAGCCAACCTCCGCTTTTCACTTCGAAAACGCTTCCTTCAGGGCGCGGCCACCTTCCCGAGAAGCTTTCAAAACAGCGCCGTTTTTCATCGAAACCTCGACGTTTTGTCCGTTTGTGAAGGAGGCAATCCGATCCAACCGAACAATACAGTTACGATGGATTCGGAGGAAAACAGCCGGATCCAGCTGTTTTTCGAGATAGGTCAAAGACTGACTGTAGGCATAATCCACCTGTTCAAGCACAAGCTTGGTGACGTGCGACTCGCTCAACAAACAGAAGACGTCCTCGGCGGGAATGATCCTGGTCTTTGTCCCAACATCGACGACGAACTTGTCCAAGTAACGTCTCTCTCGGACGAGATGGTCTTCCAGTTTTTTCAGCTTCGTGGGCCGGGGGGACTGCTGCGATCGCTCGAGGCTTTTTTGAAGCCGGTCATCACGAAACGGTTTCAGCAGATAATCGCACGCATTGACCTCGAATGCCTGAATGGCGAACTGATCATAGGCAGTCTGAAAGATTATCTTCAGGTTCTCATGATTCGGAATGTTCCGAAGAACATCAAACCCGTTCAGCTCCGGCATCTCGATGTCCAAGAATACAATTTCAGGCTTAAAATCAGCGATCAGCTCGAGCGCCGCGAAGCCATCGGAGGCCTCTCGAATTTCGTACAGTCCGTCTTTTTCAAGATACTTCCTGATCCTTGCCCGCGCCAGCGGTTCATCATCGACCAAAAGAACGCGCGTCATATCGGTTCCCCCGTAAAAAAGAAGTCGACCACTGTCCTTTCCCCCCCATCATTCCGAATCCTAAATCGATGCCGATCCCCATACAGTAAACCGAGGCGTTTGATCGTATTCTCCAGACCCGTTCCAGTCGATTCCAAGCCCTTCTTAAGCTCGGGCGCATACGAGGCTCCGGTATTCGATATCTCGCAACGATAAAGGTCTTCTATTTTCTCGATTTTTACGTTGATCGATCCGCCCTCACGCGCCTTCGCGATGCCGTGTTTGACGGCGTTCTCCACGAGGGTTTGAATCAGAAGCCCAGGAATCTGCACTGACTCGAAACCGTCTTCCGGCGGAATCGAATAACTCAAGCGCCCGCTAAAACGCATTTGCTGCAAATCGAGATAGTGTGAAACGACCCGAAGCTCCTTGGAGAGCGGCACCGTGTTGGTTTTCGACATTTCCAGAGTCAGCCGATAGAGCTCCGAGAGCCGGGTCAGCAGTCCGACAGCTCGTTCGGGGTCCAGTTGAACGACAGTACTGATGTTGTTCAACGTGTTGAAAAGAAAATGCGGCTGCATTTGCTGATGGAGCGAGTTGAGTTCGGTTTCCAGCCTTGTCCGCTCGACCTGGCCCTTCACGCGTTCGGTTTCCCCGGCCGCTTCAATGTGTGCGTTGATCTTCCTCCCCATCGCCTGCAACGTGTTCGCGATCAGCCGAAATTCGTCCATGTCGAAGGGCGGGGGCGGCGCCTTGTAATCACCGGACTCATATTTTTGAATGTGCTCGTTCAAGCGTCGAAACGGCCGGTTCAAGCGGTTAGCAAGGAAGTATCCGCCGAGACCAACAATGAAAACGAGCAGAAGGGAGCCAAAAAGCATCTTTCGAACCGTTGCGTGCACGATCGCGAGCCGGGCAGACTTCGGTTCCGCCACAAGAACTTTCATCGCGAAGACATGACCCGGTGTTGAACTCTCGATGGCAAACGGGCTATATGACACGAAGTGTTCGGTTAAGAACTTTGGCGTCGGCGCGGCTGCTTGGCTTTCGTCAACGATCAGCTGCCCTGTCGTCGGATAATGAACTCTCGCCTGAACGGCGTTTTTGAGGTCTTCTGTCCGAATTTCCGCGATGATCATCCCCGTGGGTCGCTTTAACGGTCCTTTCACCGGAACCGCCAGAAAAAAGGAAGCTCCGCTGTCACTTCGAAGAAACCGGTAAAACGCGGACTGATCAGGGATTTCCTCGAATTCTCGCAGGAGTTTCCCAAGTCCGGCCACCCGCGCACCAGCGCCGGCCGGAACCGCGGTATTGAGCTTGAGCTGTTCATTCAAAAGGAACAGGGCAGAGACCAGCGAATTGTCCTCGAGGAACCGACTCATCAAAAAATTCGCTTTGTCGGCGAAAAGAATACTGCTGGTCGCTCGCTGAACGTCGCTGTCCCGACTTAGCGCGAGGGTCTGAGTCACCAGAATGGTGACGTAGGAACGCATGTCTCGCGACAAACTTTCGGCGGTCAATGAGACTTCGCGAAGGGCTCCGGTTTCGACGGTTTTGGAAACCGCTCTGGTAAAAGGGTAAGTCAGGGCGAGGACCGGAACCGTGGCCACGGCGACAAGAATGACAATGAGAAGCACCCGAAAGCTGCGAATCACCTTTTCCCCGCGTTTTGCTGCAAACCCGTCCGGGCGATTTGCTCGAATACGTCCTGGATCTGCCGCGCGATTGCCTTGAAATCAGGGGTTTTGCCCCGCAAGGCGCTCAGCCCCTGCTTCATCGCGAGCCAGGCATAAAAAGTCGCCTTCGAACTCGGAATCAGTGTCGCTCTCCCGTCGTCCGCGTTTGTGGCAACGGCCTTATGGAGCGGTTTCCTAAGAGCCTCGCTCGCCCACCGGGACTGAATCGCCTCGCTTTGAAGAAATCTGCCGAATTCGAGAAAGAGGGCCCGGTGTTTTGAAAATGTTTTCGGATTCGAAAACACGAGGCACTGAAGCCCGCGCCCTGACAAGAGGGGGCGTTCTCCGAATTTTGGGAGATCCGCGATTCCGAGGCGATTTCCCAGCTTCAGTTTTGCGTCCGCGACCGCCCAGTCGCCGCTGATGGCGTATGCGAATTCTCCGCGATAGAACCGGCTCGTATTGCAGTCCTGGCCGCACTCCGCGGAGATCAACCCAGAAACCGTGAGCTGGTGGTAGGCCGAGAGCGCGCTTTCCATGGCATTCGTGTTGAGCTGTTCAGGAGTCCATGGCGCTAAGCTCTGAAGAAACGGAAGAAAGTAATACGGTTCGAGAAATGGCCAACCGATCAGCTTGATCCCTTTACTCCGTAACGCTTGTCCCTGATCGCGCAGCTCCTGCCACGTTTTCGCCGGAACGGAAACATGGCTCTTATTATAGAACAAAACGAGGTGATTGCCCCCGAGTACCGGAATACCGTAGATTTTACCCTCGAACGTGAGGAGCTGATACACATCATCCGGAATTCCGGTCTGAGCCCGCTTCCAAGACGAGGGAATTTCAGAGAGATAAAGTTCGCGGTAAAGGCCGATCATGTCGGAAGGGATAAAAAGCATGTCGGGACGGACCGAGGAGTCGATCTGTGGAATCAAAATGGATTCGAGTTCCAGGCCTGTTTCGGCCTGGATTTTTTCCTTAAAGCGGCCGCTGGCATTGAACTCGCCGACGACCTTTTGAAAAAACCGCGCCTGCTGCCCGGATTGGTTGTGCCACAGAATAATTGGCGCCGCGTCCACCGGGCAAAGTGATCCAATAAAAGCAAAAGAGAGCAATCCGAATCGGACGAGGGATTTCATTCAGAATAGCGTACCTGATTCCAGCCGCTTTATAAACCGTTCTCACGGCTATCAAAAATTCGTGCGGACAGTCTTTCTGGCGCCGGTATAAGCGTTCCCGGCGCGGTCCGTCCCGCCGGGGACGAACGAGTAAAGAGTGTTTGGAGTCAGGCCGGTGATCCTGATGCTATGGCTCGTGACGTAAGACGAGTCTTCCGGAATAACCCTGCTCGTATCGTAGCCCACCCCCCAGTTGAGCTTACTCGTGGCGGGCTCGTCTGTGACCCAGCTGATCGTGACGCTCGTGCTGGTAGTCCCGGTCGACAGCGAGATCACCGTCGGGGACTGCCAATCAACGGTCCAGCCATAGGAGGCCCCCACCGGGTCGGGGGTTCCATAACTGTCGACCGAGCGAACGCTGAAACTATGCGCTCCGTTGCCAAGAGCGGAGTAGCTGAACGGAGATGAGCAGCTCACGGCAGTTGCTCCGTCCAGGGAACACAAGAAAGTCACCTGATTCAGATTTGCCGCGAAGGAGAAGCTGATGCTGCTCTGGTTCGTATAACTCGAAGAAGGGCTCATCGCGGTAATCGAAGTGACGAGTGGAGGATTGACTGTCCAAACATAACTTGCGCCCATACCATCGATGTTGCCGGCCAGGTCAACCGCCTGGACGGAAAAGGTATGCGTCCCGGCAGCCAGTCCGGTAAAGCTGATTCCGGAACCGCACTGCGAGACGGCCACGCCGTCCAGAGAGCAAAGATAGGCACTCGTCATTTCATTTGCCTGGAAAGCGAAGCTGATCACGGTGTTCAATGGGCGAGAGGGCGTCAGTGATGTGACCGGAGCGGTGATATCGATGCTCCATTGATGAGTTGCTCCGATCGCATCCATTTCACCGAAGCGATCGATCGCCCTGATGAGAATCAGATGGTTCCCGCCTGACAAGCCTTCGTAGTGAACGGGCGAGGTACACGGCTGAGGTGCCGCGCCATCGAGGCTGCAGACAAAGACGGCCGGCGTGACGTTAGTCTCGAAGGAAAGATCGATCGTGGATTGCGTTGTCAGCGTGGCAGCCGGGAAAACACTCGTAATTCGAGTGATGATCGGGGCATCCACCGTCACCTGGGTCTGCGTGCCTTTGAGATCGAGATTGCCAGCGGCATCTTTCGCCCGAACACCGAAAAGGTGCGCACCAGGAGCAAGTCCGCTCAGTATCCTCGGGCTCTCGCAAGCCGAAAAGGCCGCGCCGTCGAGCGAACACTCAAAGGAACTTCCGGCCTCGTTCGCGGAAAAGATAAAATTAAAGGTCGTGCGGTCAACCTGTTCGGAAGCGATTGTGACAACCGGAGGACTCACGTCCACCGTCCAGGTAACCTCCGCGATCGGGCTGACATTACCGGCAAGATCCGTGGCGCGAACCTTGAGCGCATGCGCGCCCTCGCCAAAGCCCGCCACCGCCATCGGGCTCGAGCAGGCTGAGAAGCCGGCCTGGTCAAGATTACACTCAAAGGAAGCGGGTTCCGTCGCGCTGAACGTGAACAGATTTGTCGTTACCTGGGTGACCGAATCCGAGATGTCGGCCCTCAGGTCAATCGCCGGGGCCGTCAGATCTACCGTAAATTGATGCGTAATACTGTTGCCAACGTTCGCCGCCAGATCCGTCCCGGTTACCAGGAGGGTGTAGCTGCCCTCGACCAGGCTCGACAGCAAAACAGGAGACGCGGTCTGGGCGAGATCCATTCCGTTCAAAAAGGACGAGAGAAGAACGGGTTCAGACTGGATGATCTCGGCACTCAGGACGGAAGAATTAATGTAACTCGCCGCCGAGGGGGTGATCGTTCCGAAACCGATCGTGGGATGAATGAAATCCAACTCCCATTCCAGCAATACCGGGATCGAGGAGTTTCCGGACGCGTCCTTCGCGACAATACTCAGGATATGCCGGCCATCGTTCAGAACCGGTGCCACAAAGGGGGAACCGCACCCGCTTGCCGGTGCACCGTCAAAGCTGCACTCGAACGAAGCTCTCTCGTTTGCCGAAAAATTCACGATGATGGAAGACGCATTCGTAATTCCGGCGGGAGGGCTCACGGACTCGAGAATGACTTCGGGCGCGATCGTATCGATGGACCAGGCGTAATTGGCGGGATGGCCAATATTCCCGGCCACGTCTGTCGGACGAACGCTCAACATATGTGCTCCGTCGGCGAGGTTGAGCATTTCAACGGGAGACTCACATGGCGCGTAGGCGGCGTTGTCCAGAGAGCATTCGAATGATGCACTCTCGTCAGCCAAAAAGGTGATGCGCATCGTGGTTTCTGAGGTGATCGATGCAGCCGGAATCGCCTCCACAATACTCGAAAGGGGAGGCGTGAGATCGATATTCCACAAGAAGCTCGCCGGCACTGATCCCGAATTTCCGGCGGCGTCAATCGACACTACCGAGAACCGATGAGAACCTTCGAGAAGTCCGGCGTATCCGACGGGCGATTCGCAGCGCTCAAAGGGTGCGCCATCCAAAGAACAGGCGTAGAAAACCGCATCAGGGGCCCCGAAAGAAAAGGTCGCGCTCGTCGAATTCGTGATCGACTTCAATGATCCAGCGTCCAAAATGGGGGTCTCGGGAGGAATCATGTCAACGACCCAGGCGTGAGCAGCTCCTTGCGGATCGGCGATTCCCGCGGCACTCACCGCGGTGACCCGGAACTCATGGCCGCCGCTCTCCAGGCCGGAATACGCATAAGGCGAACTGCAAGCAACTGCCTGCGCGCCGTCCAGGGAACAGAGAAACCCGACACCCGCCTGATCGCTGCT
>MEQK01000035.1 GCA_001770175.1 Bdellovibrionales bacterium RIFOXYD1_FULL_55_31 | reverse complement strand
TATTTCGCTCCAGTTCAAATTCAATGCTGATATTGGCTGAACCGTTTCGGGAACTGGAACTGATGGAAGTCACGCCCTGGACGTTCATGATCGCGTCCTCGAGCACGTCCACGATATCGGTCTCCATCACCTCCGGGGCCGCGCCCTCGAGCGTAACGGAAACAGATACGACGGGAAAATCCACGTCCGGAAGCTGACTGACTCCCATGCGCATGAACGAGATACCGCCAAAAACAATCAACCCGGCCATGAGCATCCAGGCGAAAACCGGTCGACGGATTGCAATATCAGAGAGAGACACGTTTAACCTCCTGGACGATCTCCAGATCGGGGGCGCCTTGCGACACTGGCCTCTAGCCTGACCCAGTCCAGCTGAGCTGAAAACCGGGCGCGGTCCAGCGCCCGCTGGCTTTCCTGAAATGTGGTCAATGCCTGGAGGACATCGATGTTCGTGACAAGTCCGAGCCGATATTCCTCGGTCTGCTGTCGATAATTCCGGTGCGCGATCCGAACCGCCTCGGTTAGCGCCGCGAGTTGCGCGCGATCCGCCGTGAAGATCTCGTATTGGGTGCGGATCTCCTGCTCAGCCGTTCGCCTGACGCGACTCAGATTCAGCTGTTCCTGACGATGGAGCGACGCCGCCTCCCGCACACGCGACTGGATCACGCCTCCCGCATAAATCGGAAGCGACAAGGCGATCTGGGCGTCCCAGTTCACGTCCTTCAGACTCCCTGAACGGATCAGAAAATAATCACCGTTCAGATCGACTGACGGAAGATGCGCGCCCCGAGCAATTGCGATCCCTTCATAGGTGGCCTTTTCGCGTTCGAGTTCGGCCTTGATATCGGGCCGCTGCTCGGAAAGCTTGATGAACGCGCTGATATCAGGCAGCGGTCCGGAGACCGGAACCGGGGGCTCCGCGTCCGCGAGCGGCGTCTCGTGGTCCCGCCCCGTGAGGAAGCGGAACGACTCCCGGGCTGACCAGAGCTGTCCCCGGATCTGTTCGGACTGCGCCTTCAGATTGGCGATCGCCGATTGGACCGACAGGACCTCACTCGCGCGAGAGCGACCGATCTTCTTTCTCTCGTTCAATTCACGAACACGCTCCCGGTAATAAGACATTTCGCTCGCGATATTCAAAAGATCCTGCTCGAGGGCGATCACGGTATAAAAAACCTGAGCGACGTCCTTGTAGAGCTGAATCAGGGCCTGCTGTCGCGCGAACTGCTGAGCTCCAAGCAGACCCTTGGCTTGCCTCAGGCCTGCAAATTCCCTGAAGCCTCGAAAGAGCGGCTGGGTCGCTGAAAAGCGGACGACGGGCTGAGTGGAAGGTGAAAACGATCCTCCCAAACTGCTCGAGGGCGTCTCCTGAACGAGGTAACTGGCATTGGCATTGACCGTGGGAAGGACACTTCCCGTTGCCTGTCGATAGCGCTCCTCGGCCTGCAGGATCAGCTCGTTTTGAGTTCCAATCACCTCACTCTGAGCCACGGCCGCATCAAAGCATTGTTCGAGCGAAAGGGGCGCGCCGGCCCCCGGCCACCTCGGGGCGGCAGATGCGACGTTCAAAAAAAGAAAAGTCCAAAGCGCGGCAGATATCATTTAGAGCTTCCTATAAAAGGGCTTAAGATACCCTATCATAAAGAGGCAGGCGAGCCCGGAAATCAGCAAAATGAGTCCTCCATTCCAAGCACTCAAAAATCGCAATTACCGACTCTACTTTTCCGGTCAGCTCGTTTCGATGATCGGCACCTGGATGCAATCCACGGTTCTGTCGTGGTTGGTCTATCGACTCAGTCATTCCGCGACCTGGCTGGGCATCATCGCATTCAGCACACAACTCCCGGCCTTTCTGGCGAGCCCTATGGCAGGGCTCGTGGCAGATCGGAAGGACCGCCGTACCGTTCTTCTTTGGGTCGAAATCATCGCGATTATTCAGGCATTCATGCTTGCGGCGCTATTCTTCTCGGGAAAGATCGCTCTTTGGCACATAGCAGCACTTTCGATTGTTCTCGGAATCATCAATGCCTTCGAAATGACGACGCGTCATGCCTTCGCAGTCGATCTCGTGGGCAAAACCGACCTGCCGAGCGCGCTCGCCTTCAATTCCGTCACCATCAACGGCTCCCGAATGGTTGGCCCGGCGATTGCCGGCTTGCTGATCGCTCCCATTGGGGAAGGCTGGTGCTTCGTTCTGAATGGCTTGAGTTACCTCGCCGTTATTCTGGGGCTACTCTTAATGAAACTCGAAAAGCGGGTTGCGCTCCCCTTTCTGGCCACGAACCCTTTCAGCCAGATCTGGGATGCCTTCCAGTACACACGACAAGTGCCGCGAATCGCACGGCTGATCCTTTTGTCCGCGTTCATCAGCTTTTTCGGGGCACCGTACGTTGTTCTCCTTCCTGTTTTCGCGAAAGAAGCCCTCCAGGGAGATGCACTGACCCTGGGCTGGCTGACCGGAACAAGCGGTCTTGGCGCGATCTGCGGGGCCTTTGAGTTCGCTTCCAGGTCCGAATCCCCCGAAGCCATGGAACGCAAATTCCCGATCCGGCTCATTCTGGTCGGGCTTTCACTCGCGACTCTCGGAGCCTCGAGCCAATTATGGCTTTCTCTGCTGGCCACTTTCGGAATCGGCTTTTTCATGATGGCCATCTTCCCGAGCATCAACACGACGATTCAGCAGATCGTCGATGATTCTTATCGCGGTCGCGTCGTGAGCCTGTATACGATGAGTTTTCTCGGGACGATGCCACTCGGAGGTCTCCTCGCGGGCTGGCTCGCCGATCGTACAAGCGCTCTTGCGGTCGAACTCAGTTTCGGCGCGATCTTCCTGATCGTGGGAATCACTCTCCATCTCACTCGTAATTGCAATTATCGCGGCAAATGAGTACATTGCGTGCGATGGCTCAAAGAACGGCTAAGCGAACCTACCTCGTGACTGGTGCCGCCGGATTCATCGGCGCGCGATTCGTGGAGTCCTGCAATGAGCGCGGGATTGAGACGATTTCCGTGGACCGAGAAAATTACTTTCAATCACGCTCCGAGCACCAGGGAATCTCCTTCGGCACGATCGTCGATCGAGACCGGCTGCTCGGTCATATTTCCAAAACCGGAACTGACGCCTCCGCGCTCCCGCTCGCGTTCGATGCCGTCATTCACCTCGGTGCCTGCACGAATACGATGGAACTGAACGAAGCCTTTCTCACCCGCGTAAACCTTGAGTACTCGAAAGCCCTCTGGAACTACTGCACCGAAAAACGTATTCCCTTCATCTATGCCAGCAGCGCCGCCACTTACGGCGACGGTTCTTCGGGTTACGATGACGATGAGAAATTGATCCCGCGACTCCGCCCGCTGAACCCTTATGGCGAGTCCAAGCGTTTGTTCGACCTCTGGGCATTGGCTGAGGAGCAGGCCGGACGAAAGCCACCGTCCTGGAGCGGTTTTAAATTTTTCAACGTATACGGTTTCGGTGAACGGCATAAAAATAAAATGGCCAGCGTCGTTCTCCACGCCTATGATCAGATCCGCGCGACAGGGCGCGTCCGACTGTTCAAGAGCCACCGTGAAGGAATCGCCGACGGCCATCAGAAACGCGATTTCGTGTTCGTCGAGGATGCCGTCCGAGTGCTTCATTTCGCGCTCGAGCACCCGATCCCACGCGGGATCTTCAATCTCGGAACCGGACATGCCCGGACCTACCTCGATCTGGCACGCGCCGTTTTTGCCGCCCTGGAATTACCGGAAAGGATTGATTTCATCGACACTCCTGTCGAGATCAGGGATCGTTATCAGTATTTCACGGAAGCCAAAATGGAGCGGCTCCGGAGTCAGGGCTA
The DNA here is from genome assembly GCA_001770175.1 of Bdellovibrionales bacterium RIFOXYD1_FULL_55_31. Lineage (GTDB taxonomy): Bacteria > Bdellovibrionota > UBA1018 > UBA1018 > UBA1018 > XYD1-FULL-55-31. Next base: position 35,090 of record MEQK01000035.1, on the reverse strand, counting down.
CGAGCGTCCGTTCACACGGCTCGAAGACGGCGTCCAAAAGTACATCGCCCGCCTGACCTAAGCCGCGGATGGCATCTGTCCTTTTCTCACTCTCCGACCTGTCCAGCGCCGCGCCAGAACCTGAGTAATCTTCGGGCGGATTCTTCGCGATCCCCTCTCCAAAATCTGTTTCTGAGGGAGCCGAATCGCCCGGAAGCCGATTGTGAGAAGAAAGCTCTTCAACGTCATGATCTTTCCTCGAAGAGGGGCGGTTTGCAAACCCCAAGCCATTTTGACGAAACACTTCAAAACTGGGTTGATTAAATTGGTTTTTTTATATATCCCATCCGAGAACCGTTGCCATTAGGGCATTCGGTGTATGAAAGGGTTTTCACCATGGCTAATACTCGTACTTCGACCAAGCGCGCGCGGCAGGCGGATGATCGTCAGGTTCGCAATAAGACAGTCCGAAGCACCACTCATTCCGCTTTGACGGCGGCCGTTCAGGCGCTGAAAAGCAAGGATCTCGAGAAAGCGAAAGTCGCTTACAAAAGCGCTGTTCGCGCACTCAGCAAAGCTGCAAGCAAAGGATCGATTCCGCGAGGGCGCGCCGCTCGCAAAGTGAGCCGCTTGACGCTTCTTGCGAAGAAGCTCCTGCCGGCGATCGTCCCGACGCAGAAATAAATTAGCCACTCGGCTTCGAAAGATCGAACCCGGCTATCCCTTTTTTAAGGCGGTGGATGGGTCGGGTTTTGCTCCGGGGTTTGCCCAGTGACTGAACTCGGCTAAGCCGCCGTGCAGAACTTCATCGCGAGACTGCTCCAAGACCCGAGAGGCAATAACGGGGTCTGTTTCAACTCACGGTCCATCTCGGCGAGATCTGCCTGAAGAGAAAGGACTTCGGCAACAGTCCATTTCACGCTCCACTTTCGCAAACGCTCCACGACATACGGGTTCATCTTCAGGGTGCGAGTCCCGGCCTTCTGCTCAGCCATCAAAAGCGCCAAGTGCCGGACGTTCCATGCAAAAAGACCGAGGAGCGGCAATGCCTCGTCGGGGCGGTAGGCAAAGCCCTCCACATGCCGAAGCGTTTCAGCAAGATTTTTCGAAAAAAAGGCATTCAGGAACGCCTCGCCCCCCGTGGCGGAGCCGCTCAAACTTCCGAGAAGCACGTCAGGCGACCGACAAAGAGAGTACTTTTCGAGTTCCTGATCCATGGCATCCAATGACCAGGGATCGATCGAGGAGAGTTGCAGGATAAGTTCGGGTGAAACAACCAGGTCTTTACGCTTCGCGAGATAGTGAATCCATGCTTCGCGATCCGGTTCAGCGATCTCCTCACATGCGACCACGGCAGCACGTTCAAGCAGGGTTTTCGAAAACTTCTTGCGCCCGTCCAGGTCTTTCGAGAGAAAAACGCAGACGCTCATGAGCTGGCCCCGATTTTCGGGCCCGACTTTCGGGCCCATCAACGAAGTGATCGCATCCGGATTTTTTAAAAGATGGGCATCGCGAACGACAATGAGCCGGATACCACCGCCGAGGGACGGGCTCTGGGCAGCGTCGACGATTTCAGATGCATCGGTTTCGGTCCCATCCAGAACCTCTTCAGCTAACCCGAAGATATTCGAAGAAGCCTCACTGTTTGTCTCGCCTGAACCGCCAAAAGCGAGGCGGCGTATGCGCTTCAGCAACTCCCTCGATTTCATCTTCTCGGGGCCAAACAGCCAGTAGACGGGCCAGAGGAATCCCTGATCCAATTCGCGCTGTACGACTTTGGCTTCCAACTTCGGCATGCGTCCCTACTCCCTAAAACATCGCGAGCATGGACTCATGCACGTCGCCCATCATACTCTCAGCCAGATCCGAAATCGCGCGATCAAACTCGCTGTCGTTGATCAAAGCTGTCGTGGTTCCCGGGACGTCGAGCTGATTTGAAGCTGGAAAAGATTTGTTTCGTGAAAAACTCGAAGACCAGATCGTGCCGCGCTGACCGGGTTTCGCCACTCTTCGGATCAGTGAAAACTCACAAGCCAGAGATGCCGAATAAACAGTCGCGACCGTAATCGCATTACTCAGGCCAAGCCCCGACGGCGTGAGTTTGTCCGCCGTCGTCGCAGCACTTGGGACGGATTGCGCGGCAGTCACCGAACCCCGCAAGAAAGCGTCGGCGTCCTCGGGGTGCTGAACGAGAGCAACCCTTCTCCCCGTTGCAAGAGTGCGAATCAAGGAGTTGTAAACGAGATTTTCGACACCGGCTTTGTAAGTATTGTTCGTGAGCGGATAAACGTAAATCCGACGAATATTTTCTTTCTCCAACAAAGGACTGCGGGAGCTCTGAAGAGTGTAGCCGCATTGGGTCCCCAGACAGGCCGCGATGACGGCAATAACCAGAATTTTGGAACTCCTGAAGACCGGAAATCGAGTTTTCATCTTGTAACCTTGAAGACTTACCAGTACTCGATCCGAGGCTATTATGGAAGCCTACAAATCAAGTCTGGTCTCTGGTATGAGGTAGCTCATGGGCTTCGAGAAGCTGGTCGGCATTCTGGAAAAGGTTCGAAAGAGGTACCCTGCCCTCTCGCATCGAATCGAAGAGGCCGAAGCACTGAGCCGCTGGGAGGTCGCGGTCGGAGCGGCTATCGCAAAGCATACCCGGGCCATTCGGGTTCAAGACGGAGTTCTCTGGGTCGAGGTCGACCACCCGATCTGGCGATCCGAGCTTCACCATCGCAAGCGCCAGATTCTTGAAATATTGAACAGACCGGCGGATCCGGCATCAACACAGAAGCCTCAAAGCACGCTCCTTGATTTGTTTTTTTGCGAACCCGGAAAATACAGCCGCCAAAGCCGAGGTTAGTGTCCCGACTCAGGACACTAACCGCCCAGGCCGGCCCTGTCCCGTAACGCGCGAAGAACGGCGTAAACAAGCAGTCCTGCCGTCGTGATCAGAAGCCACGCCAGCCCGCGCCAGACCGAAGGCCGTTCAATGGGGCCGAGGATCTGAAGATTGGGCCGAATCACTGCAGGTGATCGAACCGGATTGCCAGGAACCCCCTCCGGGGAAGGCGCTGCCCCCGAGAACTCGATTGAACGAGGCTGGACCTGTCCCGCGCCCCCTCCCAATACCTTGGAAGTGGTAGCCGCCGTGGACGATGATGCCGCATTGAAAGCGGCGCTTACTTTCAACGAAAGTCGATCCCGCATCAGACGGGTACTCAGAATACTGGTCGAATCATCCGCGGAGATCTGGTTCGCAAGGTTCTGGTTCAAAAGAAGGTCCAGATCATCGGAAGCCGTTTCGGTTTCAGTGATTTCCTCATCGGTTTCTTCTTCACCGCCTTTTGACTTCGGAACGTCGACTCCCAGTTGCTTTTTTATCTCCTCGCGTTCATGAAGATAAATCCAATAGCTGCCGCCCGCACAAACTTCGTCCTGAAGTCCCAACTCGCCGGTCGTCACCATGCGGCAGACATCGTCGCGTTTGTGTGGACCCGAAATCACGTTCTTGGCGGAGCGAACCAGCCATTCCTCAGCTTGCGGCAGCTCAGGAGCCGGCGCGCCATGAGCCGACGGAGTGGATCGCGATTCACTATTCTGAACAGGACTCTGAACGGGTTCAGCTGCTTTGGGTGGCTCGCGAGAGTCCCGGGAGTTTGGATCCATAGGATAGGTCAACAATAACCTCTCTACTTTTAAAATTAAACTTGAAAGGCGTCCACGGTGCGACGCTCCGCATCAAGAAACATCCGAATGGACTCATGCTCCGCCTTTTGAAATTCCTTCGGGGTCCCCCAAAACACGATCGTCCCCTGATTTAAAAACGCGATCTGATCGGCAAGCAGCAAAGCCGAAGGAATATCATGACTGATCACAATCGAGGTGAGCCTGAGTTCGCGCTTCAAGGTTTCAATGAGTTCATCGACCGTGGTACGCGTAACGGGGTCAAGTCCGGTCGTCGGTTCGTCATACAGCAGGATCGAGGGCTCACGAATGATCGCCCGTGCAAGCCCTACCCGCTTTCGCATTCCCCCCGAAAGCTCATTGGGCAGTTTATCGTAACCACCGGTCATTCCGAGGATCGACAGGGATTTCGTGACTTTATTCTCGATTTCTTTTTCATTGAGCGTCGTATGCTCGCGAAGCGGAAACGCCACGTTTTCGAACACGCTCATGTCGTCAAAAAGCGCGGCGTTTTGGAAAAGCATTCCAAATACCATCCGGTGACGGGCAAGTTCGCGGCCCCTGAGAGTAGACAGGTCTTTACCGGCAACCCAAACATGCCCTGAGTCAGGACGGAGCAGCCCCAAAATGTGCTTGAGGAGAACCGATTTTCCGGCACCGGAGGACCCGAGAATATACGTCAGCTTCCCGACCGGGAAATCGATCGAAACGCCTCTGAGAACCTGATCTCGCCCTCCGCGAAAGCTTTTAGTGACGTTTTCCAACCGGACGGCGCCGCGCGAAGTTTCACTTTTCATATACTCTTTGTACCCGGCTCGAGATAGAAGTCAAAAGTTCATATGGAATGGTTCGGGCTTCACGGGCCTGGGCCCAGATATCGACCTTCGGGCCGATAATTTCGGCCCACTCGCCGACGCGAGTCTTTGCCGTACAGCCAATGGTGCAAAGATCCATGCTCACGACTCCCGTGAAGCGCGAGGCGTGACCGCTGACCCAGGCATAACCGTAGTTGCTCAGGGCCCGCTGAATGCCGTCGGCATACCCCGCCGACAGAGTCGCGACGTAAGTCAAATCAGTCCCGGCAAAAGTGAAAGCTCCGCCATACCCCGTACTGTCCCCGCGCTTCAACTGATTGACCGCGACCACCGACGCCTTGAGCGACATCACCGGAGTGAGCCCTCGTTCAGGGGCACCGTCCCACGGCGCGATTCCGTAAAGCGCGATTCCCGGTCGCACGACATCGGTCAGATCCTTGAGCCCCCAGGCCTGGTGTTTCCAGATACCGGAACTCGAAGCGAGGTGAAAATGCGCGTTCGGGAAAGCGCCCGAAAGCTCGCCCCTCAAGCTGATGAAGCGTTCCTTCTGGGAAATACTGAGCTTCGATTCCGGGTGATCCGCGATCGCGAGATGACTCAGAACGCCTGATGGATGCGTGGTCGTCGACCTGTTACGGAGGGATCTCGCAATCGCGGGGGCGAGTCCGATCGGAATCCCGAGCCGGTTCATCCCGGTATTGAATTTCAGCTCGTAGGAAATCCGTTCCGCCCATCCGCCCTTCAGGAACTGCTGCCAATCGCGCTCAGTCGCGATAACGGGCGTCAGATCATGCCGTTCGCAGAACTGCCCTTTGTCCTCAGTCCACGGCGTCGTTCCGGACATGACGAGAATTTTTACCCGATGCCTTCTGCTTCCGAGGGTTTCCCGGACCTCGAGGCCCTCTTCGAGCGTCGCCACACCGAATCCGTACAGCGCAGGCATTTGCGCGAGGCTCTTCGCGACCCAAACCGCGCCGTGCCCGTAGGCATTGGCCTTGATCATCGGCATGATCGACTGATGCGGAACCATTCGCCGGATCACGTCATAATTGTCGTAGAGCGCATCCGAACTGCACGAAGCGATCACTCGCGCGAATCTGCTGAGGCTATTGGGAGACGATCGCATATTCGTAAGCTAAACCTGTCACTTTCATCATCCTGGCGAGCGGCTCGCGCATTCGAGGCTTAATCTCTCCGAGCAGAATAAAAATTCCCATGAGCTCGGAATCACCTGAACCCGATTCCGCCCCGGTCCGAAAAACCGGCCAGGCCCTGTATTCAGAGACCCCGAAGGAACCCGCGACAAGGCGTCCCAACGGAGCGTAATCCGCCAAGGCCAGGCTCGCCCCGAATTCGTCCGTGAACAGCAGATTCGCGACGACATCCTCGATCAAGGGAAAGGCCATGCGATTACTTTCCTGAACACCCGCTCGGGCTTGCAGCACGGCGATTCTGGTACGGGGATGATAGCAGAAAAAAAGCGCCGGTCTGCCGAAAAAGCGGTGCGCGAACGACGTCAGCCGGTTGGCTACTTCACCCGGCTCGCGGATTTGCGCGGTCTGGGTCTCAAATTCACTGAAAAGGATTCGCTCATTGCGCGCCAAGCTCTCCGATTCACGCGTCCGGTTCTCGGCAGCCTGCTGCAGTTTGCGTTGAGCGAGAAGAAGCTCCGGATCGGCGTTTCTGAATTCCAAAAAAGCGCGCTCGACACCCTGTGATTGAATGACGTCCGAAGCGGGTTGCCTTTCGAATCCGAACGCGAAGTCGGTTGCGGCCCCATCGGTCCCCGCGGCTCTGGACGGCGACGGCGCCGACTCGGTTTCTGGCCCGAAGGATGCCGACACACCTCCCGCAGGCATGGGCTCCATCGGCTCAAGGATCAGGAGATCTCTCCGCGAAGGAGCCACCGGCTCTTTGTCACTCTTTTTCTCGAGAACTTGGGGCATCTCGAGCGGGGTCTCAAGCCGAGCTCCCCGAGCCCAGTTCACAATGCGAAAACCCGTTCCAAAAACAACCCAGAACAGGAAAATCGCGATGACAATTCCAAACCCGGTGATCGCTCCAGACGCGCGAAGGACCTCCCGGATCGTCATCTCAGGATCGGCGACTCGCTCCACAACGACCGCGAGCGGGAGCGGGTCGAGCCGCACGAGAGCGGTCCAGGATTTTACCTGATCGACAGAGACAAAAAGCCGACCTTCAACCGGAGGAGCAAGCGCCGAGTCAACGTTCGCCGCCACGCGCCCGACATCCCGCCCGATATCCAAACTCGCGAAGTCGGATCCGGCATACGATCGAGTCGAATGCGCCAGCACGATCCCATCCGCCGCAATGACATAAGAACGGATCAGCGCCCCGTCAGTCCTGTTCGATCGCGCTGAAACGTCAAAGCCCCGTTCCGGATCGATCAGGGCAACCAGAACGGTTCCTGCCGCTTCTTTGGACGGAAACGCAAGGGCAAGCCATTCCTTCGAATGAAGTGGATCTTTTTTCACCCTGAGCAGGGCAACGCCCTTGGACGAAATCTCTCCGGAGCCAAATCGTTTTTCGCTAAATCGCTTTTCAATCGTGCGAAGATAAAAATCTTCCATGGCGGGCGACAATTCACCATAGGGACTGAGCGCCGTACTTCGCCCGGTCCGGACCACCTGAAGCGAAGCTTCGGGGACCGGAGCCAGTTCAGCGAGATGCAAAATGATGTTTTGGGGAAAAACAGCCTGACCCCGTAAGCTCTCAGCCTGAGTCCGGATCTCCTGAATCCGATTCTGAAGTTGCTGGGTCAGGACACCGGCTTCCTTGGCGACTTCTTCCGCCAGGAACTGGTCTCTTCCGTCTCTCTCCTCGCGAAGCCCCTTCACCCGCCACGCCATGGTCGTGAGAGTGATGATGAAAGTCGCCAGCCCCGCGATCAGGATCACGCGTTTCAAAGCCCTTCCGTGACTCTCGTTCAGGCGCATGCTATAGACTATAGCATAGTAGTTTTATAAAGATACTGAACGGATCACCTTATGCCCTCAACATCTCATACCCCGGTTCATACCCCGGTTTTGATTCTGGGGACTGGGATTGCCGGCCTGAGTACCGCAATTAAATTCGCACAGAAAGGTATCGCCGTCACGCTCGTCTGCAAATCAGATCGAGCCGAAGGCGCTACCCGTTATGCCCAAGGTGGAATCGCCTCCGTTTGGTCAAAAGACGATAGCTTCGATGAACACAAGAAAGACACCCAGGTTGCCGGGGCGGGTCTCTGCAACGAGGACGTTGTTGATCTCTGTGTCAGGGAAGGGCCCGCCCGCATCCGCGAGTTGATCGAATTGGGCGTCAAGTTCACCCGGACTCACGATGCCGTTGATCCGACCGAGAGTTTCGACCTCCATCGGGAAGGCGGGCACGGCCAACGACGAATTCTTCACGCTGACGACCTGACCGGCTGGGCGATCGAAAGAGCACTCCTGGAACAAGTCACGAAAAGTCCGCTGATTCGGGTACTCGAAAATCATATTGCCGTCGACCTGATCACCGAGGCAAAGACCGTCCAAACGGGCGCCGGCGGCCGCCAACCGGGCCAGTGCTTCGGAGCCTACGTGCTCAGCCCAGAGTCGGAATCGAAGTCGCAATCGGAATCCCAATCGCGCCAAAGCGGCGCCGTGATCACGATCACGGCCGATATCACGGTGCTCGCGACCGGCGGTGCGGGCAAGGTCTATCTCTACACCTCAAATCCCGACATCGCGACCGGCGACGGCATCGCGATGGCCTACCGGGCGGGAGCCAAAATCGCCAATCTCGAATTCATGCAATTTCACCCGACCTGTCTTTATCATCCATCGGCGAGAACGTTTCTCATTTCGGAAGCGATGCGCGGCGAAGGCGCACTTCTGAAAACCCTGGACGGCAAGGAATTCATGAGCCGATACCATCCGATGGCCTCGCTCGCGCCGCGTGACGTCGTCGCGCGCGCCATCGACATGGAAATGAAGCGTACCGGAGACAAGCACGTCGTGCTCGATGCGACTCACATCAAAGATCTCAAACGCAAGTTCCCGCATATTTACGAAAGTTGCCAGCAGTTCGGGATCGATATCGCCGAAGGCCCCATCCCCGTCGTGCCCGCCTGCCACTACACCTGCGGCGGCGTTCGCGTCGACGCAAACGCGCGGACGAATATCGGGAGGCTCTACGCGGTCGGGGAAGTCGCCTGCACGGGGCTCCACGGCGCGAACCGGCTCGCCAGCAATTCCCTGCTCGAAGCCGTAGTTTTCGGACATCGTCTGGTCGAGCACTCGTCCGCTCTCCTTTCAGCGAAAGCAAAGGACGCTCAATCGGACGACCTGGCCCTGACTCCCGTGCCGATCGATCGGGTACCGCAATGGGATTCCGGTAAAGCCGTTCCGATGGAAGAGCGGATCGATATCGCGGCCAACTGGCTCGAGATCCGTCACATTATGTGGAATTACGTCGGAATCGTTCGCAGCAATCGCCGGCTCGACCGCGCCAAACGGCGAATCGATCTCCTCAAAGCCGAAGTAAACGCCTACTACTGGGATTACCTGCTCACGAAGGATCTCGTTGAGCTTCGAAACCTCCTTCTCGTTGCCGAACTCATCGTCGAATGCGCGTTACGGCGCAAGGAAAGCCGCGGGCTGCACTACACCGTCGATTTTCCGAAGCTGGACGACAAAGGCTTCAAGCGCGACACGGTTCTATAAATTAGAGCGGGAACTCACCGCGAAAAGTTTCTTCAGCCGGGCCTTCCAGAAAGACGGAATGTCCCGGACCGCCCCATTCGACCCGCAGGCTCCCCCCCGGAAGCTCGACCGTAACCGGGCCGGCCACCCGGTTTGTGGCAAGTGCCGCGACGACTGCCGCGCAAGCTCCGGTCCCACACGCCAAAGTGATGCCCGTCCCCCGCTCCCAAACTCTGACGCGAAGACACCCCGAGCCCAGCACCTGAACGAATTCGACGTTGGTTCGTTTGGGAAAGCGTGGATGATGCTCAATGAGTGGACCGTGCTGCTCGACGAGAAAGCGAGCCACATCTTCGACAAAGATCACCGCATGAGGATTGCCGACGTTCACCTCGAAGAAGCGGATCGACTCCGCGTCCACGAAAGTGGATGGAAGGCGAAGCAGTTCACCATCGCCAGCCGGCTCGGCATACAAAACAGGCCGGCCCATATCGACCCTGACCGACCGCCCCTCGCCACGGACTTCGACGTGCTTGAGCCCGGCAAGGGTCTCGATGACGTAAGCAGTCTTACCAGCCCTTTTCCCGCTTTTTCGGAACAGCTCAAGCGTCACCGCGCGAATCCCGTTCCCGCACATTTCGGCCGAGGAGCCATCCGGATTCAGGATCTCCATCCGGGCGTCCGCCGACGAATCGATGGGCCGTTTAAGCCATAAAACCTGATCCGCCCCGATCCCGAAGCGACGATCGCAGATCCTGCGCGCAAGAGCGGGGTTGACGGGACTCGTATCGCCTTCGAGGTCATTCACGACGACGAAGTCGTTCCCGAGCCCATGCATTTTTGTGAACCGAAGCTGCCGCATCCCGCTGAAAGTTCCTTACTATTGCGCTTCGTCCGCTTTGCTTCCGTAGCTCCCGGAAACACGCTGGTATTTGCCGAACTGACGCTCGAGATTTGCCGCGATCGCGCTGCAATCCACGCTTTCGGAGAATTTGGGCGGCTTCTTGTCTTTCTTCTCTTTTCCTTTTTTGTCGTCTTTCTTGTCGGCTGAAGCGACATCACCGCCACCGCCTTCGTCCCCGCCGGGCGCGTTTTCCGTGGCCCATTCTTCATAGGTCTGACCGGAGGACGGCCCGCCGTCCCATTTATCGCCGGCGATTTTTTTGCAAAGTTCATCGAACTTTCGTGTTTTTGCGTCGAGGTCATCCGCAGCCCGTCCGGTATCCTTACCCTCTTTATACATCCCGTCCTTGTCCTCTCTTGCCTTATCAACCGCCTTCGCCGCACCAATACACGGCTTCCATTTCTTGCCTTCCAATTCTTCTTCATCCGCTTTCACGCCGGCAGCCCTCGTTTTGGCGCATGCCTGGTTGAAACCATGCAGCTTCGAACTCAGATCCTCGAATTCAGGCTCATCGACGATTTCGGCAATACTGTTACTGAGACGGCCCATCGCTTCTTCGTCCTCACAGAACTCGCGACTCCTCGCGCAATCATCCAGATGACTCAGATTCTCCTCGGCAATCTTATCCCCGAGCCTTCCCAAAGATTCCTCTTTGCAGGTTGCGGGCAATGAGCTGAGATCGATCTCAGCCTGGGCAAGCTTCTCGTCTTTTTCCTTCAATTCATTAATGCGATCGGCGACCCCGGAGAGCGCATCCGTAAAGTCCTCGGGCTTGGCATCCATGATCGGCGGATTGACCTTTGAACCGATCACATTCAACGCATTTTTGGGCTCCATATAAAGGCCGGTCTCACGGTCTATTTCCAAGTCCTCACCCTGCACCGGCTTGAAACTCACCGAGCCTCTCACGCCCAGCGAAGCGAGGCTCGTATTCAGACTGGTCACGCGCCCCTTGAGTTGCTGGCTCTGCATGTTCATGAGCCCGGCCATCTTCTTCACAAAAGCGTCGACGTTTTGATTCGCTTTGAGAACGTAATCCTTTTTAAACGCGTCGAGTTTCTTGACCTCCCTGTCAAGATAATCCGAAACCCGTTCCATCGCGATTTTGCAGCCGGTCAGACCGCGACAGGAGGACGGCAGGCGGATCGCATTGGCGGGATCGGTCGCGGGAATCAAGATTCTCATTTCCGAGCTCGCGGAGGTCCCGTCCAGCACGCCTTCAAGATTATTACGAACGTCATCAAGACAATTGGCGAGTGTCAGCGGCGTCCCCTTGTTACAGGCCGTCGTATCGAGCGGCATATGCTGGCCGATGAGCGCTTCGAGGGAGTCCATGTATTGCTGCGAGTACGTATTGAGAAGAACGGCTCCGTCCTCTTTGACCTTGCGCTCGGCCGCGAGAATCTTTTCAGCCTCGACGTAAAAAGTGGTGCCCGAAGTAATGCGCTCTTTATCGACGGAATACGCTGATTTCGTAAAGCAGCTGCTGTAGGTTTTCAGCACGAAGCCGCTGACATCGAGGCCGTTACCGTTGAATTTGTCGAGCCTTCCTTTGTATTTCGAGGTGATATCGGCGGCGGTGAGCACGCGAATGGGTTTGTTCGCCAATTGCTGCGCCTCCTGGGGAGTCTTCGCCAGATTGGGATCGATTGGAGACTTATTGAAGATGTCGCTCAAGATGGCCGCGAGATCCGAAGTTCGCGCGTTGGCCTGCCGGTCGACGACTTTGCTTTTTCTCCGTTGCCCTCCGGCCCCGATGTGCTGATTTTGCTGAAATCGGCAAAGAACATATTGATGCGCGCTCACCGGCCCCCTCATAGTGTCAGGGCAGTTCGGGTCGTCGTCATTCGCGCAACACCGATAGGATTCGTTCTTTTCGGCCATGAAGCACTCATTGGTGAGCATCATTTTGCGATTTTCCATGAGGTTCGTCAGAGCCTTGCGTTGCGAATCAAGCTGCTTATTGGCTTCCTTGATCTGCAAGATCTCGTTCCGCATCCCCTTGACCATCGCACGAGTCGTCTCTTCGAGGGCGATCAGGCCCTTGGCGCCGGTTTTTTCATCGCCGTTCAAACGCTTTTGGACAAACTCCTGCTGACCCTCACGATCAGTTTTGACCGCCACTATTTTCGCGACATCGGTCTGGTACTGCCGGATGTTCGCCGTAAACCCCGACTGAAAAGACCCCACCTGCTGGGCCAAGGAATCGGCCTGGGATTGAAGGCAGCCGATTTCGCCCTTCAAACGCGAGACCTGCCCGATCTTGCAGCCGATTGTTTTGCGCGCCTCTTTGATTTTTTTGAGCGCGTTCTCGTACTTTGATTGATTGAAGCCACCCGAACCGTCGCTGAAATGTTTGCAATCAACGCTGGAAAAATCCCCGGCGCTTTCACTGCCGGGACAGGTCCCGTTCGGTCCAACCGCGGACGCGCCGTACTGGCCCATGTCGGCAATTTGTCCGAAGCCTGGCCCCGAAAGACATTTACCGAAGATGCTCCCCATGCTCTGCGCGACGGCGACGTTGAATTGCCCCGGTGTATTGAAACCGGGAGGAGCCGCTGACGTCTGCGTCGTAGAGGTCGTGGCATTCTCGGCGGCTGAAACAGAAAAGCTTAGCCCCAACACCAAAATGAAAGATATTTTTCGGCCTTTCCCCATAGGTCCTCCCCCGAAGACAAAATACTGGGCTTACCTTAATTGTACCGGGCCAAAAATGGATTTGGAATACCTTATCTATCGTTTTCGCCAACTTAACGCACTGCATTGTTTCTTTTGAATTTTTGTGCTCCCAATAGTCGCAAAAACTTAAGCCTGCTCCTCGATAACGTCTCGAATTGCCGAAAGGATATGCCCCAGTTGCGGTACACTTGCCATCTCGAGAGGGTCGGCAAGCCCGACCCCAGGGGTGAAAGCTCCCGCCAGGAGTCTCGGCCGTGCCTGGAGATCATAAAAATGCTCATCGATCGTCCGGCGGATGAGGTGTTCACCGAAGTTCGTCACCTCGGTATCCTCATTCACGAATAGGACCCGGCCGGTTTTTCGTATCGAGGTCGAAATCGTTTTCCAATCATATGGCCAGAGCGTGCGAAGATCGATGACCTCGACCGAGAGCCCTTCGGGCGCGAGTTTTTCGGCAGCCTGACGGCAAAGAGGCAAGGTCCGTCCGTAACTGACGACCGTGAGCTGCTCACCCGGGTTCACGATCTTTGCCTGGCCAAGCGGAACCACGTAATCGGTCAGCCCCTCCGGCCACCGCGGCTTCCATTTTGAACGATCGCCGAGCGGTGCATCGATCATTTCCTTGAGCTGTTTCTCGCCTTCGGGCGTCAGCTCGGGTTCACCCGGAATCCGTTCCCCGCCTCGGACGCGAAGAAGCGCCTTCGGCTTCAAATACATCGTGGGATTAGGATCCTTGAGGCAGCTGATCATGAGGCCGTAAGCATCCAGGGGATTCGACGGCATGACAATCTTCCAGCCTGGAATGTGAGTCATCATCGCATCGAACGAATGCGAATGATAAATGGCGCCACGAATTCCGCTGCCGACCGGAGTCATCACCGTCATCGGCAGGTTCCAATCCCCCGCCGAAGCCCAGCACTGATTCCCCGCGAGTTTAAGGAGATCAATCGTGTTAAAAATATAATCGGCGAACTGGACCTCGGCGACACAACGATTTCCGGCCATGCCGAGCCCGATTGCCGCGCCGATGATTCCACGTTCATCGAGCGGCGAATTCCAAGCGTTCTTCAGGCCCTGCGTCGCGGTAAAAACGCCTCCGAGCGGCGGCCCGACGTCCTCGCCGAAGATATCCGTGACCCCAAGATTCTCTTCGCCATAATGAAGCGCCATTCGAATGGCCTGCGCCATGGTCGCCATTACCAGTACCTGCCCTTCTGGCCCGCATAGGTGTGATCATAAATCGTCGAAGGGTCCGGCATCGGCTCTGACCGGACTTTACGATGCATGTCCAAGAGTTCCGCGGCATACTGATCGCGACGACGGGTCATATCCGCCCGGTTCATCACCCCGGCGCTCTCAAGCCGCGCCTCGAAAATCGCGAGCGGGTCCTCCTCCCCGGGTACCAGGTTCGCGCCACTGGCCGAGCTATGCCCGTACATGCGCGAGACATGAACTTCCAAAAGAAATGGTTTGCGCTCGGTGCGGACATATTCCATCGCCTCCTGAATCGCGAACCAGGACTCCTCGACGTCATTGCCGTTCGCGAATTTCGTCCGCATCCGAAACGGCTTTCCGCGATCGGCGACATGGGCTTCTCCATGCTGAGTTGAAGCCGGAGTGGAAATCCCCCACTCATTGTTCGTCACGATGATGAGCATCGGCAATTCCTGCGCGGGACGACTTGCCCAAACCAGGCACGACGCAAAATCCCCCTCGGCCGTTCCCGCCTCCCCCCCCGTCACGATCGTAATACTCCGGCCGCCGTGGCGGCGCTGGGCGATTCCGGTCCCAATGGCAGTCGCGTACTGGGTTTCTATCGTCGAAGTGATCGGAACCACGTTCCAAGAACGTTTTGAAGCATGTCCCGAGAAATTCCTGCCACGTGAAAAGGGATCAGTCGCCGTGTTCTTCATCTGCCGGACCATGTCCATGGGGTCAGCGCCCAAGGTGAGGAGAATCCCGCTGGAACGATAGTGAAGGTGCAGAAAATCGTGATCGAGACCTTCACCTTTGTCTATTTGAAGGCCGAGCGGGATCTGAAACGCCTCCTCGCCGGGACCACCCAGCCAGAAATAGCCGTCATTTTGCTTGTACATCTTGATCAGGCGCTCTTCGACCACTCGCGATTTCACCATGAGATCATGAATGCGAACGAGCAGCTTGGGATCGAGGCGGAATTCAGCTCCTCTCCTCGGCGGCGGGACTTCGCGCAGCCGCGGACTCTTGGGCTCAGGTTCTTGCTCAGGTGTTGATTTCGGTTCGGGTTCAGCCAAGCGGATCTCCTTCCCCCCCTCCGGGGTGATAGCGAGTGCCCGGACCATAGCTCACGACATGGGGCGGCCTCAAGCCGCAGGGGTTTAGCAAAAACGCGCTTGCCCACCGGACGAAAAAACGCAATGATCACGGCCTATGACATCGCAGAACGACGCATCACACGCAGCGCCCCAAACCTCCCCTCGGCCGGCTCCAGAGACTCAAGGCGGAGGTTTTTTTCGCGGAATGATCCGTGGAAAAACCCGCATCGGGCTCGCCTGGATTTTCGCTTTTCTTCTCGTCTTTACCGCGAAACGCTACCCCGAATGGCCCGGCATCCTGCTCTGCTTTGCCGGAGCCACCCTTCGCTTCTGGGCCAGCGGTTATTTGAGAAAAGACAAACGTCCCGCGGTCGGAGGCCCCTACTCTTTCGTGAGAAACCCGCTTTATCTCGGCACTTACCTCATGGCCCTCGGCACCGCCCTCGCCATCCAGAGCTGGCTCTTGCTCGCGACCATCACGATTTTATTCGCCGCGATTTATCACTACATCATCCTCGACGAGGAAACGAAACTCGACGCGATCTTTGGCGCGCCCTATGAATTGTACAAGAAAGCCGTTCCGCGATTTTTCCCGCGATTCTGTCCGCCATTTTGGCCCGCTCGCCGGGCGACTCTTCTCGAAATCAATCCGGAACCCGCGCACCTTCGGTTTTCGTGGGAACTCGCGATGAAAAACAAAGCTTACGAAGCCTACATTTCCTTCGCCGGACTGATCGGTCTGGTCACGCTCATCGCGTTTCTTTGGAAACGTCTCTAACGGCAACCGTTCAATATCCTTCGTCCGAGCGCTGATAGAAATCGAAGCCGACGACCTTTTGATGAAGTCGTCGCTGATCTTCGTTCACCAACTCGGGCCTGTTCACGAACAAGCGCTTCGCGCAAAGAAGCGCATTCGCTTCGTGGAATTTACATTCAGAAAAAAAGTAGATCGCGTCATTCATCTGCCCTGCCCTGTAGCTGAGCTGGGCGAAGGTCACGAATCCTTCTTCGAGATTGAACAAAGCTTCAACCGGCCCCTGATTTCGCGCCTGAGCTCCGAGGTTGAGCATCTCGACTGAAAATAGTTCGGAGTTCGAAAAGACAAGCCGCGCTTGCGAACGATCCTGATTCTTCAAACCGTTCGCGTCCTTTTTCATGAACTCGCCTTTATGGGACTTCGAGCAACTCGCGATGAGCTTCCAATTGCCGATCAGCCTCGCATCCCGGTCGGAGACCTTGAGCGAGACGGAAAATTCCGCTTCGGCCGCGGCGAACCCATAGTCAGCAAACAGATCCGCTCTCGCTATTCCGGAAAACCCGACAAACACGATAAGACAAACACAAACGCATTTTATGATAGTCATTCATCCCCTCCTGACCCCAAAAACCGATAATGGAACGGGGCAGAGCAAACCGCGTACCATTGAAAAACACGACGAGAGTACGTTTATTTCGAAATGGCGGGATTGCGGTGGTAGCAGGACGCAACTCGGTGCCGATTCGGCCCCTATGGCATGCTGCTAATAATCCAGGCTCAAAAGATTCACGACCCCGAAAGAGAATCGAAATCCGACATCGATTTGGTAGCTGCCCTGAGTCCCCACGGTACTTGTCATAATTTCACCGGAATAGCCCGTCACGAAGCTGACTTGAAATTTTTTCCCCAGCTCAATGGCGGAGTAGAGGGAAAACCCGGTGCCCGTCGTGAAGCGATCGCTGGCTGAAGGGCCCGAACTCGGAAAGAATCGTGTCACCGAGCCTCCCAACCGAAGTGCCTTTGAAGTGGTGGCAATCAAGCGGTAGGAAAGCTCTCCAAAACCGGACGGCTGGTAAAGCGTGGAACGTCCGATGAGTCCGCCGGATTCGATGCGATACAGGCACTTCGTTCCATAGTCCGCGCCGAATCCCAACGTGAACCGCCGAAAAGCCCGAGAAAGACTGAAACCGGCTCCAAACTGAACCGCGCTTGAAAGGCCGCCCGATTGACCGGGATCGTAAACTACTCGATCCATGCGCGTGTAAAATTTCAAATCCGTGAGCCTCTCGCTCCCAAGAGTCAGCCCAAAAGCCGGTTTGAGCATGATCTTGGACGTTGAAACCAGATTCGCTTTCGAACCTGTGTTTTGAGTCAGTTCGATCTTATGAAGTGAGTAGGAGACATCGAGGCCTCCGAGCGGCTTTGCCTGTGCGTTGAAGCCGTGCGCGAGCGCGGTAAGGCAGACGATGGCAACCGTCCCCCTCATCCGACCCAGAAACCGCGCGAGATGTTTCGCAGATAGCAGCACACTCACTCATCGGCGAAAATCTCTCTAATTTTGAGACATAAAAGCGAAATTCAAAATAGAATATAGATATGATTACACGGCCATGGGCATTACTCGCCCGGCGCCCGGTAGCCCGGCGGCCCGGCAGAAGTTTCGAAGCAAGCAACAACCCTGGCTAAGTTGACATTCTAAATGTAATCTCCTTTAAAGGACTTTTTGTGGCTGAAATGAAGCGTCCCCCCTCACTTTCACCTCTCCAGGCACCTCTCCAGGCCCCTCTTCAGGCGTTCCTGGAACCACCGCCGGCCAAACCGGCCCCCAAAGTGGTTCAACGAGATCCCTATCTCGAGCCCTTTCGGGCCTACCTGGATCGAAGAATCAAACAATGGAAAGACTGTGAGAACCTGTTTCTCCAGAATCATCCGACGCTGAAAGATTTCGCCTCGGGACACTTTTACTTCGGACTTCATAAACAAAGGGACCACTGGGTATTTCGGGAATGGGCTCCGAACGCGACTCGAATCCTGCTCATCGGAACTTTTTCCCAGTGGCTGGAAGATCCGCGTTTCGAGCTCAAGCGTGCCACTCGTCCGGGGGTTTGGGAACTCGTTCTGCCGCTCGACGCCGTTCATCATCTCGACTTCTTCAAACTCAAGGTCTACTGGCATGGAGGAGAGGGCGAACGGATTCCATCCTATGCTTCTTTTGTCGTTCAGGATCAGCAAACCCATATCTTTGCCGCACAGGTTTGGGATCCCGCCGAACCTTATCGTTTCAAACACTCCGCCCCGTCGACCCCTGCCTCGGCTCCACTGGTTTACGAAGCCCATGTCGGAATGGCTCAGCTCGAGGGAAAGGTCAGCAGCTACCGGGAATTCCGACAGTACACGCTCCCTCGCATTGCCAAAGCGGGGTACGACACGATTCAACTCATGGCGATTCAGGAGCATCCGTACTACGGGTCTTTCGGCTACCAGGTCTCGAGCCTTTTCGCGCCCAGTTCCCGGTTCGGATCTCCCGACGAGCTGAAGGAACTCGTTGACGAGGCCCACCGATTGGGGATCAGAGTCATCCTGGATCTCGTCCATTCCCATGCCGTCAAAAATGAGCAGGAGGGCCTAGGGCGTTTTGACGGAACCCGCACCCAATATTTCCATGACGGGAGCAAGGGAGAACATCCGGCGTGGGGCACTCTTTGTTACAACTACGCCAAGCACGAAGTCATTCACTTCCTACTTTCGAATTGCCGCTACTGGCTCGAGGAATTCCGCTTTGACGGATTTCGGTTCGATGGTGTTACAAGCATGCTCTACCGGCACCACGGCCTCGGCAAAAACTTTGTCTGTTACGATGATTACTTCAGCAGTGACCTCGATGAAGACGCGGTCAATTATCTCTGTCTCGCCAATCTTCTGATTCATCAGATCAATCCGGCGGCCCTCACCGTCGCCGAGGACATGAGCGGGCTTCCGGGAATGGCGGCGCCTTTAGAGGACGGCGGGGTGGGCTTTGACTTCCGGCTCGCGATGGGGATCCCCGATCTTTGGACCAAGCTTCTCAAAGAAGTGCCTGACGAACAATGGAACATGGGTCATCTTTTCCGGGAACTCACGCAAAGAAGAAAAGACGAGAAAGTCATTTCTTACGTCGAATCCCATGACCAGGCCATCGTGGGCGACCAAACCACGATTTTCAGGATGATCGGCAGTGACATGTACTCGCGCATGAGAAAAGACCAACGAAGCCTGAAGGTAGACCGCGGTCTCGCGCTTCACAAAATGATGCGTTTGGTGACCATTGGAACCGCCCCGGGTGGCTACCTGAATTTCATGGGCAATGAATTCGGACATCCGGAATGGATTGATTTCCCGCGCGAGGGAAACGGCTGGTCGTATCACTACGCCCGAAGACAATGGAATCTCCAGGACGACCCCTTGCTCACCTACCACTTTCTCGGCGACTTTGACCGGGAGATGATCCTTCTGGTCAAAACCCACCACCTTCTGGTCGCGAACGACCCGCAAGTTCGCGTGATTCATTGTGACGATCATGTCTTGGATTTCGAGCGCGGAGATCATCTGTTCGTTTTCAATTTCGACCCCGGACGCACCTTTGTCGATTACGCGGTGGTTTGCCGGCCAGGAACCTACTCACTCGCGCTGGACACCGACGCGCCGAAGTTCGGAGGCTTCTCGCGAGTTCCCGAAAAATTGGATCTCGTTTCCTTCGGAGATCCGTGCTCCCCTACCGGCTACAAACTCTCACTTCATCTCCCCGCGCGAAGCGCGCAAGTTTATCGGTTCATCCCGTTGGCGGAGAAGGATCGGGAGTAGAGGGGACCGGAAGCCGAATATTGCTCTGCATTTGCGTCAATATCCTGACACGAAAAGCACATTTTCCTGGATCGATGCCCGTTCACGACCGATAAGCAGTTGATGCGCTTTGCGGCGGCTTTGATCCTGATTTCAACCGTCTTTTATTCGTCAATAGCCGGTGCTGACGGAGACCCTGGGCTCAATCCTTTTTTAGCAAAAAGTTACGACGAAACAAGGGACGTAGCGCTCCATATTCTGGAACGATTTCCTCCTGACCAATACTGGTATGTGGGTTTAGGCAGAAGTCCTACGCCCATCACCGCTTTTCTCGAATTACTTGGAGTCGATGGCATCACCACGCTTCCACTGTCTGGGATGAAAAGCTTCGATGGATACAAAGACTTGCCAAAAGCAGAGCTTCGTTCGCGCCTGTACTCACATTTTGACAGTTGGCTGCCCTCAGCAATGGACCTCGACAATCGAAAGCTCCTACTGATCGACTATGCCTCTACAGGAGAAGGCTTAGTAACCGCGATGCGCGAAGCACGTTCGTTTGCTGAACTGCATCGACCGGGCACGGAAATTGTTTCACTCGGACTTTTCAGAATGGAAAAAACGAAAGAGGCATTGCTCGCAAACCAAATTATTCCGTTGCAAGTACCGGAGGCAATGGGTGATGCGATGGTTTATTCGGCCTTTGACAAAGTGGCAAAAATGCAATCGTGGCATCCTTGGGATGACACAAGAGCTTCTTTAACAACCAGACCTGAGCATCAGGCGTTCAAAGATTTTCTTTCAGAACAAATGGCGCGTGATCGAATACTCCAACGGTTCACCCAGAACCGGACATCTATCATTCAATCGAGAGTTCAGTTCGATTGTCTTTCAAAGCACCTACGGACTTTGCTGAAAAAATAGAATTGGAGGCAGGTGACCGGTGTTCCAAACGGGAACAGCCCTTTTTGCCGGTTAGAAGATCCAAAATTTCCTTGACACGGTTTTCGCTCTTTTCAGTTTCGCCCAGGAAATCGGCTGTTTTTAGCTCAACTGGAGTGTGCGTCGCGCTCCAATCGCATGATCGAAGGCATACGTCCCGTTTCTCGATGATCGTCATTTCGTGAGGCTTATAAGGCATTCTCGCGCTGAATAGAGGGGCTCGAAATCCGTGATATTGCCAATTCATGAAATACCTGAAAAGCCTGAACCGGGAAGAACTTATTTCGAAAACTGATCTGCTCGTTAAGAAAGAACGGGAGGTCACGGCGGAATTGATCCGACATTTATGCGAGATCGAAGCCAGGCGCCTTCATCTCGAGCTTGGTTTTGGAAGCATGTTCGAGTTTCTGACAAAGCAGTACGGCTACAGTGAAGGAGCCGCGGATCGAAGGCTGAGTGCCATGCGCCTTTCCAAATCCGTTCCGGGCGTTATGGAAGCGATCGAGGCTGGGACGCTGAGTCTCAGTGCCGCAAGCCAGGCGCACCATTTTTTTCAACGGGAAGAGAAGGCCGGAAATAAATATTCGGCGGAACGGAAAGCGGAAGTCACGCAAACTCTCGCGGGGAAGTCCCGTCGCGAATGTGAGCAGGAGTTACTCAGACTTTCACCTCAAAGCGCGATTCCGGCGGAACGCGAGCGGGTGATCAGCCCGGATCAAGTGGAAATTCGATTCGTGGTCGACGCGAAGCTTGCGGCAAAGCTGAAGAGGATCAAACAACTCCTTTCTCATCACGGGGATCTGGGATATGCCGAGCTGATTGAGCGCATCGCGGATCAGGCACTCAAGAAGCTGGACCCTCTCGAGAGGGCGGAAAAGACTTCGGCCGTAAAAACGGCGCAACCGGCGAATTCGTCCGAAGCCCGCATTGAAGAAACCCCGCCGGCGGGGCGAAGCGAAAACATTCCATCAACTATTCAGACGGGGCTTAAAAAGGGAATCGTACGTCGCTCCAACATCCCGATCGCAGATCGGCGGTTCATCTGGGCGCGGGCACAAGGGGCTTGCGAGTATGTCGACCCGCAATCCGGCCGCTGCTGCGGCTCAAGGTGGGCACTTGAGATCGATCACATTGTGCCGCTCGCGAAGGGCGGGGCGCACGAGCGCGGAAATTTTCGACTGTGTTGCAGGAGTCACAACCAATGGCTCGCGATTCAACAGTTCGGGATACCATTCATGAAGAAGTACTTGGGCGAACGAAGCTGAAAAATCGGGGTCGACGTGACCGCGCGGGACAAGCGACCCTCGAAAATTTCGCTGAGTCCCAAGGAAGCCGCGACGGGAACGATCGTGCGAAGGCGCCATGTCGAATGCGATTCACGCCTCGCGCAGGCGAGAACATAGATAAAATATGGGACATTACGCTGCAGAAGTTTTTTACAATCGGCAGACCGGACACACCCAGCAAAAGGCTTTCGGGTATTAAATACCTTGTTAATCAATGACTTAAGTTCAAGGTCGATTGGCATGCGCGCTGCACAATAACGAAATGGCATGGAACGGATAAAACAAATCCATCGAGTGTACTTAGCGCGAGTTCTATTCTTGGCGATCATTACGTTGTTGGCTATTTCAGAGCCCGCGCAAGCCAGCGGTTTTGTTATGCCTGGAACTTGTAGCGACCGTTTAGCGCTGCTTCCGGGGATTACGCCGTGTTCTCCTCCGGGATCTCCGCTCATGTATGAATACACCCCACCCATGATGCTTGGTTATAATGGAACTCCGTTTCCCGGTCCAACCGTTGGCCAAATGTCGGTCGTGCCACGGACAGCTATTTGGAACGGCTCGCCTTGGAGCTATCGTCCTGTCCAAAGTTTTCCCTTTATCCCTCAGCAACAAGTCATGCCGCTTTTTACAACTGGCCCGGCCTTCTAATTGGATATGTTTGTCTTCGGTCGCCCAGCGTTTCAGAAGGTAGCATTCAGCTTCGCCGCCTTCACGGACGTACCGCTCCGGCGATCCAGTTCGCCATGCAACGGTTCAAAGCCCGCGCGGGAACGGGTTTGACGGCAGTCTTCTTGCCTCCGACAAACTCCTCCTTCGTGTACTGCGCGGTCTCGGCATCGTACAGAAGTCGCCAGCCGGTCTGCCCTAAACGATCAACCTTATCTTCAAGAACAATTCCATATCGCGAAGGAGCCCCGAGTTCCCTGATATTTCGATCAATCATGGCGTCGATTGCGGCCTGGCTTTTCTGGCTGTCGCCTGATTCCAAGAACTCTCCGATAATGCTCCCGAGACGATTGTCCAGGTCTTTACCGCGGATCAGCTCCGTCAATTTCCTATTCCGCTGGCGAGTCGCTTCGCGAAGAAAGACACGTAGTGCTTTATCCGAAATCCCGTCTTGAGCCACTTCGTTCGCGAGACGTTTGCGAAAGGCCACATACTTCGAAACGAGTACCCTCCTCAACCTCGAATCCGGGAGTTCGTTTCGGATCGCCTTGCGGACTGACTCCTCGTTGAGTGTCTCCCGATCCGAAAGCTTCGTGAGAATCGCGCCGAGATCGTAGTTCCCGGTTCTTTTCGGTACTTCGAGACCGTCGCGTTCGACCCGCTTATTGCCAAGCCGCGCGATTGTCAGAAGGCTTTGCGCAAGCGCCCTTCCTTCTCCGCTCGAACTGAGTGCCGGGAGAACGTGATCAGGAACGCCCGTCAGACGCAACATTTCACGCCAGCACGCCTCATTGTAGCTGGACACGAGGCGCTTTTTCCAATGCGAGTAGGGGCCGAGAGCGGCTTGAAGCTGAGAGGGCAGAAAACGTTTTACTGAATAGTGGAATTCCTGCAGTAGCTCTTCGGGAAGCCTGAACTCGCCATGCGAGCCATCCATCGGCGGCAAGCTCAGCCTCGGAAAGCCGTCGACAGCGGTGACTGCCCCGTAATCAAGAGCCTTTACATTCAATTCCATGTTCGTGATCGATTCCGCGCCATGACGAATACTCCGGGCGAAATTCGCCGCGAAAAAACCGGCCAGTCGGTCCGTAAACTCCCCAAAACCCGCGACCAGGCGATCTGCCGGTATGTTCGCAGCCCCCGTTCCGGGCCGCGGCAGAACGTCCGGGAGCCTGCGAGCAAGATTTTCCATTCGATACCGCTCGCCAAATTTCGAAATCGACTCAAAATTCTCGACAAAATGCCCGGGACGAAGCGGATCCTCTCTCACGATCAGGACAGCAGGCAAATTCGGGCCGTAAACATCAGGCGGCAAGTCCGTCCCCGTCTTGATGACCGCAACCACCCGATTCGCGCCGTAAGGCGTTTCGCGATCGAGCACTTCTCCCCAGATCGCCTCAAGCACGCCTTCATAGATATTGGCTCGCCCATGCGCGTGGTACTTATCGCCTTTGTTGCTCGCAAGCGGCGTAATTCCGATGCCTTTCCATTGGAGAAGCCCCGCAGATCCGGCTCTTCCGCTCCCCTGATGCCAGCCGATCCCCTGCCCACCGTACCGATCGGCATGAAATATTTTTGTTTCCTGTTTGAACGCGGAATCCGGATCTCCCGGAATTGGAATCGCATAACCCAAAGAATCGCCAATCGACCTAAGAAACTTCGCCGTTACACCTTCAGCTGGAATTCTAACGCCCTTGCGCCTCAACCAATCCGTATTGACCCACACGACTTCCGGATTTGCGAGTTTCTTCGCTTCGAAACTCGCGTAACCATTCCGGCCGAGCTGCTCCATCATTTTCGGATCGCCCGTCGCGAGTTGTTGAACGGTGACTTCCTCTTCCGCCAGCGCGAGTGTCGTCGCCGTCGAGCCAAACCAGTCCGTTACCAGCAGTAAACAAAGAAACCGGAGGCTCGTATGAAGCATGAGTTCCTATCGGCATTTTTCAGTTCTAGATTGAAAATCGCGGAACAAGCATTTTCGTTTAGCCCATTATCGCCAACAAATTGCATTCGGGGATAGATTTCGCGCTTTTTTGATTTTACTGCGCCAGCGCCGAATCTTCTTCAGCCTTCAAGTCACGGCAAAGGATTCCGGAGAAGATTCAATAACGCTTTTCGCGCGCAGAGGGCTGGGGGATCTGGAACTACCGCGACCATAAACTCGCGCCCTCTATCGCTCAGATTCACTTTTCCGTTCCCCCCCATGGGAACGCCTCGGCCCCACGGCGTGCGCGTCACGTACATGTCCTTTGGGCCTACTTCTGAAATCAAGCGCAGATCCACTATCCGTCCCTCTTCATTCGGCAAAGGACGAATTACCGACAGGTGCGAATACCTTTGGACAATAAAGCTATCCGGGTTGGCGCGAATTCTGGCCAAGACGTCAAGTGCATTCTGCTCTGACATCTTCGGACCGATCCACACGCCATCGCCTCCCCGACCATCGACGATTTTAAATACATGATCTCTGTACCCGTTCTTTTTAAACAACTCTTCCAGAAGCTCTTCATTGATCACGCTTCGACCGTCGGCCGCGATTTTGGTCATTCTCCGCGTCGACAGGTTTGAAACCACTGGCTCTTCTTTCAAATAATGGCGGACCAAATCGTCAACGTACGTGTAGAATTCCTTGTCACCAATGAAATCCACTCCCGGCGTATAGTTTGTGGCGACTTTGCCTTCAAGAATGACACGAGTCAGTCCCCGGATACTCTCCTTGCGCATTTCCGGCAATTCCGTTTCCCATTCATTGAGCGCCAGGCGGAGTTTTCTTTGGTCAATCTGTCCCGTTTTAGCATCTGGAAGCATCGCGTTTCGGAGATTGGCCGTGCGAGACGGCGATTCATCTTCGATAATTGCTTGCGCCTCAAATATCTTTAGAGTCTGCCGAACACTCGGATTCGCGGAATCCACGAACTTGTGTTCTGTATTGAACAAAATAGTACCAACCTTTTCAAAGCTAGGCTGCGCGTCCGTTTTGGAGGGAATCCGAAGATAAACTCCGTCCGGCTTCACGACTAGCCCTCTTCCGGTAGTCGGCGTGACTGGAATAACTCCAAGATCGCCAAAAATCCTCGCCATTCGCGCATCTTCAAAATCAGGATAGGGCGGAGTCATCAGCATTACGACGCAGCCCTGGCCTACAGCCCGGCTCTTCGCTCGACTGACGATAGCACGGTAGTATTCGTCCGGTTCGTGCACCATCGGTACCGCCTTTTCGTAAGCCGGCAGATTTTTCATGGTTGAGTCACGCGCGATTTTCAAATCACCGATTCCACCGATATATCCGGGGTTATCTTCAATAACCGCCCATTTTCCAGAAGCTGTTCGCACGATGTCAGGCCCGTAGGGAAATGAAATTGTCTCGGGATTAAGCTTGCCTTTAAATCCCGATTCTCCGGCTCGCGAAATGATTCTGTGGAGGGCGTCCTCGGGTATCACCTTTTTCCAACCGGTCCCACCGCCGTAATAATCTTGCAAAAACATCCGCAGAGCAGTCCCCCGCTGTTCCACTCCTCTTCTCAAACCATCGTATTCGCTCTGGGTTAAAACGCGCGGAAATGGATCAAGTGCATTGTCACCCTTGAAATCTCTGAACGACTTACTCGAGAATGTATCTTTGTCTTCGTCCGAAAGCTTCGAGTACACCCGCATAATCTCTTCGTACTGTGGACGCACTCTCCCATTCGAGTCATAAACCTCATCGTAAAATGCAGAATCTCCCCACCCATGAATTGGAAGTAGTGAGAGCGCCAAGATCGGACCTAAAATCGATACTTTTACATTGCTTCTCATGGACCTTCGCCTAAAGGTCTCATCGGCTAATCACTCGAATTATTTGAAAGGCCCAAATTAAAGCGCTACCAAAAACCCAAAATGACCGATAACACGCAGCATTAGGACTTGAGATCACTCGCGGCCGCTCGTGTCTCAGACTTTGTTCCAAGTTCGACATCCGAGTGAAGACCACCATTCCTCTTAAAAAATCACAAATACAAAAAGGGTTTCTGAGCGAGCCAGGAAGGCGAAAGCGAACAGTCCATGGATGGACGGCCTTTTCTGAATTTGTGATTTTTTAAGAGGAAATGGTGGGCGCTGCCATAAGCTGGTCGAACCAATGGTGACCGTAAAAGAATGCGCGGCCCAGTGGTTTCGGCCTGAAATCGATCTCGACGAGCTGGCAAAACTCCGTTGGTGCGAGAAATGGACGCAGGAAAGGCTTGCTGACCATTTCCAGAGGCCAAGAGCAACTATCATTCGCCGGCTCAAGGAACTGGAAGGCAGTGCTTATGGGAATCGGCAAGCTTATTCCCGTAGCAACGGCATTTTCAATTCTGAATAATGATGATCTGAGGGGACATTACGGTAGACTCTCAAATACCAAGTTTACGGTTTGTATTCCATTTCCTACCGTGATCTTTTCATTTGAATTCTTATCAAGCAAACGGAACGTAAATTTGTCCAAGTTCAGGTTATTACATTTATCGCAATTTGTAGTTTTGAAATTTGGTGAAATATATTCATTCCACATATCGCTCAAAAATTGTTTTTTATCGTCATATGAAGAATACAGATTTATTAAGGTTTCTTTTGGCGTTCCATAAAGTCCTTCCATGACGAAGCGAATATTTAACGCATCTTTTCCTTCATAGTTCGCAATTAATGAAACTACAGTTGAGCCTTGGCAAGCTCCGAACGCACCACCAACAGATACAATATCCGCGGCTGTAACTCTTACGTTAACGCTACCACCACTATAAACAATAAGATCCGGTTCACTTTCATTGAGATACCACTGACTGCTCTGGGCCCAGTTGGCTTGAGGAGGTTCCCATAGTTCGACTCGTCTTCCATCTGGATAAGTAATAAAGGAACGCGTTCCCGGCTCTGTAAGGTATATTATTTGTTGTGCCCCGGTTTGTTTTGCTGCATGCACCAGCCGATCGATGGCGTTTTTTGTATTTTGATTATTGTCATAAAAGCGATGTGCATGAGTGACTACCAATGCAGATCTGTTAATTGACAAAGATGACATATAGACTTCGTTTGAAGCACTCGCTAAATCACGATTGATTGAACTGCTTTTTGTTTTCGGGTTGAACTGAACCGATGAACAGCCAATCGCGAGCACAAAGAAACTAATACAGTAAATGTTTTTCAGAGCCGCTCCGTACATTTCACTAAGTATATCGGTGTAATGTTTGATAAACTTGATCCATGGGACGCGTTCTCTAGGCAGAGGAAAATATCGGCAAACTACTGAACCTGGACCTGTGCTTCGACTACTTCAAAGGCAAGGCAGCCGAAATCTCGTCCTGGGTCACATCTTTAGAAACTCGGATGAAGCCATTCTTAGCATTAGTAGCATCGACCTTACCATTAACGGCAGGCTGACCATCTAGTACAATTACTTTCATCGGTGCTTTCAACCCAAGGCGAACCATCACTTCAAAAGTCAGAGCGGCAACAGCAGCCACTCGAACCGTAGAAAGATCACTGAGCGTGACGCCCTCATAGGGAACAAACGTCATCTCGTTCCCCTTGTCCTTAAGCCCCTGCCTAAAGAATCCGATTGTGAACTCATCTTCTGTGACCCATTTCGACACCCTGAGCCAGCCATTTACGACGTTACTGGCATCAACATTGCTGTCCACGGCAGGATATCCGTCGAGGACGTAGATTATCGAAGGCAGCTTAACAGATTCAAAATCCAAATCCTCGGCAGCCGCCAGTGTCGCCGGAACCATATCGCGAACTCTAACAATATCGGTCAAAACAATTCCTTCACCGGGAATCAAGATCTCCTGACTCGCGCTATCTTTTAGACCCAACGAGGAGAGGGCATAAAACATCTCACGCTTGCTCACTTCTTTGTTCACGCGGATAAAGCCGTTCTTGGCGTTACTAACATCAACGTTGCCCGAGACAGTTGGTTGTCCAGCAAGAATAATTATTTTCTGCGGCAGCTTGGCGGCTTTGAGTCCAACAGCTGATATGTCTGATAGAACTTCGGCAACTTTACTTTTAATCAAATCGACCTCGGATTGCGCTACTCCTTCAACCGGCTGGTAACGAATCGCATCAGCCTTCGCAGATGCAACCATCGGGACTGTGAGTAATGCGAGTAAAGCTACTCTTCCGAACGCCGTCATAGAGAACCCCTTTATCATTTTGTAAGCGGCTGGAATATTACATAATTGACAATGTCGGTCAACATTCTTTTTGAGTGAAGCGATACGCGAGGAGGTCGGTGGCCAACAATGATTTCCAATCAAAGAAGCCCTTTAAGAACTCTCCGACATATTGGTCGTCGAATTTCGAGAATGCGCCAGCTTCGTCTCTCATTGATGAGAGACTTTTGGTGAGAAAACCTCTCACCAATGAGAGACAGGTGTTCGCTAGCCGAAGGAGTAGTGCAACCAATAACTCACATTCATTTCAACAGCTTACTGTGTTTTCGCGATCATTGCCCCCACCTTTGCCATCATGGCACGCTCGTGCATTAAAGAGGCCTGCAGGAAGAGAGGCCAATAGAAGTCGAGATTCATTCGACGTTCCAATCGAACCATCGGTACACGCCTCCATCACAGAGAATTTCCCGATATGAAGGCGGGTATTCGCGATTCTCAGGTCTGCACTCGGACTGCACAGTGTGCAGACCAGGTGTTCACTCGCTGTTCACTGGGTGAACACCTGTTATTCCGAGCGACGTCCTGCCTGGAATAGCTGCAACGAAATGGAAAGTAAGGAGAAAGACAAAGCTATTCACCGAAATCAAAACGGAAATATCGCCGCCGCCGATACGAGAAACTATTCTTGTCGGCTTCTGACCCCTCCCCCCCAACGATGTTGTTGTGAAGGGGTCAGAAGCCTGGGAATTGGCCCATAGGCGGCGGCGAGGATGAACACTAAAACGAGGAACCAGATCGAGGAGAAAAACCATGAATTATCAAAATCGAGGAGTAAACCATGACGTACCGGTGGGAACCGAAAACCATCGATATAAATTTTTGTGACATGAAAAAGGTGGAGCAATGGACGCGACTTGAAGAATTGGCGGACATTCTGTATTCATATTTCTGCCAGCTCGAACGAGAAAGTCAGTCCGAAACCACTGTTGCCGTTTGTTCTTCAATCGAAAGGAGAACCGGAACAGATGGCTAAGAACGTCAATCAACCAAGCAAATCAAGTCCACATAAGATCGCACTATACGTTCGCGTATCGACCGAAGAGCAGGCCGAAAACCCTGAAGGCTCGATCCGCAACCAGGAGGAACGGCTCCGCGCAACTGTGAACCTCAAGAACATGGAAGGCGCTTTCGGTGACATTGTCGCGGTTTTCATAGACCGTGCGAGATCCGGAAAAGATACCAACCGACCTGAACTTCAGAGACTGCTTGCCGCAATCCGAAGGCACGAGATCGACCTCGTCATGGTCTCGGAGTTGTCCAGACTGTCCCGATCGATCAAAGACTTTTCGGAAATCTGGGAACTCATGCGCGCCAACGGCTGCGGCTTTCATAGCCTGCGGGAGAACTTCGACACGACCACTGCAGCGGGTGAGATGGTTCTCTACACCGTGGCAAATATCGCCCAATTCGAGAGACGTCAGGTCTCAGAACGTGTGTCCGCAAACTTTCAGGCCCGCGCCGCACGCGGTCTTTACAATGGCGGAGTGTTGCCCTTGGGATATCGCCTGATTCCAGAGAAGCCGGGCTTTTTGGAAATTGATCCAGAGCCAGCGGAAACCGTTCGTATGGCATTCCACGCATTTCTCAGGGAAGGAACACTTTCGACCGCTGCCAAGTGGCTCAATGCTAATGGCCACAAAGTTAAACGCGAAACACAGGGAGGCAATCACAGGCCACGCATTGGGCACTTCACCGTGGATAATCTCCACTGGATTTTAACCAACAAATCGTACCTCGGCGTCAGACGGTACAAGGTTCGAGGGGAAACGAAAGAAACCAAGGCGGCTTGGCCCGCAATTATCGAGGAACAGATTTTCAACCAAGTTCAGGCCCAGTTGAAGGCCAATCATCGCCGGAAGAAACCAGAAAGCGAAAGCCGCTACCCCTACCAATTGACCGGGATTTTGGAGTGCGCAAACTGCAAAGAAGGGCTGGTTGGAAAGTCAGCTCACGGGAACAGCGGCAAGGTTCCCTATTATGAGCACGGATGGTCCACCAAAAAGCAGGGGTGTCTCCTGAAACCCGTGTTCGATTGTAAGCCCTTCAGGCTGCCCGCAAGGAAACTCGAACCAGCCCTCTGGGAAAAAGTGCATGACCTTCTCACCCAGCCGAAAATGGCCGAGGAATTGATTGGAATCGCCAATCGAATTCACAAGGAGAGGACGCAAAACTCCGAGTCAAAGCGCCTTCAAGAGAAGATTCGAAGCTTGGGCGGACAACTGGAAGTACTAGCCGGGCGACTCGCGCAGCTCCCGAAAACTGTATCAGCGGCCCCCATCTTCAAACAAATGGAACGGATCGAGGCAGCAAAGGCTGAAGAAGAAAAGCGATTGAACGAGATCCAGCGAAACGAGCCCATGCGCGATATCCCGGTATCGCTCAAAACTTATCAGTCGTTCCTGACCGGATTAGCGGACCTCGCCCAAGATCCAACCGCACCCAAAGGCAAAATCATCAAAGCTTTGGTCCACAAAGTAGAAATCACGCCCGAAGGATTCCGGGCACACTTTTACGTTGGACGGGATTACATCGAAGGGGAGCTGGCCAGGCGGTCGGCTCCCCGCCTTTTGCGACTTGAGCCAAAGTATCCGAACCATGGCGCAGAAAGTAAAATCCCCTGTCAGTCATCTCAAAGCCTTACCCACGCGGAGCCAGGACGGCGAGAGCGTGGGAAGGGCTTGGCCATGGATGGCCAGGCTTTCGGGATGACTGACAGGGGATTGAAATTATTGTTCGATGGTTCGAACACTTTGACAAATGGTGGTCCCAGCAAGAATCGAACTTGCAACAAAGCTTTAGGAAAGCTCCGTTATATCCATTTAACTATGGGACCCTTTCAAAAGGTTTATGGTATCCGCGGCGAAAAAGCAATTAGTCCGTGCTCACGACCGGCACTGCCGCGAGGCGCGCTCGATTCTTCGGCTTCGCCTTTTGAATGGGCTCCCGCAACGAGGCTGCTTTTGTAACCTTGGGCTGCTTGAGCAAGATTTCGGGATCGATCGCCGCAACACCGCTTCGGATTTCAAAATGCAGGTGTGGGCCGTTGGACTTCCCGGTCTGCCCGCTGATCGCGATCTTCTGACCTTTTTTAACCTTCTGCCCGGGACGGACCAGGAGCTTCGAATTATGGGCATAGATCGTCGCAAGCCCTTTTGCCGCCCCCGCGTGACGTATCACAACCATTTTGCCGTAGCCCCGGATCCGGCTCGCCGCATAGAGAACCGTGCCCGATTCGGCGGAATAGACCGGCGTACCGATCGCGGCCTTCAGATCGATTCCTTCATGAAAATGGCGACCCCGCTGTCCGAAACGTGAGGACACACGAACGACGTCGAGCGGCCAACGCAGCGTTCCTTGCTTGATATTGACTGGAACTGGAGAATCTCCCGCAGGCTGACGCGCGAGGTGACCTTTGGCGCTGAACTGAGTTACCCCGGTGCGATTCGCATGATCAAAGAGTCCAGCCCGATTATTCTGGAACGGTTTCGGAGTGGCGCAACCCACCAGAAAACTTATGACAAACAAAATCGTCGACGGGATCAACCAGTGCCGGCGCATTCAGCTTTTTTTCCTCCGGTTCCCCGCCTTGCGAGAGTTGTTCCTGCCGCTCGGCGTGCAATCGCAATTCTCACCGCAACCACCTGCGCCATGAGAACAATCGCGGCCGCACTCGCCGCCGCAATCTTCTTTCTGAGCGCCTTTGACAAAACTTGTTAGATACTGAATGTCTGTTGAATCGAGCTTCAAAGGCGTCAGGGAAGCGTACCCGGCTTCCACAGCCGAACAATCCGACCCCAAGTCCCTCATAAAACCCCGGTATTGTCCGCCAACCCAGTAGTAATCTTTTCCACGATGATCTTTTCTTCTCAGAATGCTCCCGCTGTAAAACCGGAACCCCTGATGCGTCAGCTCAATCCCCTTGATTTTTTTCATCGGCAGATCGGGAACGTTGAGATTCAGAAACGTATGCTGAGGAACATTGCGTAAATCGATGTTCTTCAGCACGTTCAGCGCGATTTTCGCGGCGCTCTCGAAGTGCAGAGCCGGATCGGGCCGCGTCGTCTTGAAATCAACCGAAAGACTCACAGCCATCGACGGCACCTGGAAAATGCAGGCTTCGCGCGCGGCCGAGACCGTTCCCGAGTAGTAGACATCCTGCCCGAGGTTCGCACCGCGGTTGATGCCTGAAATGATCAGATCCGGCTTTTTGCAAACTTGCCGCATTCCAAGATAAACACAATCGGCTGGCGAGCCGCTTACCGCATAAAATCGTTCACTCACCGGAATAATCCGAAGCGGTTTATGAATCGTAAGCGAATGACCGGTCGTGCTTCTTTCCTCGAGCGGCGCGACGACCCAAACGTCACCGTGCTTCTTCAACTCGTTGTATAGAGCCCTAAGTCCCCAAGCATGAATCCCATCATCGTTGGTCAGCAAAATGCGCATGAGAAAATTGTACGCCGAGCCGCGCGACATGACAACGAAGGTTGCTTCTTCTCCTTCGCCGGCATTTTATTGACGCGAAACCGCCCGCACGTCAACGCAGCAGAAAGTCGCGGACCTGTGCCTTCTTTTCCAATTCCTTGTTGCGCGACTCGCCCTCGGGCGTATTCACGCTCGTGTAGATGCAACTCCGGCCGTTCCTCTCGAGTCGCGCGGCCGCCGCAAGGACGATGGAATGTCCCATGAGCACCGTCCCGAGCGTCGAAAGCGGCCCTGCACTCACCGATTCCGAAATCCGAATCGCCGCGTCTCCCACGAATCCCCCGAGATCAATCACTTCGTCACAGACTTCGAAAAGCCGCTTACCCGAGGGATGTCGCGATTTGACGGCACTGCTATGAACCACGCTCGTGAAAGCGACGGTAAAAAGCCCCATTTTTTTTGCCTCGAGCGCGAGATCCACCCCGGCCCCGTTTATTCCTGACTGCGAGGCCATCCAAAGCATCTCGCCAGGCCTCGGCTCGACCCGGTTCAAAACTGCCGTGGCCGCTCCCGGAGTTCTCTCGAACAACCGCACGACCGGAGGGCCCGCCGTCGGCAGAAGGAAATCAGCAAACACCGGAATGACGAAGGAGGCACCGCCCGCGCGATGATACAACTCCATCGGAAACATCGCTGAATGCCCGCTTCCGAAAACGAGCAGGGACCGCCCCGCTTCGACATCGGCGGCCAGCCGCGCAGAAAGACGCTCCATGACGGCCTTGTTTCTGACGACGAGCCCTTCGAGATGCGGAATCGCGACTGACGCGTAGGTCTCGACTGTGATTGCTTCCTTCTGCATGGATCATCCTCCTCTGTTTTATCGCCCCGCCGCGGCCTGGGTTGCCAGCTCCGAAACGCCGGAGAACCCGGAACCCGTGATGTTCAACGAAAAATCGATCGGGGTGTCGGGCCCGGTCGTGATGTGACGAATGAAACCGATCGTGAATCTCCAGCATCTTGAGGGGCTCTGGAACGCGATATTCAGGGCGTTGCTGAAAAACCGATGCTCATTCAGGTCGAACGAAGTCGAAAACGACGGCAGGACGAAATCGGACAGGGAAAAATTGAGAGTCCCGGTGAGATTCGAAGTGCCGCAGTTGTAGCGATCGCAATCCAGCTTGTTGTAGTTATAGGAAGCCGTGATGCTGCGATCGAAAGCGAGAATCCTCTGATGCACGCTTCTCTCGATCGTGTACGAGAGGCTCGTCGAGAGCACGCTGCGTGGCGAAGGAAGATAAGGCGTGTACGTATAATCCGCGCCAGCGCTGAATTTGTCGAAGCCCAACCGAAGTGCCGAGAAAAACCGGGAGAGGGGCTTTTGGTGGTCCCTGAAGTTTAGCGCCTGGCCGGCCGTGAATTCACCCGTACGCTCGTAGGACGCGCCGAAATCGTTCAGTTTCCCCCGGCGGCGAATGAACTGAGTAGTCAGGCCATAAGCGAGCGAGTTCCCGAGCGGCACGAAATAATTGACATTACTCGGACTGGCATCGAGCGGGACGATGTCATTATTGTCGAAATTATATCCGGGATGCACTTTGATCTGCCGAAGAAACGGATGCCGATTTTCTTCCGCCGTATTGTCCTCGCGAACGTAAGGGATATACGAGTAAGTCAGAAGAGGCCGGATCAGATGCTTCGTGCGCGGGATGTCCGGATTTTCGGTGTCATAAATCCGTTCGAGCTGGGCACTCAAGTCCGTTTGGAACAGAAGATACCCGCGGTACAGGTTCGGCATCCCGGGCGTGTTGTGGAATGAATAAAAATACGAATAATATTTCAGGGACGGCACGACCGAGAGCACGTCGAACGGCCGGAGAGTCGAATAAACCGAAGGCGTGATCGAGACCCGGGTCGCCTTTCGGATCGGATCAAAGCCAGGCCGGAAGGCCGGGCCGGTCGTCGTA
>MEQK01000034.1 GCA_001770175.1 Bdellovibrionales bacterium RIFOXYD1_FULL_55_31 | reverse complement strand
GGCTGACCGTAAAAGCCTTCAATGATTCCCAGCTGGAACGGGTGTCGGTTCACAAATTTCCTCCTTGCGCGAAGGGGCGCTGGTATCCGGGTCTGCCTCCAGCGGAACGAATTTCAGCAGGATCATTCCCGGAATGGTGGATAGGCAGACCGCGACGAAGAACCAGAAATAGCCGACGGCCTGCTGGAGATATCCGCTTGTGATGCCCGCGAGCATCGCGCCGAGCGCCATGAGCGCCGTCGCGATGGCGTAATGCGAAGTCGAGTACTTCGAGTTTTGACAGGTGTACATCGCAAAAACCATATAGGACGCCATTCCAAAACCATACGAGAATTGCTCGATCGCGGTGATTAAATAAAGCGCGGTCGCCGACGGTTGAGCGTAAGCGGCCCAAACATAGAACAGATTTGGAAGATTCATCGTGATGACCATCGGCCAGATGCACTTTCGAAGCCCGTGCTTCGAAATAAGAATGCCGCCGATCAGACCGCCGCAAACAAGAAAGAAGATGCCGACATTCCCGAGTATCATTCCCACTTGCTGGGTCTCGAAGCCGAGTCCGCCTATTTCGCGGCTGTCGAGCAGAAAAGGACCCGCCATCTTGGTCAGCATGGATTCGCCAAATCGGTAGAAAAGAATGAACCCGAGGATTGGGATGATCTTTCGCTGGGAAAAAAAAGACTTAATAGCTTCGATGAATTCAGGGGTTTCCGGGACTTCCGGATTCCGGGGCGTGCCCGGCGCGGCGTCACGCATTTTGCGGCTTGGCTGATCGGCGGCGATTCGGGGCATTACCATCCAGGCGTAGATCACGAGGATTCCGTAGACTGCGGCACCGACGAGAAAGGCTCCCCGCCAGCTTTGCGCGATCGGGACTCCCTGCTTTTCCCACCACCCCGCTAGAATGACGAGCGCGCCGTTACCGAAGATCATCGCGAGCCTGAAAAAGGTGGACCTGATTCCCATGAAAAAGGCCTGTTTATCCTTGGGCAGGGCGAGCATGTAGTAGCCATCGAGTGCGATATCATGAGTCGCTGAAACGAAAGCTGTGACGAGGAAGATGCCCAGAGTAATCGGTAGAAACGATTCAGTGGTGATGGCAAAGGCGCAGGCGGCAAGCGCGAGGGTAACGAAGCCTTGCATCACGAGCACCCAGTCGCGCTTTTTTCCGTTCAGGTCGACGAGGGGCCCCCAGAACATTTTAAGAATCCACGGCCAGATGATCAGACTTGTCCAGAGTCCGATCTGATCATTTGGGATCCCGAGTTTTTTGTAAAGGATCACGGAAACCTGCTGGACGATGATTACCGGAATGCCTTGCTGAAAGTAGAGGCTCGGGACAAAGATCCAGGGGCTTTTCGCTTTGGTCGGGTTATACATATTGGTCCGCCTGTTCGGGCCAGCTTATCTGGAGTGCCGGCGCCTTGGCAAGGAAGACGCGGCCTCGGCCGGCCTCGCTCAGTTCGGAAAATTCAGACCGCGGAGCCGTTTATAATTGTGGGTGGCGAATTCGAGATAACGGGCATCATCAAGGTCGGCCTGGAAGATACGGGCAAGATGAACAAAGTAAATATAACGGCTGACAATGAGCTTTTGTCGGTCCTCGATATAGGGCGTCTTCTCGAGGTCGTCCTCGAGCTGGATCAGTTTTGCGTAGAAACACCAGTGGTGTTTCTCTGGTTCGTCTCTGACGTGGCTGGGCATTGTCATGAAAAGCTCTTCGCGCGTTCGCGAAAGCATCGCTTCGGCTTGGTAGTCAAAATCGCATTTTTCAAGTGACTCGATTTTCGGCGCTCCCTTGGTGAGAAAGATCGATCTTGCGTCGGCGATCGTCATTCCCATCGGGTGCTCAATGCGGTTCTTATAAGATAGATCTGGTCCCGCCGCTGTCGCGGGAGTTTCAGCTTTCGATGTGCCCTCCTTATTTAAGCTTGAGCAGGAGGTTCCGAACAGGATTACGCAAGCGACCAGTGGGGCGAAGCGAGAAAAGGAGTCCAACATGTAACCCCATCATAACTCCTTTAAGGGCTCGAAAGAACGGGGGTTGTTGGGTATTGCGAAAGGCTCTTTTCAAATCGGGAATTTATAAATATACTTTAAAAGTATTAATAATCCTTTACTAAGGGGGCATGTGATGTACACGTCCGGAATTGCGGCTTTGGTAATCGCGCTCGGCCTCATTGGATGCGGAAAGGCCCGCGATCATCAAGTCGAGAAGATCGTCACCCACTCAGAATCGGGTTTTCGAATTCTTCCAGAGAAGCAAGCGAAAACCGAGCCTGCGGATTTCAAGGCCCTCTCGGAGACGCTCACGGCAAAAGCTCGCACGCTCGATTTTGCGGGCGTCGCTTCGAAGTCTGACCGGCGGCCGGCCGGTGAGCCGTCCGCTCCCATGATTCCCGATCCGGAAGGGGAGTTCAAGCTCTGTGGATCGGTGGAGTTTGCTGGAAACGCTCCCTGGGTTTCGATTTCCCCAGCTGAGTGGAAGGAAGTTCAAAAAGCCTTCAGCAGCGTGAAACGTGACTTGACGGCGTGGCTCTCGAAATCGAAGAGCAGGCTTGGTGAGTCCGTCCATGATTCCATGAAGAGAAGGGTGCAGACGACGGAAATCCGAATTGCATCCCGCTCGGAACAACCCGACATTGCCTGGCGAGGGATCGGCGTTTGGGGTCCCAGCTCCGAAAAAATTCCCACAATAGACGTCGGCGCTGGGTTTGTTCGTCTTCTCCGTGATGAGCCTCGGCGCGCGCGGTTTGAGCTGGCCCGACTTGTGGCCCAGTCCTGGTCTCCCTGCGCCCTGGAAAAAGAGATTCAGGCTCATCCCTGGGGGACATTCCTGAGCTGCATGCAAATTGATGAGGGACAAAAGTGTGGTGCGGGTTCCTATTCAGAAGGGGGCTGGGCCGTGTCGTCGGCGATAGCCGCCAAAGTCGCGGCGCCCGGGTGCCTGCTTCCGGCGTTCGCGACCGCCGATAGTCGAGAGTGCCATGAGCGGCTTTTGTTGCCACAGGAACTCCGAGCTAATTTGGACGCGGCATCGGCCGGGAAAGTGAATCGGTAAGGAGCTGGTATGAGTAAATTTTTTATCGTGGTTTTGGCCTTTCCGCTTTTTGCACTGATCGGTTGCTCGGGCAAGAATACAATCACATCCTCCGCGACTCAAGCGGTGCCCCTGTCGCCATTCGTCGAAGCATACCTTGAATATGTCGGTCCCCCCCAGCGATGGGCCGGACCCAATTCCGTAATCGTTCACATTTTTGCTCGTGATTCGGATACCGCGGAGATCAAGGTTATTCCGAACTTCTTGAGGCCGAACTTTCTCAGGCCCAATTACGCGAGTGCTCTGCATGAAAACCGAATTCCTGCCTCTTCCTCGAGTGGGCCGCTTCTCGGAAACAAGATGACGCGAGTCATGGCTCGGGAGGAGCTGGTGCGTTTGGCTTCAGCGATGAGCGGTCCGGAACAGCCGTTTTTCGGTTGCCTGAACCCGATTCGGGCCCGCTTGGTGCGCGCGGACGGGTCGGTCTTGGAGCGTCATGGGTGTCGCGACACTGCCGGCTGGCCTGTTACCTTGAGCCAGCTCGTGAGTCGCTCGATCGCGGCAACCCAGGTCGCGCAGGTTCAATAAAAAGGGAGACTTGCTTTTCAACAAGTCTCCCGGGAACCGCGATTTTTTGCCGGTTATTGAGCCATATCGGATGAGTTTTGCTTGTGGTCTTTGCCCGTGGGTGATTCCGGATAAGGAAACCAGATAAACTTGTCCGAGTTGCCCGTCGTCACTCTCCGGTCCGGCTGACCGAGCTGTTGCTGCATGGCCGTTGCCACGCCGATGCCGCCGAGGCTCAGGGTTGCTCCGACTTCTCCCGTCTTTTTCACGATTTTTTGACGGAATTCACGTTGGGATTTCGCGCTGAGTCCGCTCCACAAAGAAGCTTCGAAATCGACAAGCGTTTGTCTCTTGTCCATCACGCGTTGCCCGACCAGCTGCCGGCGACCTTCTTTGGTCGCGGTTTTCATTGCGGCGGCATACTTTTGCTCGATCAACGCGAACTGCTGTTCAAGATCGTCGACCGCGCCTGTTTTGCCTTTGAGGGCTTGGGCGGCCCTGAACATTTCTTTCACTTCCCTCTCGGCGGCGAAGGCTTTTGGGAGATCCGTGGTTCCGTAGAGTTCCTTTTCGATTTTCCACAGGGTCGTGGCTTTTCTGATTTCTTTTCCTAGCGCCATCTCATGGGCGGCGGGTCTCTGCGAGGTTGCGGCCATATTCTTTCTAAGTGGCTTGTACAGGTCCATCGCTTTTGCCAGCTCGGCGTGCGCGCGCGCGGCCCGAACGGAGCTGATCTTGGGAGCCAGCATCTCAAGCTTGTTTAGAAGTGTCGGGCTGCCCTTCAGGAGTTCTCTCAAACCGGCAACTCCCGTAGCGTATCCGGCCGAAAGCGCCGCCTGTGGCAGCATCAGCGTGAAGACGAGGACGGTCAAGGCGACAGAAAAAGATTTAAGCGACATGTTTACCCCCAAAAAAACTTCGGTCCGCTCCATTGCCGGAGTTAGGCGCCAGTGATGTTTGATTCGGTTACTGGTTTTGCAGAAGGGGTGCCAATAGTCGCCAGAAGATCGTGTTTCTAAGAATTCGAACTAAAATCGAGAGCTTGCCGGAGACGTCATGTTTCGAGGGCTCCAGAGCATGCAAATTCAGGTGATTGTATCCTTGATGGTTGATCAATTCTTGTACACCCACGAAATGAGGAATCATCAAAAGCTCGCGGGAGGTTGCGCGGGCTTTTCAATGAAAACAGCGAGATCCAAAAAGGCCTGTGTCAGTGGATACACGCTGAACGTGCTGGCATTCCCGTTGCTCCTTCATCCGTAATCAACTTAATTGTTCGTCGTCGTTCGGGGGCATGGTAAATGAGCAAGGCATTAAGAGCTAGAAAACCATCCACTTTCATCGATCGCCGTAGAGCCGCCAGAAGGGCGCCTGGCTTCAAGTCGCGAAAAAAGGAAAAGCTCATCGAGGGACTGTCCAAGTCAGAGCTTGTCCAGAAATACGAAATGAAAGTGAAAATGATTGCGGCGAAGATGGCGATTAATCTGCCGGCGTCGGTGTTATTCGAGGATCTCGTCAGTGTCGGTTTCATCGGGCTCATGGATGCCGCCGATAAATTTGACCCTTCCAAGG
Organism: Bdellovibrionales bacterium RIFOXYD1_FULL_55_31; assembly: GCA_001770175.1. Taxonomy (GTDB): domain Bacteria; phylum Bdellovibrionota; class UBA1018; order UBA1018; family UBA1018; genus XYD1-FULL-55-31. The sequence goes on along the minus strand of MEQK01000034.1, from coordinate 11,919 downwards.
GCGCCAAGTTCGGGACCTACGTCGAGTTCAGAATCAGAGGAGCGATTCTGGATGAATTGAGAAACCAGGACTGGATCTCGAGGTCCGCCCGTGACTCGATCAAGGAAATCGAAGAAGTGTGTCGAAAATATGAACGGGAAACCGGCGAAAATCCATCCGATGAACAGGCCAGCAAGGAGATGGGGATTACTCCCGAGCGCTTCCGCCGCATCAAGAGCCGCGGATCGCTTTCGCTCGTGAATTTCAGTCATTCTTCTGAAGTTGAATCCGCCGAAGGCAATGAATTCCAGGGCATCGAACAGCGCGAAGCATTCAATCCGGATAGCGAGGCCCAGAGGCTCGATACCCGCGCTTTCCTGGAGGGCCTGTTTGAGGCGCTTTCGGAAGACGCGCGCCTGGTTTTGCGATGCTATTATTTTCGCGGCCTCAATATCAAGGAAATCTCCCAGATCATGGAGGTCAGCGAATCAAGGGTAAGTCAAATCCACACCCGGTCGATTTTGGAATTGAAGAATCAATTTCCCGCGGACATCGATTGCATGAGCGCGGTGTTCACGATGCTACTCGATGCCTAGAAGAGCGAGCTTCATCGTAGCGTCGTCGAGCTGATTCGCGAGCGTGACGTAATAGCTTTGATAAAAGGCCTCGAAATCCTTTTCGTCAATTCCCGGATTCACGTTCGCCTCGAATGCCACCAGTTCATCCACGGGCCGTCGCGAGTCAAGGGCGTGCTGATAGCGTTCGATGAACCAGAGAAGATTGGTTCGGAGGTCGTGATAGCGGCTTTCGGTCATCATTTTCTTGAAGCGCGCGCGATACGGTGAGATGCCCGGTACGGCCAAAAACTCGATCTGCGAGAACTCCTTGAATACCTGGTTATCATGATGAATCGGGACTCTCTCGATGAGAACGCCGTGCTGTGTCGGCAGCCAGTGATTTTCGAGAACGGCCTTCCTGGCGATCGGGTCACGGTAGATCGCCATGGGATCATCGAGCGGGAGATCGTTACCGCGGCGGGCCAGTTCGACAAAATTATTCGAGGGCGCCGCGATGTTGAAAAGCTGCCGTAAGATGAAGCGGTTTGTGAGCGCTTGTTTCCAGACGTCCGCGGCGGCAAGCGCGTTGCGTGTGGTGTGGGTGCAGTTGTCGCTAATGCCGCTCCAGTTGTACGGCGTCCCGGAGTGATAGTATTTTTCGTTCAGGGAATTCAGGTACTTGACCATTGACCCGAGCATTTCATCAGATATCGGGATGCGCGCGCAGTAGAGGCTTCGCCCGAAGTTGATCGCATAATCGGTTCCGATCGTCTCTTCGAGCATGTATTCTTCGTCACTCATTCCGGGGGGCTTTTTCTGAAGCAGCTCGGGATGAAACTTGACGCCCTTCAAAAGCTGCATTTCGACTGCCCTCTGGCGGGCTTTGAGATACGCCTGACGGCTGAGGGGCTCGTTTTCCGGAACATCCCCGTTCAAAAAGAAACTTTTGCTTTCGGTAGCGATCCAATTCACGTTAACGAAATCCGAATTGACACTGACACCGACGCCGGTCATTCCCGCTGTTCGATCAAAGTCACGGCAGACCTGAATGCGGGGATACGGAGAAGACTTGTCACGGCAGGCACCCTGGAGATAAATGACTCCGTGTCCGCCGATCCCCCCTTTGACCGGAAGTCCGAAGCCGGGTCTTTTTTCGATCCGCGTTGCCGCGCAGAACTCGGCGTAGATCGGATAAACCTCGTCATAGAGAGCCGAAGCGGCCGGGGTGCTGGCCGGCGCCGCCTTCGCGATCGGCAAGAAAGCGGCTAGTATCGCGATTGCCGCCGAGGTTATGGTCACTGCTTTCACAACTGATTTTGCGCCACACATCGACGCAATATTTATAATACCATATCAAAATCGTCAATTAATAAAAAACGTAGGTATTTCGACAGCTTTCAAAAAGAAATCGACTTTCCCTCGGGTGCGCTGTTGCATTCATTCGTTCCAGGCGCCCCCCTTGCATTCGCATTGATGGATAGCGAAGGAGTCAGAATGAAACAGGTGAGCTTCAAAAAAGAAGTAAGGGGAGATTTCAATCGAGTCATCCAGGATGTAACGGCCGCCCTGAAGGACGAGGGATTCGGGATTTTGACCCGAATCGATCTACACGAAAAATTCAAAGAAAAACTTGGAAAAGAAATCGAACCCGTCGTGATCCTTGGCGCATGCAATCCGAAGCTGGCCTATGATTCCTATCAGGCGAGTACTGACGTGACGAGCCTCTTGCCCTGCAATGCGGTTGTCCGCCAGCTCACTCCCGGGACCTGCTCCATCGAACTCGCGCGCGCGACCGCGCTCATGGAGATCCTAGGCGATCCCGGTCTGGTGAAACTCGCCAACGAAGCAGATGAGCGGCTTGAACGCTGCTTGATGCGTTTGACTGACGAAAGCGCCGCAGCCTGAGCTTTGCCGCGCGCGCGACGCTTTAGCCGTACCGCAGCTTGCGCCACTTTTCGTGAAACGCTTTCAGTTCACCCAGCGGAAGCGCGGGAGCGGTGTTCCCATCCTTTCCGGTCATGGGTTCGGCCATGCACAGCGCGTTCATGATCGCTTCCTCGGTCGCCTCGATGGATGCTACGTAGAGCGGGTCCATCCGGCGGTCGAGAAGAATCTTCATCCGATAAACCATCTTTTGGCTTTTTCGCGGCACTTTGTTTGCCGTGGAAAATCCCAGAATAATCTCGCCCGAGCCGTGTGCGGCATAGGAACCGACGCGCCCGATCCCTAGCCCGACGCGCTTGCAAAGCCGCGTGATCTGGTGTTGCAGCAAGGGCGCGTCCGTCGCGATCACGGCGATAATGCTGCCGTAATTCTCGTCGCCGCGCTTTCTTATCGCTTCGAACCGGGATGAGATCGCCTCTCCGAACGGGAGCCCGTCGACGCGCAAATCACGCATGTTGCCGAAGTTGGACATGACAAGCACGCCGACCGTGTAGCCACCCTGGGCCTGCGGCAGCTTGCGCGAAGCGGTTCCGATTCCGGCTTTGAAGTCACATGTGATCATTCCAGTTCCGCCGCCGACGTTTCCTTCGGCAACCGGGCCTGATTTTGCTGATTTTACTGCTTCGAGAACGTGTTCGTACCGGACATGCCGGCCCACGATGTCACTGAGCCATGAGTCGTCACATTCGCCAACGAGCGGCAAGACGACATCTTCGGTTGTTCCGATTTCAGGATGCTGGTCGGTCATGTATTTCACGATCGCCTCTGAGCAGGTTCCGACCGAGAGCGAATTCGTGAGCATAATCGGTGTTTCGAGCAATCCCCATTCGACGACTTGGGTCAAGCCGGCGAGCTCGCCCGCGCCGTTCAGCACGAAACCACCGCCAACGATCCGCTCATTATATATGTCGGCACCGTTCGGGAGGATTGCGGTGACGCCGGTGCGGATTGGACCTTTTCCGGTAACCAGGGGGCCTTCGCCACGGATCAGAGTGGAATGGCCGACGAGTACCCCGGGGACGTCGGTGATTGCGTTGAAGCGTCCTGGATGATACCGGCCGATGTGAATTCCAAGGTCGCGAAGCCGTTTTCGGTCGTGCGATCCCGAGCTGCGGCTCATGAGTGCGCCTCATCAGCTTGCGGCGCGCTCTGCGCGTAGCGCTTCTGCTTCTGTTTGAAGCGGCGAATTGCCGGAGCGAGAATTTCGCCGATCAGCGTGCGATAATCCATGCCCGCGCTGTTCGCGATGAGACAGAGATCGGACCAATCCGGGGTCAGGCCCGGCAGAGGATTGCATTCCATGAATTGCACCCTGCCTTGTTGATCCAGTCTGAAGTCGATGCGAGCCACGTCCCGGCATCCGAGCGCGGTGAAACATCCCCTCGAAACCCGTTCGATCTCGGTCTTCAGGGCGGGATCGAGTTCGGCGGGCGCGGTGTATTCGATTTCGGGCGTGCTCTTCAATTTATGAGCGAAACTGTAGACCGGATGCTCGGTCGCGGGTTTTACGAAGCGGATTTCCATGGCCGGGAGAACGCGAGGCCGCCGTTCGCCGAGTAGCGCGACGGTGAATTCCCGGCCCGGCAGAAATTCCTCGACGAGTGCCGCCTGGCTGTATTTCTGAATGATCATCAACGCCTTTTCGCGGAGTTCGGCTTCGGAGCGCGCGACGCTCGTACCCAGAACTCCCTTCGAGCTCCCTTCGGCGATCGGTTTCACGATGAGCGGGAACGGCATATCCTTCGGGATCCGTTCTTTTCCCGTTGTCATGAAAAAGAAGCGCGGGGTGAGGAAACCCGCCTCGCGGACAACGCGCTTTGCGAGCCCTTTGTCGAGGGCGATCGACAGCGCCGCCGGGTCGGAGCCGGTATAGGGAATATCGAGGAGCTCAAGGAGCGCCGGGACGTGTGCTTCGCGGTTTCGGCCGCGCATGCCTTCGGCGATATTGAAGACGAGATCGACTTGCGCGTGGTGGATCGTGGATGCGAGCTCTGGCGTTGCTTCGAGCCGGATCACCTCGTGGCCATATGACACGATGGCGTTCGCGATCGCGTCGATCGTCGATGGAGAATCGAACTCCGCTTCGGCGTCGTTGTCCGTCTCGACGCGCGGAACGTAGCGTTTCAAATTATAGGTCAGGCCCACGCGTAATTTGGAATGGGCGGATCGTTTTTGCGTTAACTTGTTGCTGATATTAAACCGTTCGCATGCGCTTGTGAGCACCGCGTTCAGAACGGATTCGGTCGTTTTAAGGCCGGCCTGTCCGGCGGAGAGGTAAATTCCGGCTCCAGGCTCCAGGCTCGGAAGCGCATTTACTTCAAGGAAGTAGACGCGACCATCCGGGGTCACCCTGTAGTCGATCCGGCCCAGGTCGACGACGTTCAGCGCACGGAAGGCCTTCTTCGAGAACGCCACGATCGCCTCGGCGGTGTTCCGATCAAGATCGGCCGGGACTTTCACTTCAACGGAATCGCTCCGGAGTTGCTTCAGATCAAAGTCATAGATTTCGAACTGAACCTTCTCGGCCCGCGAAAAAACGTATTCAGCCGGACAGAGAACTCCGCCGGTCGCGGGAGAGGCTTTTTGGAGAAATGGAACGGTGATATCGCGGCCCGGGATATATTCCTCGATCACCACCCCGGAGGGATAGCGCCTCAAAAGGGCTTCGACTCTGGGTTTTAAGTCGGTTGGCGATTGAATGATCGAGTCCATCGTGATGCCCTTCGAGCTTCCTTCGAAGTTCGGCTTGATGAAAAGCGGGTTCGATGTCTCAACCGATCTAAGGTCGTCGAGGGATGAGATGAAATAGCCTTTCGGAACCGGAACGCCGTGCTGTGCGACGATGGACTTGGTCAGCTGCTTGTCCAGGGTGATCGCGCAGGTGTACGCGTCTGATCCGGTAAAGGGAATTCCGAGTTGATCAAAAAGGCCGGGATAAAAAGCTTCGCGGAATCGCCCCTCGCGCCCTTCGGCCGTGTTGAAGACCAGATCCGGATTCAGAGCTTCGAGTCGAGCGACGGTTCGTGAGGCTGGGCCCGAGACTTCCACGAGTTCGACTTCATGACCGAGTCGGATCAGCGCGGAGCGAATACTTTCGATCGTCTTCGGGGTGTCGAATTCGGCTTCTTCTTCCGTCGGTCGAAGCTGGAGATTGTGAGTGAACGCGATTTTCATGTTCAAATCATAATGTCACATCTGGGCGGGGTCCATAGGTTTCAGGCGGCGACGTTCGTGACCGTGCCCGATGTGAGCGAGGCCGAAGATTCCGATTCCGGCGCGTACTGCGACACACGGAGGAGAAACAGGGCCGCCGCGCCCCTTCCGGCAAAAGATACCCAAAAAACCAGGGCCGGGAGCATTGAAAAGCTTCCGAGCGCGCCGCCTGCCAGGGCGCCGGCGAAAGCGGCCAAATTCCAGGCGACATTTTTAGCGGCGAAGATCCTCTGACGATAGGCCGAGCCCGTGCTCTCGGTCAGGAAGGTGAATGAAAAGAGGTCGAAACCCGTCCAGATCATACCCGCGAAGATCTGGGTCAGGAGGAGCGCGTAGAAGTTCGTTGATAAGGCCCAGCCCAGCGCGACGAGCGGCATCAATGCGGCGGATATCAGAAAGGGTTGTCGTGAGCCCCTCCGGTCGGCGATCCTTCCGACCCAGGGAGCCGCGAGAAAACGCGAGATGACGAAGACGGCCGTGACCAACGTGAACTGCAGGTAGTTCAGGTGAAGCGTCGTCAGCAAGTAGGGCGCCTGGAAAGCCGCGGATACGCTCACGGCAAAGCCCATCACTCCGAAAAAGCACAGCACCTGACGGGAGCCGCGGTCCCGATAACAGGTCTTCACCAGCTCTATGGGTCCAAGGGCGCGTGTCGGCAGTTCGCATTGACCATCTGGCTGCAACGCGAGATGCCGCAGGGAAAGAAGCTTTGCCGTGAGACCGATGAAGAATATCACGCAAAAAGCGATCTGAGTTCCACGTCCGCCACCCAGAGCCGATTCGATGCTCAGCAAAATCGCGCCGGCCGCGACGAGCGCGAGGGAACTTGCAGGGTAAGTGCGCTGATTTCTGACGCCGAAGCAATAGCCCCGCCGGCGTGCTGGAAGAAGATCGCTGATCCAGGAGTTCCAGACGGCGCCGCTTGTACTCCCGAAAGCGACAAAAAGAAGCATGAGTCCCATAAAAGCGAGTGGCCCCGCCTCGAAAAAAGTCGCGAGAATCATCGTTGCGAGGGTGGCCACCTGAAGACTGACGAGGGTGAGAACGACGCGCTTTCGGCTGCCAAAAAAGAAAATGAGTTTCTCGCTCCAAAGCTGGAGCCAGCAGCCGAGCAGGCTCTGTGACGAGAGAAGTACGCTGAGCTGCCCCGGTGATGCCGAGAGCGCTGTCGCAAACGCGGTGAAATTGCTTTCGGCCACGCCGTCGCACACGGAGGCCCAGATTCCGTCTCCGATGAAATGTCTGAGTCGATTTTTGACGGGGGGCCGTTGACTGCTCACGAGTACTCCGAAGTGCTGCGTTCATTCTTCTTTTCGGCAGATTCGAGGCAAAAACCAATGGGTGCCCGCCACGCGGTTGGCGAGCTGCGTTAGGTCTGATCACGAGCGGCTTAAGAGTTTTCGATTGGCACCCGAAATGATCTCTGCTCTAATCCAGCCCTTCGCCAACAAGGAGTTCCCGTTTGCCCCTTTCATTAAATCGCCTGAACCCGAATCAACGGGAAGCCGTTCTATACGGAAATGGACCGCTTTTGGTTCTCGCTGGTGCGGGGAGCGGAAAGACGAGCACCATGACCTATCGGATTGCTCACCTAATAGCGGAACGTAACGTGCCTGCGTCGGCGATTCTGGGCCTCTCGTTCACGAATAAAGCCGCTACGGAATTGAAAGAACGCGTTATAAGGCTGGTCAGTGAGGCGGCGGGATTCGGCGCGACCCGGAACATCATGATCAGCACGTTTCACAGCCTTTGTGTTCGCATCCTCAGGGCCCACGGAGCGAAGCTCGGGTTTCAGCGGGATTTTACGATTCTGGACCAGAGCGATCAGCAGGACACGCTCAAGCAGATCATGCGAAATATCAAAATAGACGATCGCAAATTCGATCTAAACTCTATCTTATTCGAGATCGGACAGGCCAAAAGCAGATTCCTTTCGCCGGACGCCGCGCAGGGCTTTTTCCTGGATTCGGGCCGGCTCGGTCCGGATTACGCGATCGCGGCCGCCTCGAGCTACATTCATTACCAAAGTCAGCTCAAAGCGCAGAACGCGATGGATTTCGACGATCTCCTCTTTAATGCCGTCGCACTGCTTGAAAAGCACGAAGAGGTTCGTGAGCATTACAACCAGCGATTCCGATACATTCTGGTCGACGAGTACCAGGACACCAATCCCGCGCAATTCAGGCTTCTCAGGCTCCTTACGCAACGGCAGCAGAACCTATGCGTCGTCGGTGATGATGACCAGTCCATTTACGCGTGGAGAGGGGCTGACCCGACCCACATTCTCGAGTTTGCCCAGCATTTTCGAGGAGCGAAGACGATCACTCTTGACCAAAATTATCGAAGCACGATGACCATTCTCGAAGCGGCGAACGCGGTTATTCAAAACAACCGCAAGCGACACCCGAAGAGTCTTTGGTCGGATCGGGGTTCGGGAGAGCCTGTGAGCGAGGTGATTCTCGAGGAGGATCGCGAAGAGGGCAAGTTCGTCGCCGAAGAGATTTTTCGACTCGCAAAAGAAAAAAATATTCGCTGGGCGGACTTCGCGGTTCTTTATCGCTCCAACGCGCAATCGAGAATTTTCGAGGAATCGCTTCGCATGCTTCGGGTTCCTTACAAGATTGTCGGAGGTTTCTCTTTCCTCGACCGAAAAGAGGTGAAGAACATTCTGGCCTACTGGCGTTTGGTCGTGAACCCTGGAGATGACGCCTCCCTGAGACGAGTGATCAACTGGCCTGCTCGCGGAATCGGGAGAACATCCCTTGAACATCTCGGAAACGCGGCCTTCACGAAAGAAGTTCCGATTTTCGAGATGTTGCCGGAAACCGCGCAATTAGCCCCACGTGCCGCAGCCGGCACAAAGGCGTTTCGTGAGCTGATTCTGGATTTACGGGAGTCACTCCAAAAAATCCCGTGTTCCTCGGCGGAGGTCGCGATTTCGGCCGTTGTCAGCTGGGCCAGGAATTCGCTTGAAAAAATTCAGGCCCGAAAGGCCCTCGATGAGGAAACGGATGATCCGGCCGCCGCGCTGAGGCAATGGGAGAATATCGAAGAATTGGTGCATGGACTCGGGCAGATTCGGCCCGAGGAGATTACGGGCGACAGCGAAGAGGGTCCGGCCGACGGCCTTGCCATTCTTCGTGAATACCTGGCGCGGATGACGCTCGAAGCTCAAGACGAAGAAGAGGACGATTCAAAGGAAAATGAACTTCGTGATGAAGTAACGCTTTTGACGCTTCACGGGGCCAAGGGACTCGAATACCCGATCGTGTTCATGGTCGGCGCGGAGGACGGGTTCCTGCCTCATCGCAGGACGATCGAGGAAGCGTCCGACCTCGGGGAAGAGCGGCGGCTTTGTTACGTCGGGATCACCCGGGCTAAAAATCATCTCATCATCACGCGCGCGAAAAATCGTATTCGTTACGGAAAAACGGTGCCGCGCACGAGGAGCCGCTTCATGGATGAAATCCCGCAAAAACTCCTCGTCGTGCGGGATGAATCGCGCGCGCCGTCGGCTGTTCCGTCAACCGACAAGGCAGCCCTCGCCGCTCACGAGGTGAGGGTCAGAAATTACCTCGAGGAAATCAAAAGCAAGCTGGGCGCCGCTTCTTCCGGTCCGAAGCGCTAACAGTACACGGCGATCCGGCATTATGGTAATGCCGTCTTATGTCGCGACTCAAGTTTCAGCTCGAGGCCGAGGCGCCGGGATCAGGGGCCCGCGCCGCGACCTTTGCAACTCTTCACGGTGAAGTCAAAACTCCCGTTTTTATGCCCGTCGGAACGCAAGCGACCGTAAAGGGCCAGCCCGTCGAGGCGCTTCGGACGGCGGGTTCCCGGGTCCTTCTCGCGAACACCTATCATCTTCTGCTCCGTCCGGGCACCGAGGTTTTCAGGCAATTCGGCGGGATTCATCGTTTCATGAACTGGGACGGACCGGTTCTGACCGACTCGGGAGGCTTTCAGATCTTTTCGCTTCCTCACGCCAGGCGAATGGATGAGGAGGGCGCGACCTTTCAAAGCTATGTGGACGGACGGACCTTTCTCCCGAGGAGAGCATTCGAACCCAAATCGCGATCGGCAGCGACATCATGATGGCGCTCGATCAGTGCATCCCTTCGACCTCCGAACGGCAGGAGGCCGAGCGCGCGATGCATCTGACCCATCGCTGGGCCCTGCGAAGCCTGAACGCGAGAACGGAATCGCTGCAGGCGCTTTTTGGAATCGTGCAGGGCGCGTGCTTTCATGACCTGAGAAAGGCAAGCGCCGCTTTTCTCACGGAGCATCCTTTTGACGGCTTTGCGATCGGCGGTCTCGCCGTCGGCGAAACCCGCGAGCAGCGCGAGGAATTTACCGAAGCGACGGCCGCGCTGTTGCCGCGCGGCCTGCCTCGGTATTTAATGGGGGTCGGCACCCCGCTCGACATTCTCGAGGCGGTTCATCGCGGGGTCGACATGTTCGACTGTATTCTCCCGACGGCTCTGGCCCAAAGAGGCGTCGCGTTCACCTCGATCGGAAAGCTTCAGCTCCGGCGCGGCGTTTACAAGCTTTCACAGGATGCGCTCGATCCCGCTTGCGGTTGCGCGACCTGCCGGGATTATTCGAGAGCTTATCTTCATCATCTCATCAAGGCGGACGAGCTGCTCGGCTGGCAGCTGATCGCCACGCACAATCTTACGTTCTATCACAGCCTCATGGCGCAGATCCGAGAAGCCGTTCTGACCGGAGGGTTTCTCGAGCTGTATCGTTCGAAGCGCGAGTCGCTGGCGGGTTCGGACGAGGAGAATCCGGTTCAAACGCAGCGGCGGCGCAGGCGGAAGGTCCGGGCGACCCGGCTCGGTGACTATGAAGTACAGATTTCTCCCCTGGGCTACGGCAACGTCCGGCAGATCAGCTCCGGAGAGGTGATGCATTCTGTTTCGGATCCGGCCGAAGAGGCGGAGCGGCTCTATATTGAACAGTCGCGCCTGTTCGAAAAACTTCTGGTCGAAAAAGACAAACCGCTCGTCATCTGGGACGTTGGACTCGGGGCCGCTTCGAATGCGATGGCCGCAGTCCGGTGTTTTGAGGAATCGTTTTTCGGAATGCCGCGTGAGCCGCGCCCGGTCCACCTGATCAGCTTCGAGCGGGACCTGGACCCGCTCCGTCTCGCGCTCCTGCACCCGGAGCGCTTCAAGCATTTGAGGCACGGTGCTCCGCATGACGTTCTCAAGGCCGGAAGTTGGAATCATTCTTCGGGTCTCCTGAGCTGGAAGTTGCTGTCGGGAGATTTTCTGGACCTTTTCAAGACCGCGCCGGGGCCGGACCTTATCTTTTATGACCCCTTTTCCTTTAAAACTGATTCAGCGCTCTGGAGTCCTGCCGTTTTTTCGGCGATTTACAAACATTGCGAGCGCGCCGGTGCCTTGACCGAGCTCTACACCTATTCGGCTTCAACCGCGGTTCGCGCGGCTCTTCTCGCGGGGGGGTTTTTTGTGGCTCGCGGTGTGGGCACGGGGGTTAAAGAAGAAACGACCATCGCATTCACGCGAGACGAGATTGCCCAACAGCATCCCGGTCTGCTCAGAAAGGATTGGCTGGAGAAGTGGCTTCGGAGCGGAGCAAAAATTCCGGTCTCCGTAGTGCCCGAAGAGCGACCCGGGTTTGAGGCGCGCATTTTGGGTCACCGTCAATTTTCATTCGCGCTCGCGGAATAGCGCTGCTATCATCCTAAGTATGAAAAAGCTTCTATCGTTGGTTCTGTTTCTTGCTCTTCTCACTCCTCTCGCCGCGCACGCGTTCCGGGTCGCGCCGGTCGTCGGCCTCAATTCGCACGGCGCCAGCAGCCCCACGTTCACGTTGGACAACACGGATCCGGCGCGTGGTCTCGGATTTATCTGGGGCGGTTTGGTCGACATCGACCTGGTGGGTCCTTTTTTCATCCAGTCAGGGGCGCTGTTCGTGAATACGAAATACACGCTCACGCAGACGGGATCGGAGCGCAGCTTTTCTGGAAATCAGCTGCAGATTCCCGTTCTCTTCCGATTCTCGCCTCTGGATATTGTCTCGCTGGGGGCCGGGTTTTATTACGCCAAAACGACCGGAAAACTGGGCTGTTCCGGCTCCGGAACATTGACTTGCAGCACCCCGGAGCTGGACTACTCGGCAGCTGGTTTTAAAACGAGTGATCTCGGTCTGGCCGTCAGCCTTTCGAGCGCGTGGGGGCTTGGGCCGATTGCGCTGCTTTGGG
>MEQK01000033.1 GCA_001770175.1 Bdellovibrionales bacterium RIFOXYD1_FULL_55_31 | reverse complement strand
GCCATGTTGATTGAGTTTCTGATGATCGGAGTGACCAGTTTGCTTCTGATCCAACCTGTGGGAATTTTCGGGATCGGCCCCTCGCGCATCAGATCTGTTTCAACCTGGGGCGGAATGGTCATGCTTTGCGTGACCTTTTGCTGGTCTGTTATTTTTGGGTGCGTTCTTTTCCTGAATTCAATGACTTTGAAAATTTGATCGGGGTTTCTTATGCCGTCCATCGCAGTCGGAATCACCGCTCCCTCGTCCAAAGTCCCGAATACGGAATTTCAACTCGGGATCGAGCAGATCGAGGAAGCCGGTTTCAAAGTCCATGTTCACCCGCAGTGCCGGAAGGGGCACTGGTTTTTTGCCGGAACGGACGAAGACCGCGCGCAAGCTTTTTTCGATTACGCCATGGACCCGCGATTTTCGGTACTATGGTGCGCCCGCGGCGGCTATGGAGCAACACGGCTCCTGCCGCTGCTTGATCGCATGACCTTCGAGCGGGGAATCCCCGAAAAGAAACTTCTCGTCGGGTTTTCCGATATCACCGCGTTGATGGAGTATACCCGCAATAAATGGGGCTGGGCGACTCTTCACGCGCCGATGCCGGGACTGAGAAAATTTTGCACCCTGAAAGCTTCGGAATGGAAAGGCTTGTTGCAGTGGATTCGCGGAGGGCGCGCTGAAAATCCGTGGGGATCGAAGCCGCTCCGCTTTGTCGGTGAGCCGCCCAGGAGCGACATTCGTGGCGAGCTGATCGGGGGCAATCTTACGGTCTGGTCTTCGATGCAAGGCACGCCGTACATGCCGCGCGTGAACGGCAAGATTATTTTCTTTGAGGATGTCGATGAAGCGCTTTACAGGATTGATCGCATGATCCATCAGCAGATGTCCTCGGGCGCGTTGTCAGGCGCGAAAGCGGTTATTCTCGGGAATTTTCAAAATTGCAAAGACACGATTCCGAAAGTGATCGTCGTCAAGCCGAAACCGAAGGATCGGGACCGGGCGGTTCGCATGCCGAAACCGGAGGAGCTCGGCCCGCTTCGCAAGCACCTGAACGAAGAAAAGATGATCCCGCAACTCTTCGGTCAGATTCGGGAGAGGCTCGGCATCCCGGTGGCGTATGGGCTGCCGGCAGGGCATGGCCCGGGCCGTGTCGCGCTTCCGCTTGGAGGCGAGTATCGTTTGAGAGCCGATGGCCGTTTCGAGCTTTTGGGCTGGAATTGGTCCGGGCCTACGCAATAGTTCATGACCTGGTTCCCAGATCGAGATACAAAGCTGTGCATCTCCCTTTCGCTCCGGCCGGGAAGTTTCGGAACCCGGTTCCACAACTTTCTGTACCGGGAGCTCGGTCTGAATTACCTCTACAAGGGATTCGCGATTCACGAGCTGCGGCCCGCGATTGAGGGCATTCGCGCTTTCGGGATCCGCGGCAGCGCTGTTTCGATGCCTTTCAAAGAATCATGCATGGAGTTCCTGGACGAGCTTGATCCGATTGCGAAGGCGATTGGCGCGGTGAATACGATTGTGAACACGTCGGGTCGCCTGAAAGGCTTCAATACCGACTACGCGGCGGTCGTGAAGCTTCTTTCGGACCGGCGCGTTCCGCGCGACTCGAGGTTCGCCCTCGCCGGCAGCGGAGGGATGGCGAAGGCGGTTCTTCACGCGTTAAATGATTTGGGATTCAAAACCGGGACGATTTACGCGCGTAACGAGTGGAACGGGCAGGCTCTGGCAAAAGCATACGGTCTGGGTTGGCAATCACAGTCCGCCTCAGACATTTTACGTCCCGAACCGAAGTTCTTGATTAATACGACGCCAATCGGCATGGCCGGAGCAAAGGAAGCCGCGCAGCTTCCTTTTTCGGAATTATCGATCCGGAACGCGGAATTTGTTTTTGACGTCGTCGCGAGTCCTCCCGAGACGCCGTTCATCCGGTATGCGCGGGAGTTGCGGAAAGCAACGTTCACGGGGGCGGACGTCATCGTGCTTCAGGCTGTTGAACAGTTCGCCCTCTACACCGGCATCAGACCTGATGAAGAGCTCATTCGGCGCGCCGCCCAGTTCGCGCTGCTCACCTGAGTTTTAGGGATCTTTCTCTTTTGCGCCGTGTTGGCAGCAGCGAGCAGGAATAAAATTTGAATAGAGCAGGCAGCGTTCGGGACGTTACAAGCATGTCGCGTCCGAGCCGATGAATTAGCAAATCAACACTGAAGAGGAAAATAAGATGAAATACTTAGTTGCAGTTATGTTCGTGGCCCTTGCCACTACGGCATTTGCCAATACTCCCGACAACAATCACAACGGGAAAGCGCTTGAATTTAATTGTCTGTTCGAATCCCCGGCTACCGGCAAGCTTCCCGCGGCGACTTGTCAAGCCCGCGGTGTTCTCTGCGAAGAGAACGACGTGCAGAACGTGAACAGGTGCCGGGAAGATGAGAAGATTCTCATGGTCCGCTGCAGTGACGGTTATGTCCTGGTCGATCGCGATGCGAAAGTTCATGCCACGATGGACGATCTCGCGATCATCGGCAAGGAAAAGGGCGATCGTTCGATCGTCACGATTCGGGATCTCGAGAGGAATCATCAGCATCGTTTCGGCGCTGAACTTGTCAATATCCTGAGAAACGGCGACACCTTCCGGCTGTTCGGCGAATGCAAAGTCGACTTCAAGAAAGAGGAGAATCATCCGACTCCATAATCTCCCGCGAGATTATCTCCTGAGGGGGAAGCGGTTTCACCGCTTCCCTTTTTTTTGTGCGCTGCTATCGATAGTAATACGTCAAGGAGAGTAGAAACGAAATTGACGGGGTTGAGGTCACGAGGCGGGTCATTTCAATCCCGAAATTAAAGTCCTGGTTCAGCATTTCAAAGATACCGAGTTCGTAAATCGATGTGTTTTCTATATCCGGTCGGATCGGCCAATCGTTTCGATATGCAGCCAGGAATCCAATCGGCAATCCTAGTTCAGGTTGAAAATTCGTGCTAAGCGCGATTCCGGCGCGAATCGAACCATCATCGATCTTCGGTAAATCAGAGCTGGTCGTATTCGAAAACACACGGCTGAGTTCTGCGCTTATCCCGAACGTGGGGCTCAGGGCAGCCGCCGCGAGAAGTCCGGGTTTTAACTGGAAAGTAGAAGTTGAGCTGAGAAAGTCCGCTGCTTCGGCTTTCGTCATGATGCTCTGGGCGACGGCGTTCAGTGGCGAAAAACTGCCGCCGCTCTGAGAGCGAATTCCGATGGTCGGGGTCAGAGCTAGCCAATCTTCTTTCAAAACCGGAATTCGAATCGTGCCTGAAAGTCCATAAGAATAGTTAGCTCCGAGTACGAGTGCGGAGTAGCCGTCGGCTCCGAAAATTTCCGAGGCATCGATTCCAAATTCAAATCCGATGTCTCCGACTCTAAACTGCCCGGTGAATGAGGGCGTCAGCCCGGCGGCCTTTATGTCGGATTCCATGCCGTTCACATGAATCGTGGCGAACGCTCCTTCAAGCGATGAACGAACATAGGGAGCACTGAAGGCTGTCGGCACCAGGGCGCTCATCAGGAAGTGGTGTCCGGAGAGATATCGAGAACTTCGAACTGAATAGGCAGGCTTCGGATTGACGGGCGTATTTGCTCGCGGTTGTGCCTCACCCAAATAGCTGGCTATGGCGAAGTTCTGAGAGGCCAGAAGGAATGCCACTGAGATGAAGACGTGTTTCCACATGTATAAAGAATATGCAGTTGGTGTTCGGTTGTCATCAGGTGTTGTTCATAATTTCAAGGCGATAGCATTGGGCCATGCCGGTCTAATGGTTGCAAACTATCTCCGGGTGTTTATTTGAGGGGTTTTCGAATGCGAACAATTGTTTTTGTAATAAGCGTTCTGCTCTTATGTTCCGGATCGGCTCAAGCCTCATTAACTTTGCCGCAAATCAAGGCACAGGCCGAGAGAGCCGCCGCGCGTAAGGCTGAGCTTGACCGAATAGCTCGCGAGCAACAGGCCGCGCTTGAGAAGGCTGCCGCCGAGGCACTCGCCAAAGCAAAAGAGGCTCTCGCGAAGACTGGAACGCGTGTGAAGGATGATGTGCTGGATGCCAAGCACCGGTTTATCGAAGAAAT
The DNA here is from genome assembly GCA_001770175.1 of Bdellovibrionales bacterium RIFOXYD1_FULL_55_31. Lineage (GTDB taxonomy): Bacteria > Bdellovibrionota > UBA1018 > UBA1018 > UBA1018 > XYD1-FULL-55-31. Next base: position 1,777 of record MEQK01000033.1, on the reverse strand, counting down.
CGTCTGCGAAGTCAGCAATTTGAAAACCTCGGATCAGGTTTCTGGAATCATTGCCGGGAACCTCTTAGAGGGAAAGTTGACCCTGAAGCTTGGGTCGGTGGCATCCGAAGAACAGCCCGGCGAGAAACTCGCGATTCGATTTGTATCGAGTCGATCGGAGGACGGCGACTCCGTTCGTTTTCAGATTATTGATCTCAACAAACCCGATCAAAAATTGACTCGATCAGTGAAACTGGAACAACTCGGGCTTCAAACTGAGTGCAAGAAACAGAAAAGAGTTGAAACCCTTGCCGAAGCTTTGCCGTCTGTGAACGATCAGACGATATCCAAAGTTCTTCCGGAAACGGTTAAGATCATCCCACTTGCCGATGATGCGGATTTGCTCAACGGGGTAGTTTCGGGTGATGCGCGCTGAACCGGACGTGGAGCCCGCGGCTGCTCCTGGCTCATTTCCACTGATAGGATCAACCCCTTTCAAAAGTTCGGCAGTTTGTGTCTATGTGCGTGATCCAGGAGCTGGCGTATCGCCATCACAGAGGGCATTTCATAAAAACTTTGATGAGCATTCTGTTTGCTCTCGGGCTGACTGCCTGCGCTTCGTAAAAAGCAGCCAAAATCTCGGAAGATTCAGTCGCGTTTGACTTCGACCCTGAGGCGGTGTCAGCGCTATCTGCGAAATCCGTCGCGAGACGAAAATAGGGAAGTACCTTGCAGACGGATATACGGCCACGACATTCACGATCGACGAGCGAGCGGTCGTTCGGCTCATTTAGTGAGGCGTGCGCGGCGACACCCACTGAACTATCCGACTTTTTGGAGGTTGTGTTCCAGTGAGCGAGAGAACACCTTAAATGACCTTCCGACGGTTAATGCGCCACTTGACCTTTTACGCATCGTGTCATATATGGGTCGCGCAGCTGCTCACTACGTACGTGGGAAATAAAGGAGAAATCATGAATATCAATTTGAAGAAGCTCGCCGCGACGACGGCTCTCATTACTACCTTGTTCGCTGGCGTTCAGATGGGAACGGCGAGGAAAGCAGACGCCATGGTCATCGGAATCGCTACCGGCAATCTATTCGTGGCGGGAGCTGGCTTCGTTTTTGTGCTGGCGGGAATGGGTATCGCAATGAAGACGAAAGCTGAGGGTGCTCTCGCGGCGAGCGTACTCGGAGTGATTCTGGAGGAAAACGCAACTCCGGTTCAAGTACTTCCTAAGGATGTCTCGGAACAGGTCGATCTCGGTATTTACACCGAAGCCGAAGGCGCTCAGATTGCCGCAGAATTGGCCAAAATCGATAGCCAGCCGGAGCACGGCGTGAAGGTAGCAATCGAAGGCAAATCCGCAACTCAGATCCGCGCAGAGATTGCACAAGGACTTGGCATCAGTGACATCACTGCTGGTTATTTGACAGCCCGCGCGGGCATCCAGACCGAATAGCGGATGATGAGATTTTTCCCACTCACATCATTGTTGGCTCTGCAGCTTTTCCTTCTTTCGGGGACATGGTTCACGAAGCGAGCAGATGCTGCAGAGAGCGCAGTCAATAAAACCTGCATTGCATCTTTGATGTCCGAAAATGGGTTCAATGAGAAAATCCAGGCCCAGACCGCAAATCTTCTCAGAAAAATGGGGTATGATAATCCTGAGTCACTTTTTGTTTACAGATCGGGATCTCTGCTCTCAATCCGGGAATGTCTGGAAGGAGACTACGAAGACGCCATTCTTATCCTGCATTCCGCCGAACTTGTGCCAGGGCACCAGTCACTGGTTTA
>MEQK01000032.1:2278-18776 GCA_001770175.1 Bdellovibrionales bacterium RIFOXYD1_FULL_55_31 | reverse complement strand
CAGGCCAGCTACTCGGACCTGTTTTTCAGGCTCCTCGATACCGTATTACTGCTGGACTCTGAAACTTATCAAATTCTTGACATGAATGACGCAGGGGAAAAGCTTCTGAACTCGCCATTGGAAAAGGTTCAACAGAGCTCGCTGCTCGATTGGATATCCAAAGCAAATCCCGAAGGTCCCATCGAATTCGAAAAAAACCTCAGAGTGGCGAGACGCCGCTACTATCCGAGAGCGTGGCAAGCGGAACTCAGCGCACCAGAACGAACCATTCCGATCAGTGTTTCAGCTTGCATGCTCAAGCTCAGCACGGACCGCGAGGTGATTCAGGTCATTTTGCGGGATATCAGCAAGGAAACCGAAGCTCAGCAGAAAATCACCGAATACATCAATGAACTTGAACTCCTGAACCGCAAACTGGAAGCGCTCTCAACCACGGATGAAATGACAAAGCTCGCGAACTATCGTCATTTCCGTTCACAACTTCAACTCGAACATGCGCGCGCGCACCGCTACGCGGGTGTTTACGCGATCATCTTCTTCGACGTGGATAACTTCAAACATTATAACGACCGGAATGGTCACCCCGCCGGTGACGAGCTGCTCCGGGAACTCGGCGGCCTGATTAAAAGCAGCTGCCGTGATACCGACCTCCCGGCGAGGTATGGGGGCGAAGAGTTCGTGATCTTGTGCCCGGCCGTGGAATGGGAAAACGCGATGGTACTCGCCGAACGAGTTCGAAGAGCCGTGGAAACCCGCAGCTTTCCTTTCGGCGAGCACCAACCACTCGGAAAGCTGAGCGTCAGCGTAGGCGTGGCGAGCTATCCTCATGATGGAACTACCGCGGAAGAAATCATGGATGCCGCGGATAAATCGCTTTATCACTCCAAAGAATCCGGCCGAAATCGCACGACTGCGCATCATTCAATGGCAATGGCAATGGCAACGGCAACGGCAACGGCAACGGCAACGGCAACGGCAACGGCAACGTCGACGGCGAAAAAGCCTCCCGCTGAGGAAGCGGCGTAGCGCAATTCCACCCGCCTGTGTTAAGGTCCGAGTCATGGGTTTTGGCAAATTCGTCCGTTTGGCTGCTCTTGCCGCCATCCTCGCGGGATGCGGACAGGAGCGCCCGGAATCGCCGACGATTTCGGGTTCGAACTGCACTCCACAAACGGCGCAAATCGCCGTCTCCGATGGCTATTTGCAAAGGCTCTGTGGATGCCAGGAAGCCGCGAGTACTGTTGCGACGGCGAATGAGGTTCTCACGTGTTCGGTCCCTCGCGGCACAACCGTCTACTTTCACTATCAGTCGACGCTGTTAATGCATCAGATCGTCTCAAACGGAACACCCGGATTTCAAAGCAGCCCGTTGAGTGATCCGAAATCACCTTTGCTCATCAACTTTCATCCCGTACGCCTGGATGTAGTCGGGACCTACGGCTTTGAAGACGCTTTCAACTCAGCGATCGCGGGTCAAATTATCGTTTACTGAGTTCGCCTGCCCCGACGCATAGGAAAAATTTTCCCCGTTAAGACCGCCCACCTGATTCCGATAAATCCCATGTAGGCGCTTCGCGCTGATCCAAGGAGGGATAGCATGGGACACACGAATTCGAAAAAATGCCGCGGCAACACTGATTCAAAACAGGACAATACTGTCGAAGTTCTCTATCAGAAAATGGGAGATCGCTGGTTCGCGTTTTCACTGATCGGAGACGAGGTATTCGTCGGCTCGCTTCGCCAGGATGAGATCGACTGTCCCGACGTCCCCGTAGTCGAGGGCCCTCATCGCTACCGGGACCTGCAGTAGATGCCCTCTTCTCAAAAGAGCGCCGCCCCGAGTGACAAGAAAAAACTCGAGGTCCTGGCACAGAAGTCGGGCGAGCTTGCTCTGGAAAACCCGGAAAAGACCGCCAAGATTTTGACAGCCTGGCTGAACGAAAAATTTTTGAAAAGACCGCACAAAAAAAAGGCTGCCTAGCCGACCATTTCTATTTCGAAGGTCTGTGCTATCCTGGTTCCAGTTACAGTCGGCCGTTCGCCGACGAGAACAGGATACCAGATGCTTCGCTTAGCTCTCCCCGTACTGATTTTCAGCAACCTCTCTTTCGCCTCGATTGCCGACCCCGGCTCGACGGTCGAGCGGCGCCCCGCTGTTATCGAAGAAGCGACTGAGGTGAGCTCTGAAATGAACTCTGAAATGAACTCTGAAATGAGCCCTGAACTGAATCCTGAAGTGAGCGCCGAGTCTCGGCGGACTACAGGGGCCGCTGAAAGTAGCGAACAAGACGCGACTCCTGAAGGCGCTGAGGACTTGGAATCTTTTCCGATTTTGACCCTATAAGTAGAAGACCGTTACGTCACCGAGATCCTTGTGCGAATGCTCGGAGTAGAGTTCCAGGAATCTTACAAACTGCTGATAGGCGTTGTAAGAACCCGTCGTCTGATCAATTGAGCAGCCATATCGCATGAATGACGTATTGCGCTCAATCGCGGGTCGTGAGTTCTGGATTTTAACGTGGATCTCCAAGTACGTATCCTGGCTGAAATAGAGCCGCAGCGGCACCTCATTCAAGTCTTTCGGCCAGGGCCTCGCGGGGTCATAGGGAACCTGAAACGAGCAACCATGCTCGCTGATGTCAACGAGTTCGATGGGGCACATTTCAGAATTTCCGAGTACAGAGTACACACTCAGCAAATGCTTAAAGAAGATGCGCTCAGTCTTTCGGCGCTTCTCGTCTAAGCGCTGTGCGCGGACTTCATTGAAATCAATTACCCGCTCATTACCCTGCGCGTCGTTCCCTGGCTTCCCAAAGCGATGAGGCATATCCAAATCCTCCAAGGGACGTATCGGAAGCAAGTTGAAGGCCCTGAAGAAGTAAATTTTGCCCAGTACTTGGGATTCCGTCGAAGCGGACGTGCGTCCAACGCTAGCCCTGCAGGCCCGCCGCGGGAAAAGTAAGCACGAATAATCGAAGATGCCGCTAAACTACGGGCTGCTGCTCGATTTGTACGACATCGACGATGCCGTCGAGCATTTTCAGGAACGATGAAAACGCTCGATATGACTGACCATTTTTGTCCGAAAACGACGCCCCCACGCGCCGCACGCCTCCTCGATCATCCAACCGGGCGATTTCGACTGAAAGAGGCAGGTACAACGACTGGTTCAAATAAAGCCGCACATCGAGGTTGTCGCCGGTATTGACGTTGAAGTCGGCGTACGACTCCCCTTCGGTATCCAGCTCGAAGCCGATTCCCTCGTCGCTCAGATCACAAATCTGCAGTCGGTGAACTCCCTTTCGGGGGACCACCACGAAAATGGAAAAGGTGTCTAATATAGGCCGGCGTTTAGCCCTTCGTCGTTCCGTCGCTGTCCCTTTGGTCATAGCCCCTCTCTTCGCGGCATACCGTTTAACGTCGGGGTAATCCGCTCAGCTTGATCGATTTTGGCTTTGAGCGCCGTGATCGCGCCTTGAGCCTGCGAAATTGCCTCTCCTGCCTGAATGTCAAAGGAGCGAGAGACAACCGCGGTAAAATAAGTGTTGTGAAAACTATGAGCCCGTTCGACAGCTTGCCCGGCCTGCTGCGTCAACCGGTACAAAACACCGTAGAAAAAATCATCCTTCAATGACTTTTCCGTCCACGCAATAAAGGTCGTATTCATTTGTTTGGCGAAATCAGTCCAACTCTTATTATAGACCTGCCACGCTTTCCTCTTTTGAGGCGTTAACCTTCCTTTTCGTAGCTCGTCATATTTTTGAATGCTCTGCTTGAGCTGACTTTCGAGCGTGACGGCGAATTGCTTCACTTCGGAAAGCTCAGCGCCGGCCTTTTCCCGCAACTTGTCATGGAAAGCTTTCAGGCGTGCGGTGTAATCGGTATCTTTCTCACCGCCTAGAAAATAAGACTTCCACACCAGAAGCTTACGCCCTTTTGGAATACTCGGTGAAAGCCCGAGCGTGATCTTGTCAGGTTCCGGTGCCTGCGAACCGACAAGGATCGGATTGATCTCCGGGGATTGGGTTTCGCTCTCAACGGCGAAGACCAGGTACTGACCGCGTGGCATCGGTTTCCCGGCAAATCGGAATTCCGGCGTCGTCCCGAGTTTTTTAAGCACCGTCACTTCCCGCTTTTCCAAGTAAGAAAGCTGATTCAACAAGGTGTCAGGAACACCTTCCACATAAACCTCAACCCTCGCGCCGTCCGGCAGATTAGAGGCGACGTAAAATTTCGGAGCAAGCAGATTCGCTCTCGACAAAGCCAATGCGAGCCTGGCGGCTCCCGGCAGGGCTTTCGTTCCTGCCGCGGCCCTCAACTCCGCGTAATCCTCCGCACTGACATCGTCAAGCGACCGGATAGGCGATATCCACTGCCCCAAGGTCGGAAATTTTTCGACAATCTGAAGGAGATAAGGCTGCGCGGTGTCGCTCGCTGTTTGCAGTGCGGCATTCAGGGCGGGCGACCTCAAAACTTCATTAAAGTACCCTTTCTTGAACGCGAAACCCAGGGCGCCACCGAAAACTCCGATAATTAAGGTGAAGACGGCCAGCTTGAATACGACGGAGAAAAAACGTCCGAAGAAACCCTTCACGGCAGCCTTGCGCTCAACTTGCCGGACCTTTGCAAACTCCTGAAGATCTGCATCTCCACCAGGCGTCCGCTCGAGCATAACAGGCGCCGGCGCTTCCATGTGGTGAGCGACGGGCGTGGGGCGAGGCTCGAGCTGAACCATGAGAGGGGCCGTCGGCTCAAGCGGCTGCATCGGCATGGCTGGCTGAGACGGCGTGGTCAGGGTGGCAGCCTGTTCTGGAGTGGCCTGTTCCGGAATTCCCTGTTCCGCCGTCACGGGCTCGGGAGTCGCCAACTGGAACGGATTTACCGGCTGGCTGTTCGCGTTTTGCACGGCAAACGGATTCATCGCAAGTGATGGGGATGTTTCATGCGTAAAAACGTTTTCGGTGCTCGATTTTTCTACTACCGGAGCCTGAACTGGCTCAAGTGGTGGTGGGGCGACCGGGCTCTGGGTTTTAACGAGGGCCTCGAATTGCGGTACTTCGCTCATCAGCTTCCAGTCCGCCATCCCCTCACTCCAAACGTGATTGGATGCCGTGACCTGGCGTTCCGTCATCTTCGCTTGGATTTCAGCGAGAGAAAACGGACCCTCGTGATGATCGCCCATGTATACGAACCATTTTTTATCTTCGTAGCCGTCCATGTCTCGATTTTCCCGTATTAGCAGTGTACGGGAAATATTCTGCCGAATCAAATCAATGGTTCGTCAAGTCAGCGCGCGAGAGGCGCCGGCCGGCACCGGCGACGCTTCCATGCCCGTCAGACCTTTTTCGGTCTGTTCAGCATCTCGAAAAGACGCTGATCAATGTACTTTCCTGATTCCTCCAGGAGCGCTTTCGCCCGCTCAATGAGAGCTGAGCATCTTTCCTTCATTTCCTTTACGTACTCCTGGTCAGAAATATCCTTCAGGTTGATCACCACATTCCAGATGCCGCCTCGCACCCCGACAAAGGCGGCCTGAACGCCGACCGCGGCATCCGTCATTGAATTCGGATTTCCGATGGCGGCGACCTCCCGGGCGAGCTTCATGGCCTCGAAACTCCACTCGGCGGTACGCCACGGAACATCGATTGCGATTTTCAACCCCTCCTGCATCCTGGTCTGGCGAATTGCTTTCTCTTCCGACGTCGTCTGCGGGAGTCTGCGAGCCTCCATGAATGCATTGAACGCATTGGTATCGTCATCAACCGCTCGGATGAGCTGATCCTTCAAAAGCTGGGCACGTTCGGCTATCGCCGCCAATGCGCCGTCACGTGACTCGGTCCCCTCTTTGCCGTAAGTCAGATTCGCGACCATCGAGGTGAGCGCTGCGCCGAGGGAACCAGCCAGGGCGGCTATGGAACCCCCTCCCGGCGCCGGCGTATCGCGCGAAACCTCGTCCGTGAAATCGTAAACGGTTTTCCTGACCAGAGCCTGTTCGGCAACGACCGGCAAACCGATGACCTTCGCCGCGACATCAAACGGCGCCACATCGTTCAAGCCGAGCGAAAAGACTGCCGTGCGCAGGATATCACCGGCGGGCACGCCGACCGGTTTTCCTTGTTTCTGAAGGTAGTACCTCCCCGCGTCGAGAAGGGCTTGATACGGAATCAGGCCGACGACTTCGCTGCCGGTCACCACAAGTCCCCGTTCGTTGGCGAGGCGTCGCACTTCTTCGGTGACCAAATGAGGAGGGGTAACCTTGTAATTGGTAAGATTGATCGAGATCTGCGCCCTCTTGAACTCGTCGACATACCAGCCAATCGCTTTGCAGTCGCTGAATATCCCTGGTTTGTAAACGTTCTTGCCGACGACCCGCGGGGGCTCAAGCTCATTGTCCCTGAGCAACCGGTCAAGGTCATACCCGTGCGTCGCTTCACAGTGACCGCGCGTTTCGTCATAGGCTTTCCCGATGAATCCGCAGGTTCCGCACGGAAAAGAACCTTCGGCATAGGAAAGCTTTTTTCCTTTGAAGTAGAAAGGTGCGATATTCCCTGTTCGGGCGACTCGCCCCTTTTCGCGCAATTCGAATGCGATCTCGGTCGCGAGCTGCTTGTCATTTGAGTTCAACGTGATGTTGTAAGCAATGAGAAACTCGCGCGCACCGATGACAGTTGCGCCGGATTTCGCGTTGAATCGTGAAGGACCAAAATCCGGCTTCCATTCAGGATCGCGAAGTTTTCGTTCAAGCCCCTCATATTCGCCTCGCCTGACATTCGCGAGGTTGCGGCGTTCGGGACGGGTTGCAGCCCCCTCATATAAAAAGACCGGAATCTGAAGCTCACGCCCGACACGTTCCCCGACGCGCTGAGCGATTTCCGCGCAATCGCGAATCGTGACGCCTTCGACTGGAACAAAGGGACAAACATCAGTCGCACCGATCCGAGGGTGCGCGCCCTTGTGTTTCGACATGTCGAGAACCTGCGCGGCTTTCAGAATGCCTTGAAACGCGGCTTCGCCAACGACCTCAGGGCTTCCTATAAACGTAACGACCGTTCTGTTCGTATCCGCGCCCATCTCGACGCTCAGGAGCCGGATGCCCGCGACCGACTCGATCGCATCAGTGATCTGCTTGATCTTGGCAGGGTCGCGTCCTTCGGAAAAATTGGGAACACATTCGACGACTTTGTTGGATGGATTCATTGGCTTCTCTCCGCGGCTTCTCTCCGCAGGAACATCCTATTCACACCCATGGCGGACGCGCAACTTGTTTCCGGCACGCTATTCGCTTGAGAATCGGGTCCTTTGACCGGGGGAAAGATGTCGCGCCTCAAACAAATACTGTTTCTCTTCCAAATACTTCCGCTCTGCGCGTTTGGCGCATCGTCGAAAAATGAAACTTCGGTCGGATACCGCGTCAAAGGCGAAACCGGCGGCGCCGTGACGCTCATCAGCACGACTCAGCTCCCCGCTGCGGGGCTCTGGCTCGGGGTGACGCTCTATTCTCCGTCAGCTCAGAGCACCCATGGCGGAGCCGGGGCAGACCCGGCAAATAGCGTGGTCCTGGTTTATCCGCTCAAGGCCGGCAGAGCGATCACGGAAATCAGCGTTGAGCCGCGTTTCAGGAATGGAACTTTCGAGATGGCTGTATGGGGAAGACGAATCCCAAAGACCGGCTGCGCCGTCGACGATGAGGCCTGCCATAAACTGGGTTACCGGTTGACCGAAATGAAATCATACTCCTGGGGATACCTGACTCCTCTCTGAAGGCAAAAAAGGCATAAAGGAGGAAGAAAGCGAAAATGGACTCGAACAGACTGAACGAACTCGCAATCAACGACTCCGGATTGATTTTCGATCCGAGCACTGGAACAATATCCACCTGTAATCCCGTGGGGACGCTCATCATCCAGTCCCTCCGCCAAGGCAAAACACTGCTTGAAGTCCGGGATACCGTACTTGAAAAGTACGACGGGCAATCCGGCGTCGTCGAAAACGACATCATCGAATTCTGCCGTGAACTGAAAAAAATGGGATTCGTCGGCAATGATTAACGTCGCAGTGACTGGACTGAACGCGGCCGACTCTCCCGCCCCCGGCGTCCCGGTGATCCGGTGCCTTCGCGAGCACCCAAATTGGAACGGCCGCGTGATCGCGCTTGCCTATGACGCCCTCGAATCGGGAGTCCTAGATCGAAGCGTCGTGGACTCGGTCTACCTGATCCCTTATCCGAAAGCGGGTAAGACCGCGCTCCTGGAGCGACTGGTCGCGATCCATCAACGCGAGCAAATCGACGTGATCATCCCGAACCTCGATGCAGAACTCCTGAACTTCATAGCGCTGGAACCTGAGCTTTCGAAGCTCGGCATCAGGCTTTTCGTTCCTAACGAGGAGCAGTTCAAAGCAAGAATCAAGGCCAACCTGCCGCGTTTCTCGGAGCAAAACGGAATCCGAACTCCCCAGACCTCGCTGGTAACAAACCCGTCCAAACTCAACATTTCCGAAAGGGACCTGCCGATCGTCGTCAAGGGACTTTTCTACGAAGCGCACGTCGCTCATACCGTTCAAGAAGCTTTCAACCTGGTCCACAAAATCGCCGCGACCTGGGGCTATCCCGTTCTCCTGCAAAAATTCATCGATGGCGAAGAGTATAACGCCGCCGCGGTCGGCGACGGAACCGGCCGCATGGTGGGAATCGCCTGCATGAAAAAGCTCGTTTTCACCGAGAAAAGAAAAGGCTGGGCCTGCGTCAGCATTGAAAACGGCTCGCTCTTCGAGTTTTCAAAAAAGATCGTCCAAGCCTTGAAATGGAGAGGCGCGATCGAGATCGAGGCGATCTACTCGAAAAGCGAGGACACATTTCACATCATCGAGCTTAATCCAAGATTTCCCGCCTGGATCTACCTCGCAAAAGCATCCGGAGCGAATTTACCTTACACTTACCTGCAACTCGCACTGGGAGAGCCGATCAGCGAAATTCAGCGCTCCCGGGCCGGAGTCGTGTTCTCGAACTACACAACCAACCTCGTCACCGATCTTTCGTCGATCGGGAGTCTCTTCACGAGCGGAGAAGTGCATTATGAAAAGGCCGTATGAAAGCCCAACCATCTCCCGGCATCAAGGGGGAATCACGAATAAATTCGGAGTAGGCGTCTCGAACCGGTTTCAAAGCGAAATCGAAGGATTCCCGATTTCAAAACTATTGCAGGAATATGGAACCCCGCTGTTCGTCTATTCCGAGAAAACCCTGAAAAAGACCTATCGGGAGATGCTCGACGCCTTCTCCTTGCGATATCCAAAAACACGTCACGCCTGGAGCTATAAAACGAACTACCTCAAAGCCGTCTGCCGCAGTTTTCACCGCCTCGGATCGTGGGCCGAGGTGGTCTCCGGGATGGAATACGAGATGGCGCGGGCGAACGGAGTAGATCCGCGATTCATCGTCTTCAACGGACCGTACAAACCGTACCCGGTTCTCAAACGTGCCCTCGAGGACGGCGCGATCGTGAACCTGGACAGCCTGGACGAGTATTTTGAGGCCGAAGAGATCGCATCCCAACTCAGACACCCGGTCAAGATCGGTCTCAGGCTCAACATGTCCCTCGGCACGCATATGTCCTGGGATCGGTACGGATTCAATATCGAATCAGGAGAGGCGCTGGCGGCCGTGAAGCGAATTCTCGCCGGACGAAAGATCAGGATCGAAGGCATTCACGCGCATATCGGCACCTTTGTTTATGACGTTCAAAACTATAGCACCGCGATAACCAAGCTTGCCGAATTCGCCACTGCCCTTAAACGCGACTTCGGAATCTCGCTGAAGTACATCGATATCGGCGGCGGCTTTGCCTCCCGAAATCGGCTCCGAGGAACATACCTGTCCACGGCGGACATGATCCCGTCCTTCGATACCTACGCCGAGGCGATCTGCAAACCGCTTCTGGACGGCTTGACTTCCGTATTTCATCCCGAGGAACTGCCGACCCTCATTCTTGAAAGCGGCAGAAGAATGGTCGATGAGGCAGGAATGCTAATCTCGACGGTTTCATCCACGAAGCGGATGAATTCAGGGACTCGCGGCCTGGTGATTGACGCCGGAGTAAACCTCCTTTTCACGTCGTTCTGGTACGATCACGACGTTCTCCCAACAAGCGATCACGGCTATTCAAATGAGGATCATGTCATTTTCGGTCCGCTGTGCATGCAAATCGATGTCATCCGACCGACCGTCCATTTGCCCCATCTTGAGAAAGGAGACTCGGTGATCATCAAACCCGCCGGAGCGTACAACAACACGCAATGGATGCAGTTCATCAACCTTCGTCCGAATGTGGTGATGATCAGCGAAAACGGGAAAGTTGGGCTCATCAGAAGGGCCGAGGACGTAGCCTATTTGCAAGAAAGGGAAACAATTCCCGAATGGCTGAACGGCTGAGCTATCTTTCAGATACCTTGCTCCGAAGCTATTCTCAGATCCTTTTCTCGGAAAGCCGGAGCGTCGGCGCAGCAATCCTGGCCTCCAGCCTCGTCATTCCCGCTCACGGATTCTGCGGCATTTTCGGCGGGCTTTCCTCCGCGGCGTTCGCGCTCGTTATCGGAATGGACCGCATTGCGATTCGAAAGGGCCTCTTCGGGTTCAACGGCGTTTTGACCGGCTTGGCATTGGGACATTTTTTCAGTCTCACGCCACAACTCCTGGCGGTGCTCCTGGTGGGTTCCATTCTCGTGACCCTGCTGACCATACTGATCAATCACGTCTTCATGGTCCATCTGGCGGCACCGGCGATGAGCATGCCCTTTAATGTGGCGACCTGGCTGATTCTCCTCGCGAGCATGGACTTCGGAATATTGAATGCGGCGCTCCCCCGAGAAGCGCTCATCGCATTACCGTGGGAGCCGCCTTATCCCGCCGATCTCTTTCTCAAAAACATTGGCGCGATTCTCTTCCAGTTCTCGCCCCTTTCTGGCTTTATTATCACCTTAGGATTGCTGGCCCACTCGCGAATCGCGCTCGTGCTCATGATCGCCGGGTTCTTGGCCGCATTGGGCGTTCAGGAGTTTCTTTTCGCGTCGGAACCGCAATGGCTCACCTTCAATCCGATGCTCGCGGCCCTCGCGATCGGCGGGGTGTTTCTCATTCCTGGGCCGGCGAGCTTGCTACTGGCCCTTGTCGCGGCCGTGCTCGCAGCGATTCTTGTGCATGCGAATTTGGAAGCGTTCCCGCAGAACCTCTCGCCCCTGGCTCTTCCGTTTAATGCCGCCGTGATTCTCATCGTTGTGGCGCTCCGGCTCCGAACCTACTCCAGCCGCGCGGTCCAGCTGACCACGGGTTTCGGCAGCCCCGAGACCAACTTGAAAAACGCTCAAGCCCAGCGGAAATCCAGACGCAGGGAAATGAGAATCGGAGTTCCGTTCTTCGGAAAGTGGAAAGTCACCCAGGCGATTGATGGTCAGTACACGCATCAAGGCTACTGGCGCTTCGCTTACGATTTTCAGGCCGTCGACTCCTCTGGACAGCTCTGGAAAGGACCAGGCGAAACATGTCAGGATTTCCTGGCCTACGGCCGACCGGTCCTGGCGCCTGCAGACGGGCGGGTGGCTCTGACACTCGACGGAGTCCCCGATAATCCGGTCGGATCAATCAATACCGATCAGAACTGGGGGAATTACTGCATTATCGAGCATTCACCCGGATTCCACTCCTGCATGGCCCACCTCAAACCGGGCTCGCTCATGGTCAGCCCCGGACAGCCCGTCAGAAAAGGTCAGCCCGTGGGACTTTGTGGCAACTCCGGCCGCTCACCGTATCCCCATATTCATCTGCAATTCCAATCCAGCGCGATTCCCGGAGCCCCGTCGATCCCCTTCGAGTTCCAGAATCTGATGGTGGGCGGCGCATCGACGGAACCGCTCACTTTTCTGAGCCACGGCATTCTCCGGGAAAACGAAATCGTCGAAAACACGACGCTCTCGTTTGATGGATCGCTCTTTCCGTGCATCGCGGGCGTCCGATGGGCCTACGAATTCAAGACGTCACGCGAAACTTGGGAATCCATGGTGGACCCGATCGGTAACACGTACATCGAATCGTTTCCTTTACGGACGCGGCTCTATTTCCATGATGTCGAGGGTGTCTTTGAGATCACTCGAATCGAGGGTAGCAGGGAGACGGGGCTCTTCTTGTTCGGAGCCAGCATCTCCGAGCTTCCCAATATCTCGCCCGATAGGGGCCACGTCGGTACCGTCCATTGGCTTGCGTCGAACTCCGCCGATGGAGCAGTCATCCAAGCCTGGCCACCCTGGATAGAAATGTCGCACCTGCTCTCCCTGCTCGGCATAGCCTTTCAGGTCGCGACGAAGTACCAAATGACTCCGACGCCGGGCAGACGCCATATCTCGGCCGATCCGAGGTTGTGTCTGAAGCTCCCTTTCGGGAAGCTCCCGCTTAAGGCGCTCCCCAAAAAAGAAATGCTTTTTGCCGACGGAGCCGTCGAATGGCTTTCGATTGAAGGGACAACCGTTCTGCGACGGGTGAAGTGAGGGCAAGTGTAATGCGTTTACCCGAGCGTCAAGATCATGGCGCTGCCCTCTACGAACGGGAGTCTACATTTTCCTTTCAGCTTTGTTTCAGGTTTTTGGGTTTTCGCCCGATCAGAAAAATGGATGTGTCACTCACGACCTGTTCTGTTCGCACTGTCCCTCGTCCTGGCGCTCGGCATGACAGCCGGAGCGTACCGTTTTGATCAGAAGAGGTTTGAATCTCAAAAGATTTCGGAATCCCTCACCTGGGCGCGGCAGATCGCGACCCAGGCCGAAGGACTGGCCATGAACGCCCGAAAGGAGTCTATCGACGACCCGATGGGCTGGGCGGTCGGGTTCCTGGCCCAAGGAATCGAACCGCGGATCATGCAAATCACGAAGGTGCTGGGTTCTCAACCGGAACCGGAAACGTATCTCCTCGACAAAGAAAAGGGAGTCTTCGAATACACGAAGATTTCTCTGCCCGAAGTTAGTACCGGCATTCGCATTCGCATTAACGTTCCCTTCAGGGGCTTCCTCGATGCGCGATCCCGATTCAGCGATGACGTTACCACCCTCGCCTTCCTGCTTCTGAGTTGGCTCGCCGTCGTCTTCCTCATCGGCTTGCCCCTGGGTTGGCAATTCAATCAAAAGCAGCGGGAAGACCTGACAAGCGCGCAAGCCCACGACATCACCAGCAACATGGATGAACCGGAGCTGCCGGTTCTGCCCTTAGATCGTCGTATCGATCCCGCCGGCTGGGCTCTCGAAGCAAAGCACCTTCTGACGGGCCTCGGAAAGAATGTTCGTGAGATTCTGCGATCGGCCGCCCGCCTGGCTCATGCCAGCGCGCGATCGCATGACGCCGTGACTCCAATTCGCGAACGCATTCACGTGCAGCTTCGCGAAATTCGGACGGTTCGAAAAATTCTTAAGAACGAAGCCGAAGTGATCCAGCTCGTCAATCTCGCGGTAAAGGACTGCTTTATCGAGGAGAACCGCAAGCGGACTTCGCGTGCGAGTCTTGGCGAGGGCGATCAAACGATGAGAATGAGCCAGATAGCATTCCTGCTCGAAACTTTGAAAAAAACGAACCAGCTCAGCGAGTCCGCCATCCGCGGCTTGGAAATCGGTTATGAGCCGATGGCCACGGACGCGGATATCGCCTTTAAATCCCATTCAGAAGTAGTCGCTGCAAGCCAAACCATGAACGAGTATGTCACGAGAACGAAAAGCAACTTGATGGAGCAGGCGCGACAAATGCAGTCAATGCTCGAGGAGTTCGACAGTTCGCTGCCGCCGGATGGCACGATTCACTCCCAAGGGTCCTTTTCCCGCTCGGCGTAGCCAGCCGCTTGCGAGAGAAAAAACCACGGAAATTACTCCTTAACGATGTCGGTATTGGGCGGCGGTACAAAACTAAAGAGCCGGTCCTCGAGAGGCTCGCCCAACTTGATCGCGGACAAGCTGATTTCGGAACGGTTTCCGTCGCGATGCAAGAGAGTCACTTTTTTGATGAGCTTCTCACCGGGATCCACCTCGATTTCGGCGCGAATGACGGTACCGGCAGTCCCTTTTTTCGGGATCAGCGCGAAACGTGACGGTTTCTCCTGTTTCACTTTCATGTTCCTGGCAATCGAAAACGAGCCCGAAAGAAGCGCATGTGCGAACTTCGTCTGCACTTCGGAGGTTTTTTTCTCGATGACCTGCCCCTGCTCACCTTCGTCAAACGGCGGCGTGTAGAACCAGAACTTCTTCCCATCGCTCACCAGGAGATTTGGATCAGGTTTAAGCGTCTCCCAGCGAATTTTATTGGGCCGCTTGAATTGAATATGTCCTGAACTCGTCTTCGTGCGTTTCAAAGCCGAAAGGACGTTGATCTGGCTGAAGTCCGCCTCAAGCGTCGTCGCCCGGGCGTATTTGGCTTCGACCTCCTGGAGAAGACGCGGAAGTTTCGCCGCGTGAACCGGGTGGAGTGTCAACGACATTATCCCAATGAGCCCGATGAACTGAATGAACCCGTGCACTCGTTTCTTCATGATTTATTGCATTTCGATGGAGACCATCTTGGAAACGCCCGGCTCTTCCATTGTCACGCCGTAGAGCGTGTCATTCAGTTCCATCGTCTTCTTGTTATGCGTAATCAGGATGAACTGGCTCTTCGCCGACATTTCGCGCAAAAGCGCATTGAACTTCCCGATGTTCGCGTCGTCAAGCGGAGCGTCCACTTCGTCCAGCACGCAGAAAGGAGAGGGCTTGACGAGGAAGATCGCGAAAATGAGCGAAACAGCCGTCAGCGCCTTCTCGCCACCCGAGAGAAGCCCGATATTGACGATCTTCTTGCCCGGAGGCTGTGCGAGGATGTCCACGCCGGCATCGAGAATATCCGACGAGCCTTCCGGATAAACCAGCGAAAGCTTCGCATGTCCCCCGCCGAAGATGATCGGGAAGAGCCGCTCGAAGCGATCCGCGATCGCTTCAAAGGCCTTCTTGAACCGTTCTTCGGAAGTCTTATTGATGTGCTCAATCGCTTCCTGCAGGTTCTCGATCGAGTGCTCCAGGTCCTTTTTTTCGGTCAGAAGGAAATCATAACGCTTCTTGAGCTCCTCGAACTCCTCGATCGCCATGACATTCACTTCGCCCAGCCGGCGAATACGTTCGCGCAAACGCTCGACTTCCTCACCCAGGGCTTGCTCTTCTTCGGCCGTCATCTCGGCCGTTACCACGGGCTCGGTCATCTCTTCCTGGATAGGAGAGGTCACGGGCCGTTCCAAACACCCGGGCCCGTACTTCTCCTCCAGGTTCTGAACGAGGTGGGAAAGATCAGAACCCAGCTTTTCGAGCTCAAGCGCAAGCTGGTTGGAGTCAGCGGTTTTCTGATCACCGTTCTTGTGCAGATCCTTGATCTGATCCAGTCCCGAATTGAGTTTCGCGCTCGATTCCTCGATCCGGTTTTTAACCGTCGATAATTCGGCGCGGGCCCCCCCGAGAACGCCGGTCAGCTCCTGGATTCTTTGTTCGAGATCCGACTCGCCGCCGCTGAACTCCTCGCGCTCGTGAGCGGCGCGCTCGAGTGTCCGGTTGATTTCGGTTAAACGGCGTTGACGATCGGAAATGAGCGCCCGCCCTGCTTCGAGTTCCCGGCGCAAACTCGTGGCGCGCTCGCGAAGCGAGGCTTCTTCCACACGGATCGTCTGAAGCTCGGCTTCGTACTGCCTGAATTCGGCATCTTTCGACGCAAGCTCCCCCTCGCCTTCGGCGATCGAGCTTTCCAGTCCCGATCGAGCTTCAGCAATTTCGGCTATCCGGCCTTCGATTTTTTCGCGATCCGCGCGAGCACGCGATTCCTCGTCCGCGGTTTGCGCGATTTCGCGTTGAATCGATTGGAACTGGTTTTCCGCATCTTTGAGTGCCCGCGTCGTCTGGTGAACATCGCGTTCCATCCCCGCGGCTTGAATCTGAAGTTCCTGAAGGTCGTTCTGCAGAACCGCCAGACGGGCTTTCGAAACATCGAAATCCTGCTCCGCGTTTTGGAGAGCCGATTCCGCTTCACCCAGGACGCGCTCCGATTCGGTGACTTGGACCTGCAACTCGATGATTGCCCGCTTGCGACGAAGCAAGCTTGCCGTTCCGTCATTCTCGAGGCTGCCGCCGCGAAGGATAGCGGCGCCGCCACGGCCGAGTTCAAGAACGTTCCCGTCACGGCTTACGATCGACCAGCCGCCGAGTTTCGCGAATCCCTCGCTTGCGTCCACGGATAGAGCCGCCAGAAAATCAGCCATCGGTTCGAACGATTCGACAACCGCCACGCTCGCGACGATGCCGGTGGCCATCTCCCGAATAGCAGGGGTGACGGACTGATCGGGTTTTACAAACTGAGCGAGTTCGCCCAACAGCGTGAAGCCAGAGGCTTCGAGAACGGAACGGACGCGGTCGAATTTGAGAGTCTTCGAAGGTGCCGTCACCCCGACCTGAATCGCAGCCC
>MEQK01000032.1:0-2269 GCA_001770175.1 Bdellovibrionales bacterium RIFOXYD1_FULL_55_31 | reverse complement strand
GACCTGAATCGCAGCCCGGCCATGATTTTCAGCCTGATTTTCGGAACGAAGGGCGCCAAGCGCGTCAGCCGCGATTCGCGCGTCCCCCGTCAGCAAGTCTTCGAGTTGGCTTTCCAGCCAGGCTTCCGCGACGCCGTCAAAGCCTTCCTCGATCTCAAGGGCATCGGCGACCGTCAGCAACTCCGGGCAATTTCCGGTCGATTTCGCCCATTCCAGAATCGACTTCGGTCCGTCAGCCAAACCTTCGTGAGCGGAAGCAAGTTCTTCCAGGCTCTGCAAGCGGGATTTCAACTGAACCAGCGCGCGGGAGGCCTCGTTTCGGGTGCTCTGGAGTTTTCTGAGTTCCTGTTCCTGAGTGCGGGTCTTGTCGCTTTGAGCCTGCAATTCCGAGCGAAGCTCATCCCGCTTGCCACGAATCGTTTCGGCTGATTCGACACAGCGCTGCGCCTCCTCGCGGGCAGCCTCGACTTTGGCGGCCTGCGATTCCGCTTGCTGGGTCAGTCGCGCGGCTTGAGCCTGAGCCGATTCAATTCGCCCCTCGAGGGCCGCCCCGCGGGACGTCAGATCGGAGCTTTGGGTAATGCCTGCCATGAGCTCACGTTTCAAACTCTCAAGACGCTGCCGCGAAGCTTCGGTTTCAGACCGCGCCTGGCGGACTTTTTCGTCCTGCGTTTTCGCGTTTTTTGATGTCAGGTCGAAAGATTGGTTGGCCTGCTCCGCTTCAGCTTCGCGGGAGGCGAGACGCTCCCGTTCGGCAAGAACAGAGGCATCGAGTTCCTGTTTTTCCTGATTGAGGGCCGCCAGTTGTGAAGCCAGGTCTCCCTGGCGACGCCGGGAGAGATCGAGAGCGCTCCTCTCGCGGGTCAGGTCGTCCGAAACCAGCTGGATCCGACTCTGCAGGTCTTCGGCGATTTTGGTGTCCGTCAGCTGATTTACCCGGTCGACTTCGATTCGGTTTTCCAGGGCCTGCAACTCGGCCCGAAGCCCAACAAGTTCCTGTTCGAGAGCAACCTTTTGCACCTGAAGCGATTGCAGCTTCTGGCGCATGACAAGACTTTTGCGACGGCCCCAGGTCATTTCCTTGTCCAAAAGCTCGTCTTTGAACTTCCGGTATTGGCGGGCCTTCTGAGCCTGCCGTTCAAGAGAGCCGAGATTACGCTCGATCTCCTGAATGACGTCCGTCAGGCGCGAAAGATTGGCCTGCGTCGCCTCCATTTTGCGGAGCGATTCTTTTTTTCTGGCTTTGTACTTGGCGATTCCGGCGGCTTCTTCGACGAGAAGACGGCGATCCTCGGGCTTCGCGTTGACGATCTTTCCGATCTGGCCCTGCTCGATAACGGAATAGCCTTTCGCGCCCACGCCGGTATCCATGAAGAGTTCCTGGATGTCCTTGAGCCGGGCGGGCAGGCCGTTCACGAAATACTCACCTTCGCCGCTGCGATAGAGCCGGCGGGTCACCGAAACTTCTTTCGTCCGGAGGTGGATCGGCGTACCGGCAGCCGAAGCGCCGGCCGGAGCGTTCTCCGTGTCGACGGCGTCGGTTTCCATGACCAAAGTGGCTTCGGCCATCCCAAGAGGAGCGTACTTCGAGCTCCCGTTAAAGATCAGGTCCTCGCTGCCGTTTCCGCGCATGTGCTTGTAGGACTGCTCACCCATCACCCAGAAGAAAGCATCGACGATATTGGATTTACCGCAGCCGTTCGGCCCGACGATTCCGGTGATTCCGTGGTCGAAATGGATCGTTGTCTTGTCCTTGAAGGACTTAAAGCCCTGAATTTCGAGCCGTTTGACGCGCATGGAAAACCTTACCCCCCGAACTCAATCTGTCAGATGCGGGTAATGTAACAAGGAGCTTGGAAAAGGCAAGCGGAGCCCCCAATTAAAGTCGTAAAGGCGAATCTATTTAGTCAGAAATTTTGGGGTAACCAAAGCCTTAGGGGTAGCGTGATCCTGCCTCGATGGCCCAATTTATTGTGTGAATTCAATTGCCGGCGGGCCGGAACCGGGACAAATTCTCATTGAGGAGATCCCTATGTTCATCGGACACTACGGCGTTGCCCTGGCCCTGAAACGCGCAGCCCCGCGCACGTCCCTCGGCACTTTGTTTGCCGCCTCCGCCGCCATTGACCTAGCGCTCGGCGTCACAATCCTGCTCGGGATCGAGCACATCGGCATAGCACCCGGGATCACCGTCGTGAACCCTCTCAATCTATACGATTATCCATACACCCATAGCCTGTTCACGGTTGTTCTCTGGGGAATAGCGGCG
>MEQK01000031.1 GCA_001770175.1 Bdellovibrionales bacterium RIFOXYD1_FULL_55_31 | reverse complement strand
GGATCCGGTCTGGCTTTACAAGGCTTTCAAAGAAGATATTCTCGTCGACGTCATTTTCAAGTCGAAAGGCGATATCTACCTCGACTCTGAGATGTACGAGCGAATGACCATCGCGGAATTTCACGGCAAGCGGCTTCGCCTGGTCGCCCCCGAGGACCTTCTCATTATAAAAGCGGTCGCCCACAGTGAATGGACGCCGAGCCATTGGCATGATGCAATTGCGTTGCTTTCCCACGCACGGCTCGACTGGGAGTACCTCATCCGGCGGGCACGACGCGCTCCACGCCGGATCCTGAGTCTACTTTTGTACGCGCAATCCAATGACATCGGAGTTCCGAACTTCGTGATTCATCGCTTATACCAGGATGTATTCGGCAATGCCGCGACGAGGCCTCCGCAGGCCGAAAGGAGTGCGGTCACTCCGGCTCCTCCGGCACCTTTGCCGCGCGAAGAGGAAAAGCTGAGCCGGGTCTGGTCGGATGCTTTTCACCGCGAATACGGTCTGGGTCACCTGCGCGAGCGTTTTGCGGAGGATTCCAGGACCAATGAACTCGATGTTCAATTCGAACTCGAGGATGATCGCGTGATCCTCAGAGGTGAGGTAAGTTCTCCGGAACGTCGTATGGCGGCTCAGGAAGTTGCCCAAGAATTTTTGCCCGACAAAAATATTGATAATCAGATCAGGGTCCAGACCGTACACGAGCCGGATGAGATGGAGAAGGTCTCGTGATTCGAGTTGCCGCTGTCGCGGATCTCCATTACGGGCACGAACCTACAAGAACCTCATTTGACGGGCTGAAGGGCAAGGCGGACATTCTTTTTATCTGCGGTGACTTGACTCATCACGGGTCAGTAGACGAAGCTCGAGCCCTCGCTCGTGATCTCGAGGACCTGCCGCTACCGGTTGTCGTCGTATTTGGGAATCATGACTTTCACCAGAACCGGCAAAAAGAGATTGAAACCATTCTCGCCGACGCTGGGGTGACGGTGCTCGAGGGAGCCTCCGCTGTTTTTACTATCAGGGGCAGCCGGGTCGGCATCGCCGGACTGAAAGGTTTTGGTGGCGGGTACTTCGGTGCTTGTGTCACGGAATTCGGTGAACAGGAAACGAAGGACTTCGCGCGGCATGGCCGAAATCAGGCGCAGCTTCTTGGTTCGGTACTTAGCCAGCTGGACACCGATTTCAGGTTTGTGCTGACTCATTTTTCACCGGTCGAAGGCACTCTGGAGGGAGAGCCGCGCGAGATCTATCCTTTTCTCGGCAGCTATCTTCTTGCGGAGGCGATCGACAATGCGGGCGCGGATGCGGCTTTTCACGGGCACGCTCATCGTGGCGTTGAAAAGGGCGTGACTCGTTCGGGAATTCCGGTGCGAAATGTCGCACGCTCGGTGATTCGGCACAGCTACCATATTTACACCTTTGACCGGACGTTTGCGGATCGGGTTCGTTTTGCCGAAGCTTCCGTATCGCCACCCGGCAGGATCCTTGGTCCCTAACCCGTGGTCCCGAGGAGGGACACCATGAAGGGTGACAATGTAACTTTGAACATGCTATGAGGTCTCGATGTCGGACAACCGCCGAAGCGATCAATACTACATTCTCGATCCCGAACTGTCCGATCCCAAAAGGATCAAAAAAGAGCGTGAAAAGGCTCAGAGGTTGAAGAAAACCCAGTGGTGGTTGAGCCTTTTGAATCTTGGGATCTGTCATTATTGCGGTCATAAGTTCCGCGCGCACGAGTTGACGATGGATCATATTGTTCCGCTTGCGCGTGGCGGTTCGAGCGTCAAGGGGAACATCGTTCCGTCTTGCAAAGACTGCAATCGTGATAAGAAGCTTGATACGCCGGTCGATCGCATTTTGGGGTCGGGGTGATGGACGCGCGGCGCTCATTCCAGGGAGTGGATCAGACCCGCTATTTTTTCGAGCTTACGCCTGACCGGGTGCTTGATGCCGCGGAGTCAGCGGGCTTTCGGTGCACAGGACGGGCTCTTGCGTTGAACAGCTTCGAAAATCGCGTTTACGACGTCGAAATCGAAGATGCCGTGGATGTCCCGGAGGCCTCCCCCGGCTTCAATCTGCCGCAGGCTGCCCTTTATGCAAAGAGGCGCGTCATCAAATTCTATCGGCCAGGCCGTTGGAGTCGCGAGCAGATCCTGGAAGAGCATGCTTTTTTGCGGGAACTTCTGGAGGCCGAGATCCCAGCCGTTGCGCCATTGCCGTTCAGTGGCGGTTCGACTCTCCGCAAGCTTGAGCCCGCCGGGATTTTTTACGCGGTATTTCCGAAGGTGGGCGGGAGGGCTCCGGACGAGCTTTCTGATGAACAGCTGCGCAGAGTCGGCAGGCTGCTTGGCCGGATACACAACGTCGGAGCGTCACGACGAGCTGAGCATCGCGTGATCATCGGTCCCGTGTCTTACGGCCTTTCTGAATTGGAATTCTTGTTACAGGGTAATTTTATTCCGATCGAATTCCAGTCGAGGTATATGCAAGCAGCCGAGGAGATCTGCCGTCGCGTGCAGCCGTGGTTCGACGGGGCCCCGATTCATCGGATTCATGGCGACTGTCACCTTGGAAATCTTTTGTGGAACAAGGAAGGCCCGTTCTTCGTTGATTTTGATGATATGGTCCGGGGACCCGCCGTCCAGGATGTCTGGATGCTTGTTCCCGGACGGGATCACGAAGCGTTACGCCAGCGTACAATCCTGCTCGAAGGCTATCGCGAAATGCGAGATTTCGATGTTTCCGGTCTGAAGCTGATCGAGCCTCTCCGTGCTTTGCGATATATCCATTACACCGCCTGGGTGGCGCGTCGGTGGAGCGATCCGGCCTTTCCGCTCGCGTTCCCGGAGTTCGGGTCGCATCAGTACTGGCAGGACGAAACCGAGGATTTGGAAGAACAGCTGCGATACGTGAAGAATCTCTAAACGTTCAGCATGCCGTTCGCTTGACTATCGCTCGTTTAATTTCTATTGTTTTTGAGTGAAGATTCCATTTTTGCTATCGAAAGCTTTCATCGCGGGAGTGATCACGATGTTGGGGTTTGTGCTCGGATTGTGCGCAACCCTAGAAGCTGCCCAGTTCCGTTCAGTCGAGCCCGAGTTGCTCCCGAGCTCACCCAGTTCTGAATTCATAACCGATTATTCGTCTGCTTCGAAGGTCTGGCCCGGGCGGAATTCGGCGACTTCGCTCGTAGGATGGTCTTCGCCATCGAATTTATCGTCTGAGCCGTTTGCTTCGGCCAAAAGAACGGGGTCAAACAGTGAGTTCTACGGCGAAGGCCCGACACTCGACTTTTGCGCGGAATGGAATCCTGAGTTCCCCTACAATGGACATCACTGTTGCAGTACACCGAAATTCAAGCGGAGGCGACGGGTGGATCGGTGTTCCTGGCAGCGCCGAAAAACGAGCTACTGCGGTGAAATGACCACCGAGCAACGTGAATACGCCGACAATGTGGCGTCGGGGAAGGTGAACGATGTCCTGGCTTATATTTCGGATCAGGTGCTTCGTGGAGAAGAACAGTCGTACTGCTCCGTGAACAACGGGTTTCTCGTCCGAGGCCGAAAGATCGTTCCCACCTCCTCGAATCGTATCCGCCTGCGAGCGCCTTTTCGCTGTGTGGATTTCGGTACCGACGCGATGATTGGGATGCTCGAATGGGTCGGTCGTCAGGTGGGGGGGCAATATTCGGCTCCCGAGTATGCAGGTGTTCGTCTGCTCGTGGGAGATATCTCGGCTCCGAAAGGCGGGTGCTTGCCTGGACGAGTTGGACGAAGGGGCCATGCTTCTCACACGACGGGGCAGGACGTGGATCTTGGGTTCCTCGTGACTCGGCCGTATAAGGATTCGGTCGTGAGCTTTCACCGGCAATTTGACCCGGTTGCGAATTGGTGGCTGGCGAAACAGTTGTTCAAAAATCCTTATGCTTGCGTGAAGGTCGCGTTTCTTGACAGGTCTCATATCCGAAAGCTTGCAAAAGTGGCCAAGGGAGACCCGGACTGGGAGAAATTCGGGCGATTTATCCGTCATGTGAAAAGTCATCGGAATCATTGGCACGTTCGTATCGGCGACGGGCCTGGGCAGCCGGGTTGTACCAATGATGCTCATCCGGAACTTGAAACCGACGATGAAACCGAAATGGACGGCCCTGATTATGATAACCCGATCGACCAGATGCCAGACGTGATCCCGCGCTCAAATGGTCAAATGGTCAAGGCGCAATCAGATTCCAGTCAGCCGACGAACATCAAGCAGTGACTCCAGTTCGTCTTCTTTGATTAGCTTTCGTTCACGAACGAGTTCAACGACGGATCTCCCGGTTTCAATTGCTTCGGTTACTAGTTTGGCCGTGGCTTCATAACCGAGCTTCGGTGAGAGTGCGGTGGCTATTTGCGGCGTACTTTCGAAATAACGACGAAGTCTGGATTCGTTGGGCTTCATTCCGTCGATGGCTTTTTGCCGTACGACCCGTGCAGTATGGGCTGCTATTCGGGTCGCCTCGAGAAGCGAGTGGGCCATGATGGGCATCATGACATTCAATTCCAGCTGGCCGGCTTGGACAGCAAGAGCGACCGTGTGATCGAAACCCATGACTGAGAACCAAGTCTGATTGGCCATTTCAAGAATCGATGGATTCACCTTGCCCGGCATAATGCTGCTACCGGGCTGTACTGCGGGTAAAATGATTTCAGCAAACCCGGTGTTAGGCCCCGATGACAAGAGACGAAGATCGTTACAAATTCGGGTCAATTCGGCTGCCATGATCCGAAGCATGGAGGAGTAAAGTAAGACGGGTGATTGAGACTGCATGGCTTCGCAGAGATCGCCTGAGAGTGAGAGTTTTTCCCCCGTAAGCGATTCGAGTTCCTGAATCATCCCCGGTGCGAATCCATCCGGTACGGTTAGGCCCGTGCCCGCAGCGCTTCCGCCGATACCGAGTTCGCGGAGAGCATCTCTTCCGATTTCCACCCAGCGAGCGCAGCGTTCGACGGTAATGCCGTAGGCCGTCATCTCCTGACCGAGCCGAATCGGAACGGCGTCTTGCAGGTGCGTTCGCGCCGATTTTGGAATGTTATCCCAAGCTTGTCCCTTCTCACGGAACGCTTTGGCCAGCTTTCGAAGTTCCTCAATCAATGGTTTGGAGCTCTCGAGCAATGCCAGTCGCATTGCTGTCGGATAAGTATCGTTCGTTGACTGGGACCGATTGACGTGATCGTTCGGGTGTACGGCGACGAGCGGCACCGGTCCTGGTTCTTTGGCTCGCAACTGGTTTGCTAGATTCGCGATCACCTCGTTTATATTCATATTTTGACTTGTTCCGGCCCCTGCTTGATAGACATCTACGGGAAAGAGTTCCCTCCAGCTCTGTTCGGATGAAAGGATTTGCTGTACGGTGCGAATGATCTGTTCCGGGATACCTTCCGGGAGGGCTTGACAGGTCTTGTTAACCCTCGCTGCGGCGAGTTTTATTTGCAGATACGCTCGGATCAGAGCGGGTGAGGCGCATAGGCCTGAGATGGGGAAATTAGCGAGCGCACGGGCTGTTTGTGCGCCGTACATGGCTTCTGCCGGGACGCTCATGCGTCCTAAAGAATCCTCTTCAAATCTGATCTTCATCATTTTGGAACCTCGCGTATTCTTCAGCGAAATTTACAATGGCGCATCTCGTGCTTAGATATTCCCAGGGGATTACACAATACTTAATGAATCCATCCTCAAAACGCCAAAAATATATGGCCTTTTGGCGCTAAATATGCAAAAAGCTTGCTCCATTGTATTTGTCGAGTTTGCCTGCACAGCAGATGTACTTGAAATTTTCAGAATAATTAATGTGGAGCAATGAATGAGGGTTTTAGTTGTAGAAGATGATCCTTCGGTCCGTGAGACGCTCGGTATGGTTCTCGAGGCCTACGATCATCAACCCGATCTCGTGGACGATGGCGAGCATGCGCTCAAATATTTGGAAACGACCTGGCCTGATGTCATGCTTTTGGATCTGAGTCTGCCAGGGATGAGCGGTGAAGAAGTATATCAGGCGATTCGGGATAAGTTCGGACGCATCCCCCCGACGATCGTGGTCTCCGCGGTTCAGGAAGGCGAGAATCGTGCACGACATCTTCCTGGGGCCATGTTCCTTGCGAAGCCATATACGCTCGAGGAACTAGCGAACATTCTCGAGCTTGCCGCCTCGTCACGCGCGGCTTGAAGGCAAACCCTCGAACTTAGACGACCATCTCCGCCCAAAGTGCCGCGTGATCCGATAGGACACTCCACGGCTTTCCTGTGAAACATTTCGCGTTCTCGATGCTCATGCCCCGATAGTAGAGTCGGTCCAGGGGCAAAGCGGGTAGCCAGCTCGGAAACGTACGCGCATGGTTTCCGTGGAGAGATTGAAAAGCCTCGCGAGCACTCAGTCGGTCGCGGAGTAGTTTCGAGACGCGCAACCGCCAGTCGTTGAAATCACCGCCGATGATCAGTGGTTCATTATGGGGTACGTGTGAATCAATGCGAGCGCAAAGTCGGCCGATCTGTTCGCGCCGGTCCGACTCAAAGAGGCCGAAATGAACACAGATCGCGTGAACCGGCTTCGTTTTCCCGGGAACGTCGATCATGACGTGCAACAGTCCGCGCCGTTCGAAGCGGTTGTTCGAAATATCAATGTTCTCCCAAAAGAGAATAGGGTACTTGCTGAGGATCGCGTTTCCATGATGGCCATCAGAATAGACGGCGTTTCTCCCATAGGCAAAATGCGGCCAGAGTTCGCCGGCGAGGTACTCGAATTGCGGTTCGGTCGGCCATTCCTGGATCGTCTGCTTGTGTAAATCGTGCTCGCCTTGAACCTCCTGGAGAAATACGAGATCGGCATGAACCGAGTGGATCGCCTCACGAATGCGACTGAGGACGAACCGCCGATTTCCCGAGCTGAACCCCTTATGGATATTGTATGTCAGTACCTTGAGACGTTTTTTTTGCATACCGACCCGAAGATCTCCCGAAGTTCCGTTTCGTCCAGATTTGCCGGATCTGCCAAGCCTTTAAAACCAGCAGCGCGGCAATCGCGACCGACGCGTTATCCCCGACTGCTGTCATCAGAGCCGGTGGCACCAGCACCACGATGAGTTTGCATATGACATAGATGCACGCTGGGAGCACGATCCAGGTTGCGAAGACGAACCATGGGAATGGTACACAATACAACCCTTCATAAGCAATCTTGGATTGCAGGTTAACGCGCGGGTCGGCAATCCACCGCAGCAAACCCTGAAAAGTTCTGACGCCCAGCCGCTCGTCTGCAAGTCCGCCTCCTGATTGATTGTAGAAGGAATGAGCTTGAAGCGGGAATATGCGTGTGATCGCGTACCCAAAAAGTGAGGCTGTCCAGAAACTGGGGAGAATAATGCGAGCGGCTTCATCAACTCCGAGCTGAAGGGACGCCAGCACCACAACGGCAAAGAAGGGGACAGGAAAAATCAGGAGAGCTGCTGTCAAGCTGCTGTAGAAGAGGACAGAACTGAACGGGAGCGAGCTGCCTGCAATCAGGTAACTGATCGGAAAAGCCGTCGCCTCAGCGACGAGGAACAGCCAAAATGCGTTCGGCGCCACGAAGGGCTGCCGTGAAAGCCGGCGAAATCGCCATCGAAACGGCTGAAACCAGGATACAATCGGATCAAAAAACAGATCGAGGGGAATGAACCAATGTCGCCAGTTCCCGAAAAACAGATCGATGGTTGGTTTCGATGGTCGGATGAAGACGTCTGTGTTTGTCGGCAGAGTCTCCGAGAGTTTCCAGTGCTTTAATACTCGAGCGGCAAATCCTCGAATATGTGATCGGTCGGCCAAGGTCCTTGCTTCGAGAGTTAGTGTGAGTTCGGTGTCGACACGCAGTGCGCGCCGCGCGAAGTTGGCCGACCCGATGCTGAGATAGCGATCATCGATGACGAGGACTTTCGAATGTACGTAGATGGGTTTTGTGCCGGGTCGTTCGCCAGGGTCGACTGAGGGGTGATTTCCGGCCACATAAGGGACACCGGTCAGCAGCCGGGTGCCCGTGAGTTGGGCGGCGATGCGAAGCTGTTCCAGGAGCTTCATCTGGTGTTGGGCCATGACACGAGTGAACGACTTAACTTGGCGCAGTTCGGATAAGATGATGATGAGTTCGAAACCAGTTCCCCGCATTTCCTGGAGTTTTGTAATGAACAGATCGTTCATCTCCGTAGACCAGTAATATTGTCCTTCGAGAATGACCCGCTTTTTTGCCGCCTTGATCAGGTCGCGAAACAGAAATTCGATTTCGCGGACGATGGGGCTCCCCGGAGGGTCATTCGCAACGGTTCTGCTGATGTAGACCTGGTGCCCTTGCGAGGGGCGGAGGTTTGTTGCAGCGCCGGGAAACGGAATGGACGAAATGGCTTTCCATCTTCTCTCGACGTGCCGGTGGATGTCGATACAAGCTTCTCCGGTCACCTGAACGGCCATGTCGTGATACGGTCCGTGGTGTTCGGCTTTCCAGTCGAGAGATCTGCGTGGATCATTGTAGAAGTGGTTCGGGGTATCCCACCGTTCATCGCAAAGGTCGATTCCGCCACAAAAGGCGATGACCCCGTCGATAATACAGATTTTCTCATGATGCGAGCTACCGAAGGCGTGGCGATTGTCGAAGATGAAATGAACCCGTGGGTGAACCTCGTCCCAGATTCTGCCCTGCCAGAGTTCCCGTTCGATAACGTAAAGATACGAGTGGTCCCATATCAGGAAATACACGTGAAAATCCGGTTTGGATTCACATAGCCGAATCACTTTTTCTCTCAGGCGTTCGCGAGGATAGGGCGTAGCTTCGAGCAGGGCAGAGGGTGGGCGGATCGGCCGGGACATCGGCAGGCGGGAATCAATTTGCCAACCGACAAAAATAACGTGATTTTCAGCGTCTTCAAGGAGTTCGGAAATTCTCTCGTAATAAGGGCCTGCCTCCCAGATTTCTTCCCAGGAATTGGCTACCGTTTTTTTTGAGTAGGATCGGCGGGAAATCGCCGAAGCGCCGCTGTTCAAAGTGCCCGATCTTCCGGCCGTCGCGGGTCTGGAGTCGGACGCGGAAATTGAGCAGGCCGCGCCGCGAAAGATTCCTTGAATTCTTGTCTCCATATCAGTGCAATGAGAAAAGTCAGGATTGCTATTCCTGTTGAGGTAAAAAAGACGACCCGAGCGGTTTCGAACGGAATGCCCGGGGCATTCGTGATGCCGGAAAAAATTGCTGCTAGCCCGAGCAGGAAGAAGAGAATAGACGCTCGCAGCATGAAGTTTTTTCCTTTCATCCGCGAGAAAGCAAACCATATGCCTCCATTCCCTCCCAGAAGATTGCCTTTATGTTTTCAAGATGTTAGCTTCGTGTCATGGCGCAAAGAATAGTTCGTTCGCATACCTGTGGGGAAGTGAAGACATCCGATCTCGGCAAAGAAGTGACCCTTTGCGGATGGATCGCAAAACGGCGAGATCATGGCGGCCTGGTGTTCGCCGATCTGCGCGATCGGTACGGAATCACCCAGATCGTCTTTGACCCAGCGCTATCACGCGGTGCTGAGGCATTTGAGATGGCGGGTAAATTGAGATCCGAACATGTGATCTGGTGCAAAGGCAAGGTGCGGCACCGCCCCGAGGGCATGGCGAATTCGAAGCTTGCCACGGGTGCATTTGAAGTCGCCTGCTCTGATCTCGTTATTTTATCCGAGGCGAAAACCCCGCCGTTTTTGATCGAGGATGATGTTGATGTCGCGGAGACGTTGCGGCTTAAGTACCGTTATCTGGATCTTCGCCGCCCTTCGCTTCAGCGCAATCTCATGATCCGGCATAGAATGCTTTCGATTCTGCGGAACCATCTGGATCAGCATTCTTTTCTCGAGATCGAGACACCCATTTTATACAAATCAACCCCCGAGGGTGCGCGTGACTTTATTGTCCCGAGTCGTCTGAATCCGGGGACTTTCTATGCGTTGCCTCAGTCGCCCCAAACGCTCAAGCAGCTGCTCATGGTCAGCGGAATGGATCGCTACTATCAAGTCGCGCGTTGTTTTCGGGACGAGGACCTGCGCGCCGATCGCCAGCCGGAATTCTCGCAAATTGACATTGAAGCATCATTTCTGGATGAAGAGGCGTTTTTCCCGATACTGGAATCGGCGATCGCGAAGCTTTGGAAGGAAATTCTTGGAGCGGAAATCCAAACCCCCTTCCCGAGAATGCCTTATTCCGAGGCGATGTCCCGCTTTGGAAGCGATAAGCCGGACGTCCGCTTCGGGCTGGAACTCGCCGACCTTTCCGATGTTTTCAAAGAAAGCCAATTCCAGGTATTCAAGAACGCGCTTGCTTCGAATGCTCGCGGTGGCAGAGGTTCGGTTCGCGCGATCGTCATCCCCGGGGAGGCCGAGAAGTTCTCACGCAAGGACCTCGACGATCTCCAGGCTCAGGCAACGACGTTCGGCGCTAAGGGCCTCCTTTGGATAAAAGTCCAGCCAAACGGTGATCTCCAGTCGCCGGCGGCAAAATTCTTCAGTGAGACTGAAAAGGCGGCCCTCAGGGAACGCCTCCAACTTCAGCCTGGGCATCTCCTCCTCGCGATCGCTGATTCGAAGGACAAAGTTGTCTTCGATGCTTTGGGTGCGCTTCGGCTGGCCGTGGGAACCCGGCTTGGACTCATTCCGAAACCGGGCGAGGGGAAGCCGGCCTTCCTCTGGGTCGTTAATTTCCCGCTTCTGGAATTTGATGAAAAAGAAAATCGCTATTACGCATGTCATCATCCGTTTACCTCGCCGAGGCCGGAGTTTTTTGATGATTTTGTGAATGGACGCAATCTCGATAAAATCCAGGCGGCAGCCTATGATATGGTTTTGAATGGCGTTGAGATCGGCGGTGGAAGCATGAGGATCTATCGTTCGGATGTGCAGGCCGCGATGTTCAGGCACCTGGGGCTCAGTCCTGAGGAGGCGAGGGAGAAGTTCGGATTCTTTCTCGAGGCGCTTCAATACGGAACGCCGCCGCACGGCGGGATCGCTTTCGGCGTGGATCGGCTTTCGGCTCTTCTCTGCGGAGTCGGTCCGATCCGGGATGTGATGGCTTTTCCGAAGACTCAGAAAGGCCATTGCCTGATGTCTGAATCACCTTCGCCGGTCAATCCGGATCAGCTCGCCGAACTCGGAATCGGGCTAACCCGTCCCGCGCCGGCGAGCCACTCAAGCGGAGTATAGGAGCCAAAAATGGGGCTGGAAATTCGGGATTTCTCTTTCAGAAGCCGTGAAGCCGCTCTTCGTAAATTTCATGACGAGGTATTCGATCTTCTGATTATCGGGGGAGGGATCACGGGCGCGGCTGTAGCTCGGGATGCGGCATCGCGAGGGCTGAAAGTCGCACTCGTTGAACGCGGAGACTTCGCGACTGGAACCTCTTCGCGTAGTTCCAAGTTGATTCATGGCGGACTTCGTTATCTCCAGAATCTCGAATTTTCTCTTGTCTTCGAGTCGCTTTCGGAACGGGCCTTCCTTCTTGATACCGTTCCTCACATGGTCAGGCCTTTGCCGTTTTATTTTCCGGTTTTTGAAGGCGATCCGCACGGGCGGATGGTTCTGGGCATGGGGATGTGGCTTTATGATCTCCTGGCCCTTTTCAGAAGCCCCGGGATGCATAAAGGTTTTTCGAAGCAGCGGCTCCTCAAGGAAATTCCGTCTCTACGGAGCGAAGGGCTCAAGGGGGGCTTCAGATATTTCGATGCCTCAATGTGGGACGATGTTCTGACGATCGCGACTTTGAGGGCGGCCCACCAGAACGGCGCCGCAATTGCCAATTATACGGAAGCGGTGGGTCCGCTTTGGACGGGGGATCGCATTACGGGTTTTCGAGCCCGGGACCTTGAGAAACCCCTTGGAAGCGGTGAAACCGACATCCGTGCCCATCAGGTGATTTCATGTGTGGGCCCATGGACCGATGAGCTGGGTCAGCGCTTGGCCCCAAATCGTTGGAAAAAATGGCTTGCCCCGAGCAAGGGCGTTCATATCGTTTTCGATCTGAAGAGACTTTCAGTCCCAGGCGCGGTTGTCATGACGATCCCCGAAGATGGGCGAATTTGCTTCGTGATGCCTCGTCCTGACTTGGGCCAAGGAGTAGCCATTGTCGGGACTACCGATGGGCCCTCGCCCCAAGATCCCGGCGAGGCGGGCATTTCCCGTTCCGATATCGATTACCTGATGAAGCAGCTCCGCCGGACCTTTCCTTCCCTTCACTTGAACGACTCAGACATCATCAGCGCCTACGTCGGTGTTCGACCCCTCATGGGACCGCTGGGTGATGGTTCGACTGGTCCTCTTCAAAAGGTCAGCCGCGAGCATCACATCGACCATGGACCGGGTGGAACAGTCATTGTTGCCGGAGGGAAGTACACTACCCATCGGACCATGGCCGAGGAAATCGTCGACTTTGCCATCTCTGCCAGGAAGAAAGACGCCAGGAAAGGCAAATGCCCCGTACTGCCGCATGAATTGACGAAACCCAGAACCCGGGCCCCATTGAATCTCAACGCAACACGCGAAGCCGTTGAAGCCTGCCATATCGAGGCGGCGCGCAGAAGGGTCGAGATTCCGGAGGAACTTCTGAACCGATACGGGGCTGAAGCTTTGACCATTTTGGACATTGACCTTGAAAGCAAGGGGCGGAAAACAGGCGCTGATCCGGAAGGGTTCCCGTATCTCGCCGCGCAACTTCGCTATTCGATGAAGACGGAGATGGTGGTTCATCTCGAGGATTTCTTCCTCCGCAGGCAAGCGCTCTTTCTTTCGCGCGCTGATCACGGTTCCCCCTGGGCCGAAATGCTGGCGCGTGTTTGGGCGGATGAGAGAGGACTAGGCGAAGCCGAGATGAAATCAGAGCTGGCGCGGCTACATCAGGAGTTCGGGCGCAGAACCTTTATTTCAGAAAAGGCATAAGAAGATCCTGAATCAGGAGCTTTCGGTTCACCGGGCTAAGGGATTCCTGTCGCGCTCGAGCGAGGCGTTCGGCGCGTTCAATCCAGAAAAGGCGCGCTTGATCCGGCCCACCCAGTTGTTTTGTCATGGACTGGGCATGCGAGGCGAGGGCGGCCGCTCCATCCAAATTGCTCCAGCCGTGACGCGTCGGATCCTTCGGCTCCAGGCTCCAGCGAATCAGGTCAAAAAGCATGTGTTCCAATTGATCCAGGAGGAGCGCGAAACGGCTTAACTGTTGTTCTCCCGCTTGATTGTCCTGGGAAGTCCAATCGATGAGACGGTTCAAATGGCTCTGGGGTGATTTCAAGAAATCGAAAAATTCAGTCCGGTATTCCCAGATTTCATCACTGGCCAGTGCGGTTGCTTTTCCCCAACTTCCCTGCGCGAGCTCAAGACAAACGGCTTTCCTTTGCGCCGGAACATCGGAGCCCAAGAGAAGTTCGTCCAGTGTCGCGGAATCGAAGGGCTTCAATCGGAGTACCTGGCATCTCGAGAGAACGGTCGGCAGTACCAGGCTTGGGTCGTTCGTCGTTAGGAAAAACAGCCAACCCCGTGGAGGCTCCTCCAGGATTTTGAGGACCGAATTTGCGGCTTGAGGCGTCATCCGGTCCGCGTTCGGAATCAGATGGATTCGATACGCGCCTTCATGCGCACCGAAACCAAGCGACTCCTTCATCCTTCTGAACTGTTCGATTTTTAGCGTTCCGGTTTCGGGATCTGGCGCGATTTCGACGAAATCCACCCAGCTTCCATGAATTGCGCGCTGGCAGCTTGCGCATTCCCCACACGGCTCGGTCAGCGGATCCCCGGCCTCGATTGGCGGAGCAGTACCGAAAAGATCTCCTCCGTATTCGGAGGCCTCGTTTTTAGAAAAGCCGTTTCGCTCACATAAAATCCACTGGGCAATGAAGTAGGCGACGTGCCGCTTGCCGATTCCACTGGTTCCGGTCAGCAGGAGCGCCGGTGCGATCCGTCCTTTGGTGTGCCACTCCTTCATGGGACCGAAGATTGTCTTTCCATGATGCCGGATGACCGATTTGGGAATCGGAAATATTCCTTCGGCTTGGAGGAATGCGGAGGAGGTGGTCATGAACGGGATGACCTTTCAAGGTCCCTGAGGCGTCGCCCGAACCGCCGCTGAACGGTCGTCACGACCATTTCGGCGAGCTGCGCCGGGTTTCCCGACGCAACTTTCAGCGTTAGCCATCTTTTCGGGTCTTCCGCACGGGCTTTCAAAAAGCCCCGGCGAACTTTCATTTGAAAGGCTACCCCTTCTGCTTCAAATCGGGTTTGCTCGCGTGCCCGCTGGAGCCCGAGCGCTGGATCGATGTCCAATAATACCGTCAGATCGGGTTCGATACCGCCGGTCGCGATCTGATTCAGTGCTTTCACTGTTTTCCAGGGTAGTCCGCGGGCATGACCCTGATAGGCAAGCGCTGAATCGGTGAAGCGGTCGCAAAGGACGACCTCTCCGGAGGTTAATGCGGGGACTATCGTTTTTGCCATGTGCTCTGCTCTCGCGGCTTCGTATAGAAACAGCTCGGCCAGGGGATCGATGGGGTCATCCAGAATAACTCGACGGATTTTTTCCGCGATCGGACTCCCTCCGGGTTCTCGAGTCAGGCGAATGACAGTTTTTCCGAAATCGCGGGTAACTTTGCTCGCGACCTCCCGGATCAAGGTAGATTTGCCGGCGCCCTCGGTCCCTTCGAATGTGATCAGCAGCCCTTTGTGAGACACCTGGATGTTATTTCCGATCCAGAACCGTGCGTCAAGGCCGGATCGCGCCGCGCTGTTGCTTATTCGTATCCCGGTTCGGCGGCCGGCGAGGGCGGGATGCTGGCCGGCTGAACGTAAAAATCGGAGGATTCATCCATCATTTCTGGCGCGATCGAAGGAGCATCCTCGGGCTGTAAAGGATCGGCTTCAAATTCGGGAAAATCATCTGAGCGGTCCTCTGGAACTGCCTCAAATGTTGGCGTAGGAGCGGGGGGAGGCGCGGGCGGGGCCTGTTTGGCGGCTGGAGGCTGCGTTACTGCCGGAGGAAGCTTGAAGGCTCGCGGTGTGACGGTTGGGCGTGGTGTCGATTGCAGAAGTGGAGGCGTTGATACACGCGAAACTGACGAGGGCGCGGGAGCCGAATCGGAAGCATTTGAGCGGGGCGGTTCAGAATCCTTGATCGAAGAAACCCGAGGCGCGGTCGTCTCGACCTCCGCTTTTGGTATGAGATGCGTCAGCGACCAGACTGCAGCAATCAAACCCATTCCGATGGTTAAAGTCAGCCAGATCCGGTTCCGGATTTCTGGCGCGTGCATCAGGTCTATGTCTTGGAATTCCTGTTTTGGTTTGCGTTCACGTGCCGCTTGGAGCGTGTCAAAGAGACTGAGAGCGGGATTGGTGGGCTCATGATCCCATTCAACTTCGTTCGTGGCAGAACGGGGAATGTCCGGTCTGGGCGGTGGCTCAAAAGTGCCCGGTCTTGAGTTTGCGGGTTCGGGTTTGCTGTGGGATGTGGAGCCCGGGAAATAATAGTTCAGGAAATCGCGGACGTTCATTGTCTTGCCGGGAAAATCCGGATGTGTCACGACATCGTCCTGTTGAATGGAACCCTCTTTAAGGAGAACCCCGATCTCCTGCGGGGTAAAAGGCCCCGACTTTTGCCCCTTTGCTTCCAAATACCATTGTTGGGAGGAGTCAGGACCGTCGGGTGCCATAGCGTTTATTGTACCGCGAAAAATCAGTTAGCAAAGCTCTTCTTTAACGCGGTATTCCCCTATCCGGCCGATAACACTGCCCCGCTGTATGGCAGGCCCCTTGCTTCACTCATCGAGGAGCCATCGAGGTGAAAATTATGATGGGGACGATTGGACGCTTCGGGATTTTTGCACTAGCTGCGGGACTTCTGATGGGAGGTGCTGTCGCAGATGTTCTCGCAAGCGAAGAGCTCGTCCAATCCAGCGAGGACGAGCTTGCTGGATCTGAATCGCTTGCGCCCAGCGATGACGGAGACGGGAATGCAGAAATCGCTTTAACCGAGGCGACGGAAACGACCAGTGAAGTTCCCCAGATCCAGGCAGCTTCCGAGGTGACGACCGCCGAGCTCGGCACCGAACTCGAGCAACGAGAGATCACGAGCGATCCCCTTTTCATGAATTACTACGCAATATTTTATGGACCGGCGCTTAAAGGGACTTCCGCATACCAGCCCACTCCTAGCGGCGAGCAAGACTTAAACCGGCCAATTTTACTCAAGAATTTTATGACTCTTGGCTACAACCTTTCTGAACAACTCATCTTGGCGGGTACGGCGTATTGGACCTGGAACCCCGTTTTTGGACAGAAAATGGCGATGCAGGATCCGTATGTGCGATTGGGCTACGATGGCTTGATCAGGACGGATCACCTGAATCTCTACGCTGATATGCGGGTGCATTTTCCGATCTCGTCGGTTTCACGCCAAAACGACATGCTGGCCGCATTTCAGAGCTATCAGGCCCTGAGCTACACCGTGGGTGACGGCCCCCTGACATTGCTTCTTTTCGGGTCAGAACGGGCAAACGTGTTCGGCAAGCGCGGTTACGGAAACGATCTTGAACTCTATCTCGGTCCAAGCATTAATGTCCGGCTGTCCAGAAAGCTGGCGCTGACCGTTCTTTACGAAATGCAGGTCAACCATGAATTCGGACAAAAGGCCTTCAGCTTCTACAGCGAGCCATCGGACCTTGAGCCTGGCGTGAGCTGGGAAATTAGCCCCAATCTCAGCATCAATCCCTACTTGAACCTTTATCCTGGAAGCAAAATGACGCTCAGCTCTTCCTCGATAGGAATGCTCATGAGCTGGACTTTGCTGTAGGCCTGCTTCGGTACGTCGTTATCTCCGGCCACCGTGGTCGCCTCGGCCTCCACGGCCGCGATCGCCACGGTCACCCCGATCACCGCGATCGCGATCTGGGCGTTCGCTTCTCGGCGGAATGCCTCCAGGAGGCGGGGGCAGGAGCGCCTTGCGTGAGAGGCGAATCTTCCCCGATTTGTCGACTTCAAGAACCTTCACTTCGATCTCGTCGCCTTCTTTCAGGTAATCCTGAACCGTATTTACGCGTTCGTAAGCGATTTCTGAAATGTGCAGGAGCCCGTCTTGATTCGGCATGACGCCGACAAAGGCACCGAATTCAACGATCTTTTTGACGACGCCTTTGTAAACCTTTCCGACTTCCACCTCGGCCACGATACCTTGGATGATTTCGATGGCCTTTTTAGCGGCCTCTCCGTCATTCGAGGCGATGTTAATGCGGCCATCATCGTTGATGTCGATCTTACAACCGGTCTGAGCCACGATTTCCTTGATGACTTTGCCACCGGATCCGATGACTTCGCGGATTTTGTCCACGGGAACCATGATCGTGGTGATCCTGGGCGCGTACTTGGACATGTCACCTCGGGGAGCTTCGATCGCTTTTGCCATTTCTCCGAGAATGTGGAGCCGTCCTTCGCGTGCCTGCGCGAGAGCGGTTCTCATGATCTGCTCATTAACTCCTTCGATTTTTATGTCCATCTGGATCCCGGTCACGCCTTCACGCGTTCCGGCAACCTTGAAATCCATGTCGCCGAGGTGATCTTCGTCTCCAAGGATGTCAGTAAGGATGGCCACGCGGTCTCCTTCTTTGATCAGTCCCATCGCGATTCCCGCCACCGGCTTCGGGAATGGAACGCCGGCATCCATCAGGGCCATCGAGGAGCTGCAAACGGATCCCATTGAGGATGAACCATTGCTTTCCAGGGTTTCGCAGACCAGGCGAAGCGTATATGGGAATTTTTCGAAGTCGGGCATCATCGCTTTGATCGAGCGCTCCGCAAGCGCACCATGGCCGATTTCGCGCCGGCTCTGGCCGCCCATTCGCCCCGTTTCGCCTACGCTGAACGGCGGGAAGTTGTAATGCAGCAGGAACTTGCGCATCGAGTTCTGGAACATCGTATCAACGATCTGCTCGTCTTCAGAGGTGCCGAGAGTGACCGTCGCGAGTACCTGGGTTTCCCCACGTGTAAAGAGAGCGCTTCCGTGTGTCCGGGGCAGGATTCCGGCTTCCACGGAAATCGGACGAACAGTTTTTGTGTCGCGGCCGTCGATCCGGATCTTCTCGGTCAGGATCATTTCCCTCATGAGATTGTATTGCAGCAGTTCGAAAGCTGATTTGATATCGGATTCGAGTTTCTTTGCCGCTTCAGGATCACTCTTGGCGAGATCAGCGGGCAGCAAGGCTTCAAGCGTCGACTTTTTCGATTTGTCGACGAGTTCGTATCGTGTGTGCTTGTCCTTCGTCTTAAGCGCTGTTTGAAGGGCTGACTTCGCGAGCTTTTCGACCTGCGTTTTGGTGCTCGCTTCCACGACACTTGGCGTGAATTCGCGTTTCGGCTTACCACAAAGGTTTCTGAGTTCGTCGACGATCTTGACGACGTTCTTGATTTCATTATGTCCTCGGATAATCGCTTCGAGGACTTCTTCTTCGGGAACTTCCCGTGCGCCGCCCTCGACCATCATGATCGCATTGCTGGTGCCGGCGATCAGGATTTCCATATCAGTTTCGCCGCTATCGATCTGTTTCCAGGTCGGGTTCACGACGTACTGGCCATTGATTCGCCCCATTCTGCAGGCAGCTGTCGGTCCGCTGAACGGAATATCCGAAATGTGAAGTGCGGCGGAGGCTCCGACCGCAGCCGCGACATCGACGTCCGCGTCGAGATCAACCGAAAGCACGGTCGCGACGACCTGGGTGTCGAAAAAGTAGCCTTCCGGGAACAAAGGCCGGATTGGCCGGTCAATCATGCGGGCAGAAAGGGTGGCTTCTTGAGTCGGGCGCCCTTCTCGTTTGTGAAAACTGCCCGGGATTTTTCCGGCAGCATAGAATTTTTCTGAAAACTCGACGGTAAGAGGGAAAAAATCAGCGCCTACACGCGGCGTTTGGGAAGAACATGCTGTAACAAGAACTCGGGTGTCTCCGTAGCTGACCAGCACGGAACCGTCGGCTTGTTTGGCGAGTTTGCCTGTTTCGATACTGAGCGTTTTGCCGCCCATCTCGCAAGATACACGATGAATCATAAGACCCTCCTCGGGCTGTGATCAAAATAAGATTGAAAATAAACGGACTCGAAACAACAGGGGCTTACTTCCTGAGTTCGAGTGACTGAATGAGCTGTGTGTAGCGATTCGGATCGTTCTTCTTCAGATACGTCAGAAGACGACGACGCTGACCCACCATTTTCAACAAGCCACGACGAGAGTGGTGGTCTTTTGGAAAAGAGGTGAAGTGACCGTTGAGTTCATTGATCCGATTTGTAAGGAGGGCGACTTGCACTTCGGGAAGTCCCGTGTTGGTGCTGTTGTGAGCGTATTTTTTTACGATTTCCAATTTCTTTGCTTTGATTGCGGTTTTGCCTGCCATGTTCTTTCTCTTTGATACTGACTTGAAGGATCTCAAGTGATTATATGTATTTATATTTCGGTCAGGAACTAGCATGATGCCTGGGCCGCTGTAAAGGAAGTTTTTTCGGCTGCTACAGGGTTTGTTTTAGAAATTCGCGGAGCTTATCGATGACCCGAACTTCGATCTGACGGGCTCGCTCGCGGGTGAGGCCATATTTGTTTGCAACCTCCTGTAATGTCTTAGGTTCTTCAGACAAGAGTCGCTCTTTTAAAATTGAAAGTTCCTTCTCGTTCAGGAGTGTTTGAAATTCAGGAAGTTTGGAGCGAAGCATCGCCAGGAGCTGTTCTCGTTCCAGAATCCCATCAGCCGACTCTTGGCTGTCGGCGAGGAGTTCGAGATGTGAATGGCTGCCGCCTTCTGAGTCGATCGGAGTGTCCAAAGACATCTCGGTTCCTCGCCCGGAGAGGCGCTGCTCCATCTCGATCACGTCTTTTTCGCGGACGTTCAATTTTTCGGCGAGAAGCTTCGGACCACTCAGGAGGCCTTGTGCTTCGAGCCGCTCTTTTTCTCTCATTAGGTGATAAAATAGCTTTTTCTGTGCTTGAGTCGTCCCGATTTTCACCAGGCGAAAATTATCCAGCAGGTACTTGAGAATGTACGACCGAATCCACCATGAGGCGTAGTAGCCGAGCCGCGCACCCTTGGTGGGGTCGAACTTTGAGACAGCTTTCATCAGTCCGATGTTTCCTTCTTGGATGAGATCCAGCAGGTTCGAGTAGTACGTCCGGTATTCGAGTGCGATTTTGACGACAAGCCTGAGATTAGCCGAAACGAGAATGCGAGCGGCCTGCATATCGCCTTCACTTCTTAATTTCATCGCCAGCCGGAATTCCTCTTCGGGATCCAGCAGAGCATAGCGGCGGATTTCCTCAAGATAACGCCGCACTGGGTCGTGCACGGAGCTGGATACAAGCTCCCGTTCCACGACAATTTCGGTCGACGGTAGCGTTGAAGCGCTCTCGGCGATTTCGGTT
Organism: Bdellovibrionales bacterium RIFOXYD1_FULL_55_31; assembly: GCA_001770175.1. GTDB lineage: Bacteria > Bdellovibrionota > UBA1018 > UBA1018 > UBA1018 > XYD1-FULL-55-31. The sequence continues at coordinate 8,490 of MEQK01000031.1, read as the reverse complement.
TCCGATGGTTCTACATCGTCATGCAGTTCGGGAGGAGTATCGGTTTCTTCATCATCTTCCGGCCCCCGTTCGAGCTCCGGCTCTGGGTGACTCGGGTCCAGTCGCTCGGCTGGGAGTACTTCGGGGTCATGTAGAGCCGCGGGCGACGAATCTTTGACGCGTTTCTTGCCCCGAGTGGTTCGCCTTTGCGAGGGGCCGCGCTTTTCAGTTGAACTCGGTTTGTGCTTCATCGAATTTCGTCACCTATGATTAAAACTATCCGGTCCGTATTAAATTTTCTATAATAGATGAACGATGGACTCAAGTGACACCGATTTTTCAATCAGCGGGATTGGAGTCGCAATGGGTGAAACCCGCGAGATTTATCTGAAAGTCTCCGAGTCCTATCTCGCGTCTTCCATTCAGATACCGGTGACAGTGATTCGCGGTCGAGCCCCGGGACCCACGGCTTTCGTTTTGGCGGCGATTCACGGCGATGAGATCAACGGGGCTGATATCGTGCGGCGGCTTATGTTCGACATCGATCACGAAAAACTGTCGGGCACCCTGATCGCGATTCCTGTCGTGAATATTCCCGGTTTTCTGGCGCAGTCACGGTATCTTCCGTATCATCGGGATCTGAACCGTTTTTTCCCGGGCAAGCGTAAGGGCAATAATGCCGAGCGGATTGCCGCACGCCTTTTCAACGAAATCATTTTGAAAAGCGACTTTGGAATCGACTTGCACACCGCCGCCGACGGAAGAGTCAATCTCCCGCATATTCGCGGCGACATGACCCATCCCCGCGTTCGGCATATTGCGCGCGCCTTCGGGGCAGCAGTTCTCGTCAATCAGGCAGGTATGCCTGGCTCACTGCGGCGGGAAGCTACCGAAGCGGGTGTGCCGACAATTCTCTTCGAGGCCGGCGAAACAAGGCGATTCTCGAACCGGATCTCGGCCGCCGGGCTTCGTGGCGTGTTGAACGTGCTTTCGGAATTCGGGATGTGGCCCGCTCACGAGCAGGAGCGGCCGCCTTTTCAGGTGATTGTCAAAGCGAGTGAGTGGATTCGCGCGGAAAAGGGCGGAATTTTGGACCTGAACGTCCGGCCCGGCGATCTGATTTACAAAGGCGACGTGATCGGGGCGATTCTTAACCCGTTTGGAAAAACCGTGACTCAGCTTAGAGCACCGACGACCGGCATTGTGATCGGGGTTACGACCGCGCCCTTGACGGTTCCCGGTACCGGGGTAATTCATGTCGCCCGTTTGAAAAAGACGCTTCCACTCGTCGAGCGTTCGTTGAAGAAGAGTGGAAAAAGAGCGAGGAGGCGTTTATGAGGCGACGCTCCCCGTTCTCTCTGCGGCTGTGGCTCTTTTTCGTGCCCGCTTTGTGTTCCTGTTCCACGATGACGACCCCCGTACTGAGGCATGAAACCGGAGAAGCGCTCGGCGCGAAACGGATCAAAGTCGCGGCAAAATACGAGAGCAGCCGTATTTACACCTTTGTGCCTTCTGGCTCGCCGGTGAACGGAATTCCCCAAGAAGGACAGATTTTTCAAGGCAGTCTTTTTGGATTACAGGGAACCGTCGGGGTCATGCAGAGGATTGATTTTCAGCTCGGCTGGTTTCTGTCTTACCACGGAGCTGGATGGCGCGTTGGAGGCAAGTATCAGATTCTTCGCAAGAACCGGCTGGCCGTCGCCGGGATGCTCGGATACGGCGCTTACTCGAGCTCAGGAACGGTTTCCTACTTTACGGCGATGCAGCCGCTGGAAATAGATCAGACTCTTTCGGCGAATACCGTGGATCTTTCAATCCCGGTCAGTTACCGCCTGACCTCGGGTGTGGCAGCCTACAGCGGGTTGATGTTGTTCCGTTCAGGTATTACAGGGACAGCGGGAGGAGTTTCGGTTTCCGGCCTTACCTTTGACCTGGGATCTAATCTGGGGTTTCGTTTGAATATGGATCAGTATGAAGCCGACATCGAAGCGGCGTTCCTTCGGATTTACGACCCGTTCGTCGATGGTTATCGGATCGTCCCTTATGTCGGAGTCTCGGTCGGGATTATCTTCTGATCCTCGTAGCTATGAAAGGTTTGGCCAGAAATGCGATCGAAGCCCAGTTTTCAGAAAACCGTATTCGGGAACAACTTAACCCTCGTCACCGAACGGCATCGGTTTCAAAGTTTGTCGATCGGAATCTGGGTCAGAACCGGAACCCGATTCGAACGGCCCCGAGAGGCGGGGTTGTCGCATTTTCTTGAACACATGCTGTTCAAAGGAACTGAAAGCCGTTCCGCTTTGGACATCGCCCGTGAGGTTGATCAGGTCGGTGGTGATTTCAATGCATTTACCGCGCGTGAGTATACCTGCTTCCATCTGCTGCTTTTGAACCGTGATCTTGAACTGGGGCTCGACATTTTGAGTGATGTTCTTCTCAATTCGACGTTCGACTCCGACGAGCTCGAACGGGAACGCAAAGTTATCCTCCAGGAAATCAAGATGGGTGAAGAATCTCCAGAGGAGATGGTGCACGACCTCTTTTTTGAGCTGGTCTATGGTCGTCATGGGCTTGGGCGCCCGATACTCGGAACCGAGGCCAGCGTTCGCCGGATGCGCCGGGCGGATGTCCTTCGATTTTTCAGAAAACACTATTGCCCTGAAAGGATGATCGTGTCGGTGGCCGGTGACGTTTCCCATAATGCAGTAAAACGTCGGCTGCGGTCACTGATCAAGACGAGCTGGCCGGGACGTCCGGGGCATCGTCAATCACGCGGGGAACTCGGCTTCGAGCCGGCGCCGCGTTCTCTCAAGGAAGGCCGATGGTGGGTTGAACGGCCGATGGAACAGGTGCACATGGTATGGGGTATCGAGGGACCTACCTATGTTTCGCGTGACCGCTTCGCCGCGTTTCTGCTGAATGTGTATTTGGGCGGAGGGATGAGTTCGTCATTATTCCAGGAAATCAGGGAGAAAAAGGGGCTCGCTTACACGGTTTATTCCAGTTTGTCGCCGTTCATGGATTCAGGCGTATTTTCGATTTATGCCGCAACCGGTCCCAACCAGGTTCCCGTGTGTCTTCGCCTGATCGAGGAATGTGTTGAGCGGATGAAGAGAAATCTCCTTTCCGACGAGGAACTCAGGACCGTGAAGGATAATATCAAGGGCACCATTCTTCTTTCGTCCGACAGCGTTGAATCGAGGATGTCGAGTATCGCGATGAATGAAATCTTCTTCGGCAAATACATGGGTGTGGACGAAGTCTGTGCCCAAATCGATGCGGTTACGACCGATGATGTCCGCCGTCTCGCGCGCAAGCTTCTGCGCGGAGAGCGGCGCAGTCTCCTTTTCGTGGGGCCTAAACCGACCCGTCAGATGCTCTCGAAGCTTCACGCTTCGCGGCTGAATCGATAGCGGGGGCGTTTGTCGAGGAATTTGGCCTCGGGTTTTATCCGGTTTGTTTTTTGCGCCAGATCAGGTAACCGACGGCCGCACCACCGATCAAAATCGGGAGTAGCGGAAGTGACTTCTTGCGGGCCGGTTTTTGGTCAGCCCCGCCCTGGATTTGTGAATTCGGGAAGACCGTGGTTTCCGACATCGTGATGGGCACTTTGGTGGCGTCAAACAGGTTCGAGTTCTGTGGATTGGCGTTCAGGCCCATACCGGGCTTTCTGAATACCTTGAGCGTTTTGACCATATTATCGAAGTCCTCAAGGTACTGCTGGTATTTGCTCTTGTTGATGGAATACGTGACAAGAACGCCGATATCGCTTTTCACGGTCGCCAGATATCGCGTGTAGAAGCCGGGGATTTCGGATTCCAAGTGCAGTGAATCGACCCAAGCATGATTATTGATGTTCACGTTCTTTGCGTACTTCATAACTGACTTAACCGGTCTGCCCGTGACGCTTGTGTAGCTTTTATCGGCTTTCAGGTAGGCGAGGTATTGATCCAGGCTGTCCTGATCGCCTTTCAATTTGGCTGCAAGCACGATAATCGCGTCCCGTTTCTTCGCCTCATTGCTGCTCTGGCATACCCATTCCGCTCCTTCGAGATTGCATTGCCACTGGGGCGGAAGTTCAAATTCAGTGAACTGGTTCGCGAACTTTACGGCATAGCTTGGAGTCGGAAGAAACACGCTGACCCCGATTGCCATTCCCCAAAGCCAGCTCATCTGTTTTTTCATCTTCTACTCTCCTCGCTTTATTGAACGGGCTGTCTGGCGACGAATCCTTCTTCTATCCAGACCTCTCTGAAGTACTCCGTTATCGTCAGAACCGCTTCCTCAGGTTTTACGCTCGAAACGCGACCACGGGCTATGGCTTCTTCGGGAGAACTGCGACTGGAACTTTGTCCACCGGGTTCGCCACCGGCTGTGCCGCCTTGCTTTAAGCTAAAGATATCAAAAATCTGACCGACTGCCAGCCCGTCGTTGGAACCTTTGTTGATCTTGACCAGGTTCAGACGGTCATTCGCGCGCAGAACCCGCGCCTCGGGAACCGAACTGTGATAATATACAAGGCCCTGATTGGAATGCCCGTATTCCATCGGCGTCATCTTGACGGGATTCTCCGGATGCTTGCTCGCTGTTTTCTTCCCGAGTTGGAGCTGAAATCCGAGACCGAACAGGAATCCTTGTGGTGCATTCTGTCCTGAAATGCTTTTCGCCCCCATGAACGTGAGTCTCGCGCGTCCTGATACGTGATAACCGACTTGGCCGCGAATGCTCGCAAGAGAAGGGTTCACCGCATTCGTTACATAGCTGCCCGCCGTACCAAGACTGGCAGCCGGGCTTCCGATTCCCGGGTCCGTCTGAAGTGAGTAGACGCCCATGAGGCCTGCGGAGCCGAGAAAGCGGTCGCCATTAAAACGAACGTCCATTGTCCAAGGAATTGCCGATGAAAAGTTGTTCGTACGGCTGGTAAACCCGGCTCCGGATCTGAGTTCGACCGGGTAACGCGCTTCGGAAGAAAGAGGCAGGCGTAAAAAGCCCCCAGCCGTTATGTCCGTGGAACCGTCCCCCACGTATGGAGACAAATTCAGGGTTGATAGTGAATTGTTATAGGCCGGTATCGCGACTTCGAGTTGGAGGTCGAGGGAAATTTTCTTGTCGATCAAACGATAGTTGGCGCCCACCGTCTGATCTGTAAATCCGAAGGAGCTGCCAGCCAGGAGTTCGTGATCGACCTGAACCCGTGCCCAGCTGACGGTCCCGTAAAGCGTGAACTTCTGGGATAGTCCGGCACCGACGTGAAGATCAGCACTCTGTCGAGAGTAGTTCCGGAATCCCGGCGGCAACGAGGTGCTTCCGTACGCGTCATAGTTCTGATTGGTTGAATAGTTCGTAAACTGAGCCTCAAGGCCCAGGATTCTTTCGGGTTGGTGCCGACTCTGCCATTCGCGACGGTAGAACTCCGCGCCACTGGTTCGTGGAATGGCGAGAAGCAGCAGGAAGGCGAACGGAAGTTTCAGGTTTTGCCGCTGATTCGGGGAGAGTCGCTGCATTCCTTTAAAGATTGCCACAGCTTGTAAGGTGCGCCCAGTATTTTTTAGTTTTCGTGCTTGCGGGTCAAATGCTAGCGTTACGCTATGACGATTTACGATGATTCTCTGGAATTTCATTCTCGCGGACGAAAAGGCAAAATCGAAGTGGTCCCTTCGAAACCCGTTTCAACGCAACAGGATCTTTCTCTTGCTTATTCGCCGGGAGTGGCGGGCCCTTGCCGGGAAATACACGCTAAACCTGACCAGGTTTACGAGTATACGGCGAAGGGGAATCTCGTAGCCGTTGTCTCAAACGGAACGGCCGTCCTTGGGTTGGGCGATATCGGCGCCCTTGCCGGAAAGCCTGTCATGGAAGGCAAGGGGATCCTGTTTAAGAAGTTCGCTGACATCGATGTTTTTGATATTGAGCTGGACGCGAAGAACCCGGACGACATTATTCGAGCTTGCGAAATGCTGGAACCGACTTTCGGCGGGATCAACCTCGAGGATATTAAGGCTCCAGAATGTTTCTATATCGAAGAAAAACTCAAGAGTAAGTTGAATATTCCCGTTTTTCACGATGACCAGCACGGAACGGCGGTGATCAGCGGAGCGGCTTTTCTGAACGCGCTTGAGGTCGTGGGTAAGGACATTTCGAAGGTGCGGGTCGTGTTCTGTGGAGGGGGCGCTGCGGCTATCGCCTGCGCCAATCTTTACGTGAATCTCGGGGTCAGACTCGAAAACATCCTCATGGCCGATTCCAAGGGCGTGATTTACAAAGGCCGAAAAGAAGGGATGAACCCGTACAAGGAAAAGTTCGCGGCCGAGACGGACAAGCGAACGATCGCTGAAGCGCTGGATGGCGCCGATGCCTTCGTAGGAGTTTCGGTCAAAAACGGCATTTCACCCGAGATGCTGAAGAAGATGAACAAAGACCCAATCGTCTTCGCGATGGCGAACCCGGATCCCGAGGTGTTGCCGGAGGACGCTTACCGCGTAAGGCCGGATGTCATCATGGCGACCGGCCGTTCGGACTATCCGAATCAGGTCAATAACGTCCTCGGTTTTCCTTTTATCTTCAGAGGTGCCCTCGATACTCGCGCCAAGGCGATTAATGAAGAAATGAAAATGGCCGCGGTGCGTGCGCTTGCGCAGCTCGCGAAGGCAGGCGTGCCGGATGCGGTTTCGCGTGCTTACGGCGGGCAGCAATTCAAATTTGGAAGAGAGTATCTCATTCCGAAACCTTTCGACCAACGTGTGTTGCTTTGGGTCGCACCCGCCGTAGCTGAAGCCGCCATGAAATCAGGGGTGGCGCGTTGCACACTCGACCTTTCACATTATCGTGAGCGGCTTGAAGGATTGCTCGGAGCAACCTATGCCGTTATGCGCGGAATAAAGAAGCGCGTCAGTACCGGCCACGAGGAGGGCCGTCGCGTCACGATCGTGCTTCCGGAAGGGGAGCATCCGAAGATCCTCCGCGCGGCCCAGACGATTCGCGACGAAGCCATTGCTGAGCCAATCCTTCTCGGTAACGCGGAAAAAATCGAGCGGAAGATCAGAGAACTCGGAGTTGAGGACGGCCTGAATGGTGTTCGGATTGTTGATCCCAGCGGTTCTGAGAAGCTTGATCTTTACGCACGTCACTTTTTCGAAAAACGGCAACGCAAAGGCGCGACACTGGGTCTGGCCCGCCGGATCGTCGAGCAGAATAATTATTTCGGCGCCATGATGGTCGAAATGGGAGATGCCGACGGCCTGCTGAACGGAATCGCGCAAAGCTATCCCGAAACGATCCGTCCGGCCATTCATTGTATCGGAGTGAAACCCGGATTCCAGCTTGCCGGAATTTACATGATGGTCTTCAAGCGCCGGATACTCTGGTTCGCGGATACCACGGTGAATATCGAGCCCACAGCCGAGGATCTCGCGCAGATTGCAGCTCAGACAGCGGATTTCGTGAAGGGGTTCACGATCGAGGAGCCGCGGGTGGCGATGCTGTCATTTTCCAATTTCGGTTCGAACAACCATCCGTTCGCGCAAAAGATGGCAAAGGCGACTGAGCTTGTTCGGGCCCGAATGCCTCAGCTGATCGTGGACGGAGAAATGCAGGCGGATACGGCCGTTGTTCCTGATATCTCGAAGTCGAGCTTCCCGTTCAACCGGGTCCCCGGGGATGCCAACATCCTTATTTTCCCGGATCTCCAGTCCGGAAACGTCAGTTACAAACTTTTGGCCCGCATGGGGGCGGCCGAGGCGGTCGGACCGATTCTGATCGGGATGAAGAAGCCCGTATCTGTGCTGCAACAGAATTCTGATGTGAATGACGTGGTAAATATGGCGGCCATTACGGCCATGGAAGTTCATCTGAGCAGGAATCAAAACAAGGAGGGGTAGTATGTCCGGACGAAGTCGTGAAAAGGAAGTGATCCTGACCTCGTTAGCACCGCAGCCGATCGGGCCGTATAGCCAGGCGATCAAGGCAAACGGGTTTGTTTTTTGTTCGGGGCAGATAGGACTTGATCCCCGGACCGGGCAGGTGGCCGGTCCAGATGTCGAGACTCAGGCAAGGCGGGCTATGGAGAATCTGAAAGCTGTCCTGGAGGAGGCCGGGGTTGGTTTTGATTCGGTTGTGAAGACCACCATTTTTCTCAAATCCATGAGTGATTTTCCGCGTGTTAATGAAATCTACGGATCATACTTCGGGGACTCCGCGCCAGCGCGTTCTACAGTGGAAGTTGCACGACTTCCCAAGGATCTTCTCTTTGAAGTGGAAGCGATCGCGATCGAATAATCTGGCTTAGGCCGATTTCGTTTCAGCTTTATAGGTGCGCTTGAGCGGGCGGACGACAAGTCCCGCGCGGATACAACGGGTGCAGACGCGAACAGTCTGGGTAGTTCCCCGAACAACCGCTTTCATCCGCCTCAGGTTGGGGAGCCAACGCGTTTTTGTCTTGATGTTCGAGTGAGAAACCTTGTGTCCGGTTGTGGGACCTTTTCCGCAATAATCACAAACACGTGCCATGGCTCT